>DATKWG010000232.1:0-3896 GCA_035529675.1 Anaerolineae bacterium
CATGGGGCAGTTCACTGCCGGGGAAGCCGACCTCCTGCGCCGAGCTATGTCCCGTCATCGATCGAGTGAGGAGATGGCCGCCTTTCGCCAGCGGTTCGTGGCCGGGGCTCTGGCTCAAGGTGTGGCCGAAGAAATCGCCGAGGACGTGTTCACAAAACTGTCTGGATTCGCCAGCTATGGCTTCTGCAAGAGCCACGCCGCCGCGTTCGCCAAGACAGCCTACGATACACTCTACCTGCGCGCCCACTATCCAACAGAGTTCTACTGCGCGCTCTTGAATAACCAGCCGATGGGGTTTTACGCGCCACGGGTTCTGGTGGGAGACGCGCGTCGTCATGGCGTTCGAGTGCTGCCCGTCCACGTGAACAAGAGCCAAGAGGAATGCACCATCGAGGAAGGCGCGGTGCGTTTGGGCCTCTGGTACGTGGACGAGCTGGGCGAGGCTACCATCGCCCGCATTCTGGAAGCGCGTGAGCATGGCCACTATCTCAGCCTGGAGGATTTCTGCTCTCGAACACGTCTCTCCAGACGCGCCATCGAGAACCTGATCCTGGCAGGGGGGATGGATGAGTGGAACCAAGATTGCCGGAAGCTGATCTGGGCACTGGGAAGAACGAGATACCGTGCCGACGAACTCCCTCTGCCCTTTGCGAGTGAAAAGGTGGCTTTGGAGCCCATGACCTATGGGGAACGGTTGGTCTGGGAGTATGGAGTGACCGGGCTATCCACAAACGGTCATGTGATGGAGCTGTTCCGCGAGGAGATGAAGGAGCGGGGTGTCATCACCAGCCTCGACCTGACCAGGACCTTGACTGGCGACAGGGTCAAGGTGGCGGGCATGGTCGTGGTTCGTCAGGCTCCGCCAACAGCAAAGGGGTTCGTGTTTCTCACCCTGGAGGACGAGTGGGGATTGATGAACGTGATCGTAAGGCCCGACATCTTTCAAGCCCAGCGGTCGATATGGTCAAACAGCCTGGTATTGATGGCAAAAGGGCGGGTGGAGCAGGCAGAGGGGCAGGTGAATGTACTGGCCGCACAAGCCTGGAGGATACGATAGCCGAAGCGGATTGCGGCAGCGTGGCTTTGACGGGCGCGGCCACGGCCGATATAGTGGGGGCGCGCCGGCACGCAACGAGGAGAGACAACATGACCCACCGGCCAGACGATCGCCCAGACGACCAGGGACTGGGCCTGGTTCAAGTCTATACCGGGGATGGCAAGGGCAAGACCACGGCAGCCCTGGGGTTGGCTCTGCGGGCCGCCGGTTGGGGGTATCGCTCCTTTGTCGGCCAGTTCATCAAGGGACAAGACTGTGGCGAACTGCACAGTGTGTCCCTCCTCTCACCTCTGGTGACCATCGAGCAATTCGGCGGGCGCACCTTTGTGCATACAGATCGAGTCGCACCAGAGGACATCGCCATGGCCCAGCAAGGGCTGCGGCGCGTCCGCGAGGTCATGGCCAGCGGTGAATATCAGATCGTGGTCATGGATGAGATTTGTGTGGCCCTTTTCCTCCACCTGGTCAGCATAGAGCAGGTTCTGAGCATCATCCGGCAACGGCCGCCGGGCGTGGAACTGGTCCTGACCGGGCGGCGAGCACCCCAGGAGATCCTGGCAGAGGCGGACCTGGTCACCGAGATGGTCGAAGTGAAGCATCCCTATCAACGGGGCATCCGCGCAAGGCAAGGCATCGAGCGCTGAGGAGCGACCTCTGAGTCTGGCTCTCGTGCAGGTCCAGCACGGCGCTGTCCGCTTCTGTGATTCGCATTCCTTTTCGCACGTCAATCGCCCGGCCATCGCGCTCTTGGCTGCGATGGCCATTGTCCTCCGCCCCGCTACCTGGCGGTCACCGCCGCAGCCGCAATAACCCCAGGCCCAGCATGGCAGGATAACACAGCGCCGGTCTCGCTCACCCTAATCCGTTCGCGGGCCATGTTGGTGAGCTCGGCCAGTTCGTCGGCCAGCTTCTCGGCCACCGAGGGACGGCGCGTGTGCATCACGGCCAGGCGCTCAAGGGGACCCAGGGCTGCTATCTCTGCTTTGATGCGCTCGATCCCCTTCTTGTAAGAGCGCGCAACGCCCCACAACCTTAGCTCCCCGTCGATCATGTTGAGGATCGGCTTGATGCGAAGCGCGCGCACCAGGCGATCGATGAGGGGCATGAGCTTGGAGGCCCGTCCGCCTCGCCGGAGATTCTCAACGGTGTCCAGTTGGATGAGAATGCGGGTTCTCTCTCTGAGAGAGCCAAGAGCCTGAAGAATCGCATCAACGGTGTCGCCCCGGATGGCCATCCTGGCTGCCTCTATGGCCTGCCAGCCTTGCCCCCAGGAGAGCGACAGGGAGTCTACCACGGTCACCCGGTCACCAAAGGCTCGAGCCGCGCTCCAGGCAGCGTTGAAGGTGCCGCTGTGACGACTGGTGAGAGCGACGCACAAGACACGATGTCCCCGGTCCACCAGCTCCTTGAAAGCCTGCTGGAACGCCCCTATGGGCGGTTGCGAGGTGGTGGGGTGCACGCCCTCCTCGGCCAGACGCCAGAACTCGTCGCGGGAGAGCTCAGTGTCCTGATAGGTCCGGTTCCCGAATGTCGCCACAACGGAGATGATTCTGATGTCGAGCTCGCTGGCCAGCTCCTCAGGCAGATCCGCGCAACTGTCGGTGACAACCTTGATACGCTCCAATGCCTCTCTTCCTCTCTCACCCCTTCAGTAGCAGAGACCACCGCCACCCGGGCGGCCCCCTCGCACCATCTGTCCCCTGCCTCCCTCCATTGCCCGTCCGGCACTACCCCGCCGGGCCACTAACTGGTGGGAATGTCATAGATACGATAGGTGCGGTAGACCTTGCCGCCCAGCGTCTCGATCGCACGACTGACCTTGTAGTTGTCCTCCAGGATCCAGGACATCTCTACCCACTGGTATCCCTTGCGAATGGCCGCCCGACAGGCCTCCTCGTAGAACAGCGCCTCGATCCCCTTCAGGCGGTGCTCCTCCAAGACACCCATCGCCCACACGCGGAGGCCGGTGATCTTGCGCCTGTACCATAAGAATTTGGCCCAACCGATCGGGAACAGGCGACCATTGAGGTGGCAGGCCACCTGATTATAGTCCGGCAAGCCTATGAGCCATCCAACCGCTTTCCCATCGATGAAGCCCAGGTACACCAGTTCCGGGTCAATGATCTGCCGCAAGTCGTTCGCCATAGCGGTCAATTCCCTGTCGGTGATCGGCAATGCACCCCAGTTCTTGGACCAGGCCTCATTGTAAATGGGCTTGACCAGCTCCACCTCTTCTTCGAACCGATCAAAGTCGAGGGGGCGCACCTGCGCGCCATAGCGCTCCCTGGCGATGCGGGGCACGCGAGATACCCGGGATGGCAGGTTCTCCAGATTCGGCCCAAAGCTGGCGATGTCCACAATATAGGCGTACAGATCCTTGGCCTTGATCAAGCCGTAGCGCTCCATGAAGGTCTGATAGTAGGGCGGGTTGTAGGTCATCATGATGACCGGTCTTCCATCGAACCCGTCGATGAGCAGACCAACTTCCTCGTGTATGTTGAGATTCATTGGTCCGCGCATGATCTCTCGCCCTCGGGAGGCAAGCCACTGGCGAGCCGCTGAAAGCAGCGCGGCCGCCACCTCGTAATTCTCTATCACCTCGAACTCGCCAAAGAAGCCCACTGGCTCGTGCCACACTTTCACGTGCAGCTCGTCCGCGATGGCGGCGACGGTGCCCACCGTCTTGCCCGCGCGCATGGCGCGAAAGAGTTGCACCTCAGCCTGCTCATAGAAGGGATTGCGATCAGGGTCAAAGTGCTTGAAACGCTCGCCAATGAGCGGCGGCACCCAATGGGGATAAGAACGGTAGAGCTTGAAGGGAAACATGATGAACGACTTG
>DATKWG010000233.1:0-28054 GCA_035529675.1 Anaerolineae bacterium
GGAAGAAGTAGCGTCAGCCACGGAGCTGTTCGAGGCGCGAGCGCCAGATCAGAGACGCTTGGCCGAGCAGGGTCTGGCAGGCTACCCTCTATTGCGTCTTTCCCCTGCCCCACAGTCCAAGGTTCGCGGTGCGACGGAAACTACGCAGGGCCAGGAGCAATGCGCCCGCACCCCAGGCAATGAAGAGAGCACCCCGTAGCGGGCGAGGGATAAACTGCAAGGTCACATAGTAAACGAATTCGGGGAAGGGCTGGATGCGGTAGAGGTGGGTTAGCATATAGGCGATGCCCAGACTAAGGCCCACTGCACCCAACACGAGGAAGCTCAGCCAGCGCGCGATGTCGCGTAGCTGAAGACGCGAGCTGCGCACGCGGGCCTGCAGACTCCGAGCCAAGGGCGAAGTGACCGTGATGGTGGGCGAAGCCTCGGAGGTTCTGTAGAGGACCTCGCGCGGCGGCGCTGGACGCGCCGGATCGCGAGGATGTCCCAGTTGCTGTTTGATCTCCTCTTCGACGGTGACATAGTGCACGGCCGTGGTCAGGTCGGCAGCGATGGGGAAATCCTTGTGGGCTGGAGAATCGCCCAACACCTCGCCGATACTGCGTGCGCAGAGCACGACAAAAGGTCGAAGACCGGCGGCGTGAGCCGGCAACAGGTCCTGCTCCGCGTCCCCCAGCAGGTAGCACTCCTCGAGGCGTAGATCGAACCGCGAGGCAGCAACCCAAAGACTGGTGGGCGACTCGCCCCAGCACGTGCAGAGCTCCCCAGAGCCGTGCCCGCAAGAAATCAGCCCGTCTACACGCCCCCCGGCAGCCTGCACCTGCTCAACAAGGGTTTCCAGACCGTGGTCGCTGGCCTCACCATCCCGCCCGTGCGGAACGGGGTCAAAGAGAAAGAGTAGCGTGTCCTCGTTGGCCAGCAACCGGATTGCCTCAAGCGTGGCAGGCATCAAGTGCCAGGTGTCGGGGGCACTCTTGAGATCGATATGGCTATCGCGCAGAACGCAGTTCTTGTGAACGAATACTGCCTTCATCTGTCTCTGACTGCCTCAGCCAGCAAGCATATCGCGCCCTTCCGAAATCGCAATCGAGTGGCGACCAGCCGACAACCGCGAATGTGTGCCCATCCTCTTTTCCCGCTGGCTTGCTCGGGGCGGGAGGCCCCAGACTCCTGGGCCGCCGGCTCCGAGCGATCACGGGCCGCTTCAGTGCTCTGTATGATCGCCAAGGCCTGCCAAGAACGGGCCTCGCTTCCCGCCCGTCTCAGGAGAGCGCCTCTGCCGTCGCGCTGGCGTCCGTCTCTCTCGCGGTCGGCGGTCCGACCACCTCCCGTGGCAAGACTGTCAGGGGTTCCAGTTCCTCGCCAGCCATCACGACCCGTCCCTGGAACACCCCACCTTCGTCTATCAGCAGAGAGACCACACGGACATCGCCCCATACCCGCCCGCCCGACAGTATCTCCAGACGGCCTCGTGCTGTGATATCACCGCGCACCGCGCCCCATACCTGAATCGAATTGGCCACAATCTCTGCCACAACCTTGGCCGACGCACCAATGATCACATTGCCAGCCGTCTCGATCCGACCCTCCTCATACACGCCATCGATGCGAATGTTGCCATCCGATCTGAGTATACCCTGATAGGTGGTGTTCGGCCCCAAGATGGTCTCCACCTTGCCGCCCACCATGCCTGGCCTGCTACTCCTTCTGAACAACGGTACAGCCTCCCTGGCCCAGGCGCGGCTGGCCCCAAGCTTCCAAGCGCAGCCTGCCCTCCAATGATGGATGATAATCTGATCCGCCGCGAGGGCGCTCCGCTTCGGAGCGCCTCACATGCCAATGTTAGCCCAAGACCGCCCCTTTGTCAACCCGCGCCCTTCCAGACAACTCCACAGACAGTCAATCCAGCCCATTCTATCACACCAGAGGAAAAAGACCCATGCCTGCGCACTGTTGCCCTGGCCTGATCGAGCTGTCCAGAACCCGAACATGAGCGGCCGCACGATGCAGGGTTCTCCAGCACCTCGCCCTCCTGATGCCATCCAACCGTGAAGAAAGATTTTGCCAGGAAGCGCTTTGCATCTTGACATAGAACATATGTTCCCTTATAATGTATGTAGACACGGGCGAGATGGAAAGGAGACCCTTTTCATGCAAGACGAGATCACTCTGTCTACGCGCCAGAAGAACATCCTCAGGATGCTCCACGACTTTGGCAGAGAGTTCGGCTATCCGCCTACAATCCGCCAGATCGGCGCGGAGGTGGGCATCTCCTCAACCTCAGTGGTGAGCTACAATCTCAAGGTGCTCGAGCGCAAGGGATACCTCGAGCGCGATCGAGATGTGTCCAGGGGATTGCGCCTGGTTCAAGGGGAGGTGGATGACTTGGTCGAGGGCTATCGCGGTGATTTCGGGCTCCTGGTGAGCGTTCCTCTGTATGGCGTCATCGCTGCAGGCGAACCCATTCCGGTGCCCGATAGCGACTTCCCTGACAGCGAAGTTGAGCGCATTTCCATCACCACCGAGCTCCTGAAAAAGACCGACAGAACCTATGCCTTGCGCGTGCGTGGCGACTCCATGATCGATGCCCTGATCAATGACGGCGACATCGTCATCATGCGCCATCAGCAAACTGCTGAAAACGGCGACCTGGTTGCGGCCTGGCTCAAGGACGAGAAGGAGACAACTCTCAAACGCTACCATCTGGATAGAGACCGCGGACTCGTTCGACTGCAGCCAGCCAACCCGGCCATGGAGCCGATCTACGTTCACCCGGGCAACCTGGAAATCCAGGGGAAGGTCGTGCTGGTCATCCGGCAACTGGACTAGGTCACCGGGGTGCCGTGGCTTCGTGGCCGAGCCTGTGGCACTCTACGGGACACCACCTGGTCCCCCCTTTCAGAACCAGGTAGCATTCCTCCACGTGCGAGGTCGCCGTTGGTGAGGTTGCGGCGGGGCTGGACCATTCGGACTTGCGTGTCTTTCGGCACGCGGGGGATGTGGCCAGTGCTTTGCAGTTGGCGCAGAAGGAAGGGTGAGGTATGAAAGCGCGAGTCAAAATCGATCCCGAGAGAGCGCTGAGCCGCATTGACGGGAACATCTACGGCCAGTTCATGTGCCGACGCCCTGGCTGTTCTGAGGGCGGTCTCTACGATCCCGACAGCCCGACAGCGGATGCGCATGGTCTCCGCCGTGATGTCGTGGAGGCCATGTGCGAGTTGCGCCCGCCCATAGTCCGCTGGCCAGGGGGTGTACAGGGACCAGTTACCATTGGCTGGACGGCGTGGGGCCAGTCGAACAGCGCCCCAAGAAGATCGATCTCCACTTTGGTTGGGCAGCCCGCTACGAGTTTGGGACCGACGAGTTCATCTCGTTCTGCCGCAGGATCGGGGCCGAACCTCACCTGAATCTGGCCATGGGCACCGGCACCCTTGATGAGGCCGCCGTCTGGATCGAGTACTGCAACGGCACGCTCGACACCTACTATGCCAACCTGCGCCGTGAGCACGGCCGGGAAGAGCCATTCTACGTCCGATTCCGGCAGCTCGGAAACGAGATGTACGGCCCTTGGGAGATCGGCTACTGCACGCCGCAGGAGTATGGCGCTCAAGCCCGGGAGTGGGCCAAGGTGCTTCGCCGCCTCGATCCCTCGATCTCGATAGTCGCCGTGGGCGGGCATGACCGGTTCACACCTGTGGGCCTGGGAGGCTGCACCCCGGGTAGCTCCCTATGTGGACTATCTTGCCTTCCATACCTACTGGCGCGAGGGAGAGACTGGCGATCCATGGTACCAGATAATGGCTGCCCCTCACGATGCTGAGAGGATGATCGATGCCCTCAAGGCTGTGATCCGCATGGTGCGTAGGAGTGTCCCCCGCTGTAGGGACATCTCCATCGCCTGCACCGAATGGAACGTCTCCCCCCGGGGCGGAATGATGGGCAACCATCCGGAGTACAATCCCTTCAGGCCGACCTATCACTTGCGCGATGCCCTGGCGGTGGCCAGCTTCATCAACATCATGCAACGGCATTGCCGAGAGGTGCGACTGGCAACGGTGGCCCAGTCGATCAATGTCGTGGGTCTGATAATGGTCAAACAAGAAGGGGTTTGGCGAGAGCCAGTCTACTGGCCCCTGTGGATGCAGGTGCATCACAGCGGCCCGATTGCCCTTGACGCCTGGTTGAAGTGCGAGACCTTCGACGAGCCGGGCCGCAATCTCGCGGGGATGCCATACCTGGATTGCTCGGTTACGCTCGATCCCCGCCGACGCAAGCTCTACCTCTCTATGGTCAACCGTCACCGGGAGGACGCCGTAGAGATCAAGGTGGACATATCTGAGGCAGCTGTAAGTTCACACGGCAGGGTCCACCTGCTCTACCATGACGATCCCATGGCCAAGAACTCGCCGGCCGACCCGGATAACGTCAGGGCGCGCAGCGAATCGGTGGATGGTCTGGCCTCCCACTTCACCTGGGAGCTGAAGCCACACTCCTATGCGATCCTGGAGCTCGATCTGGGGTAGATGCCCCTTTGACGAGGGAGCGCTGGACGCCATTTCACCCCTTGGAGAACGCCGGCGAGTCCATGGGCCACGAGGTGCGACCCAGCGAAGGAGGAGAAGGCTGCCTGACTCCTCCGGTCGCCACGGTGGAGGAAGAAGCCCGGCCAATTGGCCACTGCACGAGACACTCTGCCCAGTGGGTTGAGCTCAGCCGAACTGCAACCTGTTTGACCGAACCCACTCCCAGACCCAAGGCAGCAGTCCGAGTGACGACGCTTTATCCCACGGCGACCGGCCGTTGACTTGCTTCTGCAAGGACTGTTAGGGCTGGTCCTTGGTCCGCCTGCTCACCCACGTTGGGTGACAGACGCGGGGGAAATGTCAGCGTTTTGACTCAGGCTTTATGCTGCAGAGCTTGACGCTGCCGATCTATTATCCTACAATGGATGCGGCGGTTTCCCGCTTCCCACGTGCAACAGCGCATGGGCAACGGCGCTTTGATCCGCGAGCTAGTTTCCCAGAGGGTGGCATGAAGGTTCCACTTCGGTCAGCCTGCATCAGCCTGGTCCTCGCGACAGTGCTCTTTCTGATGCCCTTGTCGGCCCGCGCCGATGAGGGCACGGCGGCGGTGATCGAATCTGAAGTGCTCTTGACCGCTGACCTGCCAACGAGCACGTCACCATACGGCCTCACTGTGCAAGCCACCACGGTGCCTGGCGTCCCATATCGCTACCTGCTCACTATCGCCAACCTCTCAGAGTGGTCATTCAACTCCCTCTATGTCCTGGACCGCTACTTCTCGGACGATCCAGATCAAGAGGAGATCGCTCACGAATGGTTTCCCCAGCCCCTTGCGCCAGAGCAGTCTGCGTCTATTGTTATCAACTTCCCGGACGGTCCCTTCTCAGGCGGCTGCCACCAGATGGAGATCAGCCTGGCAGATGGACTGGGAACCATTCTGATGGACTGCAGCGGCCCGGGCACAACCACGATCTGGAATGTGCCCTTGACCGAGGATATGGTGGCCTACCTGCGCAAGCCGGTGCTCACGCGACTCGAACCGACGGGCCGCAGCAAGCTCGGAATCCACCTCACCAGGAACAGTTCGCCCACGATCATGGAGTGGGTTCGGGAGGCCCATCCGGCGGTGGTGGTTTCCCTGGGCGATATGGCGTTCCTGGCCGACGTCAAGACTATCTCTCCGGGAACCGTAACCATCGGCCGATTTGTGGAGGGAGATCAGTCGCTTGAAGGCGATCCAGCCGAGCGAGCACGGCAGTTCGTTGCCGACAATGCCAGCACCTATCTGGACAGCCCTGGCGTCGATTACTGGTTGGGATGGAACGAGCCCACCATAG
The DNA here is from genome assembly GCA_035529675.1 of Anaerolineae bacterium. Taxonomy (GTDB): domain Bacteria; phylum Chloroflexota; class Anaerolineae; order UBA1429; family UBA1429; genus DATKWG01. The sequence goes on from DATKWG010000233.1 coordinate 5,861, forward strand.
ACAGTGTTGCGGCCATGGAGTGGTATGCGGCCTTTGAGATCGAGCGCACCATTGCCATGGCTGAGTTGGGCCTCAAGGTGGCGGTGGGCAATTTCTCCGTCGGGACGCCAGAGCCGTCCGAGTTCGAGGCCTTCTTGCCCGCGCTAGCCGTGGCCGTGGAACATGAGGGCATTCTGGCGCTGCACGAGTATTCGGCGCCCACCATGCACACCGGACTGGGGGCCGCCATCCCTGGTCTGGAGGCATCCGAGGAATCTGGGGCGCTCACCTTGCGCTACCGCTATTGGTACGATCACTATCTTCGAGCCCACGACCTGGTTCTGCCCTTGGTCATTACCGAGGCCGGCATCGACGGCGGGGTGCTCCCTTCGGGCGAGTACCGCGCCGGGGGGTGGCGCGATTTCTCTGAGGATGTCTTCTCTCTCCCCCCCCAGGAGGCCACCGAGCACTATGTGGCCCAGCTAAGCTGGTACGACGACGAGCTGCGCCGCGATCCGCAGGTCCTCGGTTTCGCCATCTTTAACGTGGGCGATAGCGATGGCATGTGGAAGAGCTTTGATGTGACCGATATCCTTCCCCGGCTTGCCGAGCTGATTGGCTCGAAGGAGCCTGAGTTGCGCGAGCCCAAGAAGTAGCCATCGACCGGAACAGACGAGTAGAGCGGAGGGCGAGCCGTCCATCGACGACTCGCCCTCTTGTGTCTGACCGCGAGGCTTGCTAGCGGGGCCAGCGTCCCGCGAGATCGGGCAGATCGGGGAATGGAGCGTGTGGCTCGCGCTGGTACCAATAGGCCACCGAGCAGATGTCGTCGGTCAGTGGCTCGAACTTGCGATTCAGCCACCAACCCAGGGCCTGGATTGTCACCCTCAGATCCTGCTGGAACCGAATGGGGTCCATGATGTGCCAGCGATAGAGCCCGTGGCGCGGCACCTCCCCAGGCTCCTTGCGCCACAGCGGATAGCCGAGGAAAGGCGTGGAGTAGGTACCTCCGAAGCCCCACGCTCCACCGAAATAGTCCTCTGTGCCCGTCCCGCAGATGGTCGGGAACTGGTCATCGCCATCTAGGTAGAACTTTATCTCGCCCTCACCCCACCAGCCGTTGGAGAACTGGTTCCAGCCCAGAACAGTCCCCACGTAGTGCCCCTGCCCCTGCACGCCGTCCACGATCACGTGCTCAGGGCGCTCTCGCGTGGTGATACTGCGCCGCCACTGGGCGTGCATATAGGCTGCATCCTCCGGCTGGTCTCCCAAGGAGTAGGTGATCTGATAGTAGAAGCCGTGAATCGCCTCCCAATACTGGTTCTCGATGGTGATGCGCACGTGCCCGTGGAAGGGCAGAGGCCAGTAGCTGTTAAAGCCCCCAGAGGGATTGACCGCCACCGGCAATGAGGCCACGTTGTAGCGTAGACCGTGCACGTTGGCGAAAAAGTCGGCCAGAGGCACCTCCACAGAAGGCGTGTCCTCCCCGTCCCAGTACATCCGTAGGACGCAGGAGCGGTTCGCTTCGGGACGCGCGGTCATCCAGATGTGCTGGATGACACCCGGCCCGTCGATGTTGGCCAGCAGATGGGTCGCACTGGGCTCGAGGGTGATGCAGGGGCGAATCTTCCAGCCCTGCCCCAACAGCGACCCGGGGCTCGCCTCATCCGGCAGTTCCTGGGCACCTCCCCCCACAGCGCCCGTTGGGTTCTCGGCAGAGATGGAGCGTGTCCTCGCGTCGGAAAGCAGGGGGATACCCCCCAGCCCAGCCTGGAGCGTGAATAGCCCGTTCATCTTTTCCCTCCATCTGAAGTTGAAAAGGTAGGTGATATGGCAGGACCGGACCCGCAATTGTGGTACACTGGTAATGCTGACAAAAGATCAGGAGCCACAGGAAGGAGGACCGCCCCCATGAACTATTATACACGATTTGCTGCTCTGGATGTCCATGAGGACACGATTCTGCCCGCCATCGCTGTGATCGGAGGTGGCGAGCCGGAGAACTGACCCCGATCTGAGTCCCAGATGCAGCCCATGAAGCCTTCCGAACCTTGGTTCGTGCCCGGGAGGGAGGGTGCCGAAAAAGGCGTATCGCCAATAGCGCAGGGGCTGCCCATCTACCCTTCCCCCCGGCCTCCTCCCCGTGCAATAGCCTGTTGCACAATTCGGACAACGTGCGTCTGCCGCCGCAGCGGCGCTGCTGTGATATGGGCTGTAGTCCAGTTATTGGCTTTTTGTAGGGGTGGGGTCACCCTGCCGGGAGGCGGCCTTGACAGATGGTCCGCGTTCTTGTCATCAGCTTACCAGGTTCCCCGTCAGGTCTCCCACAGTGGCGCACGGCCGTGCGCCGCGCGCCTTGCCAGGGCGAGGCAAAAGGCGTAGAATGATGGCCGAACAGATACAAAGAGAAAAGAGGCGAGCACACCATGTCGGTGAAGGACGTTGAGGCCTTTGCTCGATCGGTCATCGAGAACGTGGAACGGGTCATTGTGGGCAAGCGAGAAGCCATCGAGTTGGTGACGGTCGCTCTCCTCTGCGAGGGCCATGTGCTGATAGAGGACGTGCCCGGTGTGGGCAAGACCATGCTGGCCCGCTCCCTGGCCGTTTCGCTCGGTTGCAGCTTCAAGCGTTTGCAGTGCACACCCGACCTGCTGCCCAACGACGTCACCGGCGTCTCGGTCTATAACCAGAAGACGGGCGAGTTCGAGTTCCGCCCCGGGCCGGCGTTTGTCAACATCCTGCTAACCGACGAGATAAACCGGGCCACGCCGCGCACCCAGTCGGCCCTGCTGGAATCGATGGGCGAGTATCAGATCAGTGTGGATGGGGTCACCCGCCCACTGCCCCGGCCCTTCCTGGTGTTGGCCACCCAAAACCCCATCGAATACGAGGGCACCTTCCCCCTTCCAGAGGCACAGCTGGACCGTTTTCTCATGCGCATCGGCGTGGGCTACCCCTCGCTCGAAGAAGAGGAGCAGATTCTCATCAATCTGCGCCGCATCCACCCCATCGAGAAGATCGGCCAGGTTGTGGATGCTGAAGAATTGCTCGCCCTGCAGTCGGACGTGTGGGATGTGACCGTCGATGAGACCGTGCTCAACTACATGGTCCGCCTGGTGCGCGCCACCCGCCATCATCGCGACCTGATTCTGGGCGCCAGTCCGCGGGGGAGCCTGGGTCTTTACAAGGCTTCGCAGGCCCTTGCGGCCATCCGTGGAAGGGACTTTGTGCTGCCAGACGAGGTCAAGCTCCTGGCACCCTCGGTCATCGGCCATCGCCTGATCGTCAGGCCGGAGAGTGCTCTGCGAGGCCGCAACGCCCAGACCATGCTCGAGAACCTGCTTGAGGAGGTCAAGCTGGACATCGGAGAGTTCGACCAGGCGTAGGATCAGGGCGTTGTCAGCGAGGAAGAGAACTCGATGCGCGATCTTCTCCCCTTTATCTTGGGATTGTTCTTCATCGCAGCCATTTTTCGTGTGGATTTCTTCTTCTACATACTTTACGTCTTCTTCGGGGTCTACTTCCTGTCGCGGGTGTGGGCCGACCGAATCGTGCGCGGCATAGTCTTTGAGCGAGAGTTCCAACGGCGGGCCTTTCTGGGGGAGCGCGTTCCGGTGAGGCTGCGCCTCCGCAACCGGGGGTTCCTGCCGGCTCCCTGGCTTCGCGTTCACGAGAGACTGCCCATCCAGCTCAAGTCGCCCAACTTTTACCGGTGTGTTACCTCGCTCTTTCCCCGCGAGGAGACCACTCTCACCTATCAGCTTGACTGTCGGCGCAGAGGCTACTATCCGATTGGGCCGCTCCTCTTGACCTCGGGCGATCTATTCGGGGTGCACACCGTGGGCAAAGAGGTGCCAAATGCAGATGCCCTCATTGTTTATCCCCGCATCGTCCCGCTGAGCGAGCTTGGCCTGCCCGCGCAGACACCCTTTGGGGTGCTTCCCACCCGACAGCGACTCTATGAGGACCCCACGCGAATAGTCGGGGTTCGCGGATACCAGAGCGGCGATAGCATGCGTCGCATCCACTGGACAGCAACCGCAGCGACGGGCGCGCTGCAGGTCAAACGCTTTGAGCCGGCCATCTCCATCGAATCGGAGATCGTGTTGAACCTGAATCGCGACGACTATACCGTGCACAGGGCAGAGACCGCTACCGAGTTGGGCATCGTCACCGCGGCGTCCATAGCCCATTTCTTGATCGAGAAGCAACAGACCGTTGGTCTCAGTTGCAGCGGGATAGACCCGCTGTCCGAAACATCGCAACCGATCGCTCTGCCGCCTCGCAAGGGGCGCGAGCAGTTGATGCACATTCTGGAAGTCCTGGCTCGGGTGCAGGCAGGAAAAGGGCCTTCCTTCGTCAACCTGTTGCGCCGCACCAGTCTCCATCTGACCTGGGGAGGAACGGGCATCATCATCTCAGCGCACGCCGACGATCAGTTGTTCGACAGTATGCTCCTGCTGAAGCGCTCGGGATTCCACCTGGTGCTGATTCTCCTGGATCCCAGGGAGCCTTTCGACGGCATCCGAGAGCGGGCCCACCTGGTGGGCATACGGGCCTATCAGGTTTGGGAAGAGAGGGACCTCGATGTCTGGCGATAGCTCCCTCCCGATGGATGGGGAATCCACCAAGGTTGAGGCCAATCTCCGCCAGGGCCTTCAAGACGGTGGGGAGAACGCGCCCGTCGAGCGCGACTGGGCTCAGATCACGCTGGAAGAAGCTGTGAGGCCCATAGCCATCGCCGCCATGCTCACCTGCATCTGCATCTCGGTCGCCCAGGTGGTGGCGCTCATGGCACCGCGCTGGCCCGGACGCTTTTTCACCCTGCTTGCCTTCCTGGTATCGCTGGAGAGCATCCATTCTCAGCGTCTTATATCCCGGTCGGGCCCATCTCAGCGAGATTGGTGGCGCGTTCGCTTCGTCGAGTGGGTGGTCATACTCCTGGTGGTGCGCCTTGGCACGTCCCTCGGCCGTGGCACTCAGGGCTTGATGGCCGACATTGCCTCCTGGTCGGACGATCTGACCACCTTTCTCGATCTCGGCTTTATCGCAGGCGGCGTGCTTATCGCCACGTTGTGGGGCCTGGCTATGTTGCTTTCGCGAGCCATGCAGGAGTTGGAGGCTTCGCCCATCGAAAGGGAGCCCTCGATCACTGCCCCCGACTTTTACCTGCGCAGCACCATGCCCCGCCGGGGACGCACCGACCGACAGGCGCGACTGCAAACCATCGTTACCACCTTCTTTTGGGGCGGCGTGGTCATACTACTGCTCAGCGGCTTCGCGCAGGTGGATGTTCGCGACCTGATGCTGCTGAGACACTCTCGCAGTTCCGGGGTCATCCTCAATGTGATGGCCTACTTCTTGATCGGTCTCTTGCTGATAGGTCAAGCGCAATACACCGTCTTGAGAGCGAACTGGGAGCTGGCGAGCATCCCCATCCTGGGACCACTGGGCAAGCGTTGGATACTTTTGGTGGCGTCCTTTTTGCTCCTCGTAGCCCTGGTGTCGGCGTTGCTCCCGGTGAGCTACTCGGTCGGCCTGCTCGAGGCCGTGTCCACAGCAGTGGCATGGCTGGGCATCGCTATCATGAAGGCCGTTTCGCTGTTGCTCCTGGTCCTGTCCACCATCCTGAGTCTCATTCTCGGCCGGTCATCTGGGTCGCCAGCCCAGACCACGAGCCAGCCCACACCTTCGCCGCTCCCGCCTCCTCCCTCGGTGGAAGGTGAGCCATGGCCCTGGTGGGGAGTGGTGCGCTCCCTGATCTTCTGGTTCATCCTCACCGGAGTGGCTGGCTATTCGCTGCTTCACTTTGCCAGAGACCGCTGGGGCCTGCTCCAAGGTATCTCGGTGGGGCGCCTTCTGGCATGGCTGAGAGGCCTGTGGCACATCCTGCGCTCTCGCACCCGAAGCGCTGCTGCTCGCGTTCGCCAGGGAATCGCCCAGCGGCTCGCCTCTCGCGGGCGGCGGGGAGACAGGCGTGCGCCGCGCTACTTTTCTATGCGCCGGCTGTCTCCCCGCGACCTCGTGCGCTACTACTATCTCTCCATTCTCCGTCGCAGCTCGCGAGAAGGGTTCGGCCGGCCCCCGTGCAGTACGCCCCTCGAGTATCAGGAGACGCTGGCCAGAGAGCTCCCAGATGCTGCGGACCAGGTTGCCCGACTGAGCTGGGCCTTTGTTGAGGCCCGCTATAGCGAGCACCCCATCTCCAGTCCGGATGTAGCCGCCGTCAAGGGTGCCTGGCGCCTGGTCAAGAGGGCGCTCACCTGGCGACGGCGTGCCGCTGACAAGGGACCCACCGTGTCCGTCGCCGGCAAAGATCGAAGCCCATGAAGGGCATGGACCTCTTCACGCAGGCCCGGAAGGAGCAATTCGACCGCGAAGCTCCCCTTGCAGCGCGGATGCGCCCTCGCACCCTGGAAGAGTTCGTCGGTCAGGAGCACGTGGTGGGCCCGGGGCGGCTCCTGCGCCGCGCGATTCAGGCCGATCAGCTCTCTTCGCTGATTGTCTGTGGACCGCCTGGCACCGGCAAGACCACCCTGGCCATGATCATAGCCAATACCACGCGCTCACGCTTTGTTACTCTCAACGCGGTGTTGGCCGGGGTCAAGGACGTTCGCAGGGTTACCCAGGAGGCTCAGCAGCAGCGCGGCCTGCACGGGCAGCGCACCATCCTCTTTGTGGACGAGGTGCACCGCTGGAACAAGGCCCAGCAGGATGCCTTGCTGCCCTGGGTGGAGAACGGGACGGTCATCATGATCGGAGCCACCACCGAGAACCCCTGGTTCTCCGTGAACAAGGCTCTCCTCAGCCGCAGCCGGGTCTTTCAGCTCGTCCCCCTCACCGAGAACGATCTGCGCGCCATCGCTCGCGGGGCGCTGGCAGACCGAGAGCGCGGGTATGGCAGGCTGGCTGTCGAGATACATCCCGACGCGTTGGGCCACCTTCTGAATGTCGCCAACGGAGATGCCCGCTCGGTCCTCAACGCCCTGGAACTGGCCGTGGAGACGACCCCGCCCAACGAGGAGGGCAAGATCGTCATCGACATGGCCGTGGCCGAGGAATCGATCCAGAAGCGGGCCGTCCTCTATGATCGCGAGGGAGACTATCATTTCGACGCCATAAGCGCCTTCATCAAGTCGTTGAGGGGTTCGGACCCTGATGCAGCGCTGTACTGGTTGGCCAAGATGGTCTACGCCGGCGAGGATCCCAGATTCATGTTCCGACGCATGTTGATCCTGGCCAGTGAAGATGTCGGCCTGGCCGATCCGAACGCGCTACGGGTGGTGGAGGCCGCCGCGGCCGCCTTCGATCGGGTTGGCCTGCCGGAAGGCCGCTTCCATCTGGCCCAGGCGGCCCTCTATCTGGCCACGGCGCCCAAGTCCAACTCAACTATGGGCTTCTTCGATGCTCTGAGCGCGGTTGAGAATGAGCGAGAGGGCGATGTCCCCACCCACCTGAAGGACGCCAGCCGTGACCGAGAAGGCTTTGGCCACGGCGAAGGCTACCTCTATCCTCACGCCTACCGCGATCATTGGGTCGCGCAGCAGTACCTGCCCGACGCCTTGCAGGGCCAGGTCTTTTACCGGCCCAGCGATCAGGGGTATGAGAGGCAACTCGGGGACCGGGTTGACCGGCGACGCGAGGAGCAACTGGCTGCCGCCGTGGAGGGAAGTGGAGCGTTCGAGGGGCTCACCTTTTCGCCGACCGACCATGCGCGCTCGTACCCCGTAGTTCAGGGGCACGAGCGGTGGCTGATGCGTGCCGTCAGCGATTCGGGGCGCAACCTCGGCCAAGTGCGCGATCGCGTCCTGGACCAGGTAAAGATTCGCCGCCACCATCTCATCCTGGACCTCAACGCGGCTACCGGCCTGCTCACCTGGGAAGCGCTGCGGCGCGTACCCGAGGGAGGCGTCTGGTCTTTGGCAGGGGACGAGCGTGCGGCAGAAGCGCTGCGCCAGCAGGCCGAGCGAATGCCAGAGCTGGAGCGTCCCATCGTCTTGGCGGGCTGCCTGGACTCCCTGCCAGAGCTGATCGGCCGAAGCAGCCCCGGCCAGGTGCGCTTTGACCTGATCGTTGGGCGCAACAGCCTGACCAGACATGCTGACAAAACGGTCGCCGCTCGCTTGCTGGCGAGCCTGCTCCTCCCCGGTGGGGCCATCAGCCTTGCTGAAGCGATACCTCGGCGGGCGCAGCGGCTCTACGCGCTGGTGGACACGACAGCCCTGGGCACCGAGCTGTCGCGAGACCTCCGCGAGGCAGAAGAAGCCATCTATGCCGATGCCGCCGGCACCATGACCAACTGGGATGCCGACGACCTGCGGCAGGCGTTTGCGCAAGCGGGGTTGGATCCGGTCAGAGTAGAGACGGTGGAGATGGTGCGTGAGTACCCGGTGACCAGGGGGCTGGCGGACCGTTGGTTCAGCGATGATGTAGGCCCTCGCCCCAGCTACGCCCAACACCTGGCCCGAAGGCTGCCCGAAGAAGCCATCGCCGAGATTCGCGCCCTCTTTGAGCGGCAGCTCGTGGGAAGCATCTGCCGGTGGCGCAGCACGGTGGCCTTCCTGGTGGCCGGGCGACCAGGAGACTAGGTCTCCAGAAGGGTGAGACGCGAAGCATCACGTCGCAGTCAACCCTCACTTGCTACCGGATGATGGAAGATTGCCCCAGCCCATCTCCAGCATACGAAGCGTCCTTCGGTCGGCCAATCTCTGATGCTCGATGGCCAGGGTCCTTTCGGCATCGTCCATCTCCCACAGTCTCCTCTTCAGTGCCTGGTATTCGTCATTCTCGTCCAGTCTCACGGTCAGCACAGCTTGCCTCAGATCTCTGGTCGAGTAGAGTCGCCTTTGCCTATGATCTTTGGCTGTGCCGATCTCCATGACGAGTCTGGCCCGGATGGCATTGGCTCTATCTGTCAGCTCCCTCTTTTCTCTCCTAATAGTGTGCAGCTTCCTTTCAAGTTCCGCTATGCTGTCAGTTATCTCGTACAGTTCTCTCCTCGCTTCCTCTGTCATTTGCTACCCCTCCTGGTCTTTCTGAAGCCAAAGTGCGCGCAATTCCCCGGTTCATTTTCCCCGCTATTTCGCGACCCGTCGCAGCCAGGATCGGAACAGAGACAGCGCCTGAGCCGTCCTTTCTGACCTGTTCTCGATTCTACGGGGGGCAGGCCTGGTGTCAAGGGTAGCTGACCGGCAGTTGGTCTGCTGTCGCGTGCGTGTTGACCCGTTAGTCGCAGCATCGTACAATGTGAGGGAGTTGCGCACGAGCATGTGCCTGCGAGCGGGCACTCGCGTCCCTTTTTCCCGTGCAAGGAGCCCCTCCATGACCACACGCGCCAAGGTAGCCGTCTTGCGCACCAGCCCCCAGACTGTGCTGGACGACTATGATCGCCTGTTAGAGCTGGCCGAGGTCGAGCGTTTCCTCCCCTCTGACAAGACGGTGATCCTCAAGGACAACATCTCCTGGCACTATCCCTTCCCGGGCGCCAACACCACGCCCTGGCAATTGGAGGGCACGATCATAGCTCTGCAAAAGCGAGGCTACGATAAGCTGGTCTGCGTGCAGAACAGGACCGTGGTCATCGACACCTTCAAGGGCGAGGATCTGAACAACTATGTGCCCATCTTTCGGCGATACAGCATACCTGTCCTCTACAACTTTAAGGACAGCGACATGGACTGGATCCCCTACCAGCCCAAGGCAAGGATGAATGCCCTGCACCGTGTCTATCCCAAGGGGATCCACATACCAGACTACTTTGTGGGAAGGAGCATTCTGCATCTGCCCACGGTCAAATGCCACATCTATACCACCACAACGGGTGCGATGAAGAACGCCTTTGGTGGTCTCCTGACCACCAACCGTCACTATGCCCACACCTGGATTCACGAGGTGCTGGTCGATTTGCTGCACATCCAGAAGGAACTCCACAGGGGCATCTTTGCCGTGATGGACGGCACGACCGCTGGCAATGGCACAGGGCCGCGCATCATGACCCCAGAGGTGAAGAACGTCGTCCTGGCCAGCGGCGATCAGGTGGCCATCGACGCCATCGCGGCCAAGATGATGGGCTTTGATCCTCTCAGCATAGGCTACATCCGTCTGGGCCAAGAGCAGGGGCTGGGTGTTGGCGACCCTCGAGAGATCGAGGTGGTGGGTGATGACATCTCGGGCGAGAACTGGCACTTTAAGATCGGGGTCAACTTCCATCGTATGATGGGGTGGCTCTCTTGGTATGGACCGACCAGAGTGCTCCAGAAGCTACTCTTTCACACTCCCCTTGTCCGGGTGGCCTCCTTCGTCTCCGAAGCCTACCACGACTACTTTCGCTGGCCGCTCAAGGAGCGTCATGTCTATGAGCGTTGGCGCAGGGAGACGCCCTGGGGACAGTTGTTTGCCGAGTACCAGGAAAAGGGGCATCTTCGCTAGCCAACGCTCCCGGCGGTCTGCCACTCACGGCTCTCTCTGCCGCACGTCAACGCAGCTCCTCGCGATCCGGCAGACGGGTCAAAGACTGTGGCCTAGGACTCTTTCTCCTCGTCTCGTTCCCTGGCCAGCTCCATCTGGAGGAGCGTCTGAGCCACCTCTTCAATGGCGATCCGCTGCTTGCGGAAAAAGTCCGACTCGCTCATCGCCAGACGCTGGGCGATCTCGCGAATGCGCAGACGCTCAACGAATCTGAGATCGAGGATGTTGTACACGATCCACTCGCTCGCGGTCATGCTTCGCTCGCCCGCAGGCTTGAGGCGCTCGATGGCCTCTCGCAGTACCGACCGCACCGCTTTGGCCGCCACACCGTCGTGCTCCGCGAGCCCGTCCCGAACGATGCCCATGTGCAGGAGAGAGCTCCCACTCAGTCTGGGACCGCCCCACAGATGGCCAAGAGCGTCCTTCACCATCTGCACAAAGCCCGGCGAGCGAATGGGGCTCGTTTCCATGTCCTGGATGGCGTACTCGCCGACGTAGCGTGGCCTCGAACGCCATTCCTGAATCTGGTCCAGCTCGTTGCCCAAACCTTGGAGGACAGCAAAGACCTGCTGCTGGAGGCGCATGTCCGCCAGGGCCAACTCGGCGCGATGGACCAGTCCATATACGGCCTCCAGATCCTCCTCGCCAATCTCAACCTGGGCCCCGGCGGCGTGAACGCCCAAGAAGCCCAAGGTGGCGGTCTCATTCCGGCTGCGGAGGGGTAGCAGCCAATGACTGTCGGCCAGGATAAAGTCCTCACGAGAGATGAATTCGTCCTGGCGGCTCTTGGACAGGGCGCCGAGTAGCTCACCGACAGAGGCCCTCGACAGGAATCGCTCGGCCGCCTGTCTGCGACCACAAAAGACGCGCAGGGCGAGCTTCGAGTCCTGCATGGTGACCACAAACCCCGAGGGCACGCGCAGCAGCTCGCACAGAGCGATCAACGTGTTCTCCAGCAGCTGCTCCAGGTCGGTGGTGGTGAGCAGACGCTGGTCGAGAGTCTGAATCCAGGCAACCTCTTTGCGATCCTTGCGATAGATCAGCCGATCGATCGTGGGTTTGGCCACATTGACCAGGACCTGCAGAATGATCACGCTCCCGGCAACGCTGACGACGAGCACAGTGTCCCGAGGCAGGCCCAAGATGTGCTCCACGCGAGGAATGGTCAGCATGAGCACGACCACCAGAATGCCCACCAGGGGGCCCCGAAGGAGGTAATGCAGCAAGCTGTGCTTGACCACCCGGTCGGGCAAGAGCACTCCCTGGTAAGCCACAATGTAGCCGATGACCACGGTCATCAGGGCAGTGACCACGTTGCCGATCAAGCTCAGGACAGAGACGACATTGGCCGACAGATAGTGTCCCGTGGCTGGCACAAGCAGGTAGGGGAAAGCTCCCATAGCTGGGGCGACAAAGGCGAGCATCAGGTAGGACATGCGGCGGCGCGAGGTGGAAGTCAAGCAGCGGGCCCGCGCTCGGCGGATGTTGAACCAGCCGCTCATGCTGGCCACAACATAGTATCCCGTGGCCACCGCAAACAGCGGACCGGGCAGCAAGTGGTAGATGTGCCCCTTCTGGCCGACTCCATCCACCACCAGGTCGGTTACCATGGTCAGAGCGAAGGCGATGAGACCAAGCCCGTAGACCAGGGGAACGCCCACGCTTCGGGCCCGCGATCCTGAGCCCGTGGTACGCAAGAGCGCATCAGAGAAGTGAAAGTAGGCGGCTGGCACGAAAGCGATGCCCACCCACTGGAACCGCAGCCACATGCTCGCCGCTCGCTGAGTTCGGACCTCAGCGAGGCCAATGTCCACAACGTAGACCACGGTAACAAACAGCACCAGCGCGCAGAATGCCCTGGCCACCGGGCTGCGAAAGTTGTGGGTCAGGACGTAGACGAATAGCGAGAAGGCAATGATGGCGTTGACAGAGGAGAGTATGAGGTTGCCAAAACTTAGAACCGCTGTCACCGCGATCCAACTCATACGCCACCTGACTCCCGACGGTGCCTGGTCACGCCCTAGAAAAGGAGATCCTTGCCAACGGATGCGAAGCAGTAGACGATGGGCGCCACGAAAAGGAGACTGTCCACGCGGTCCAACATGCCCCCATGCCCTGGGATGAGATTGCTCGAGTCCTTGACTCCCACCTGCCGCTTGATGACCGATTCGGCCAGATCGCCAAAGGTGGCCCCGAATACCAACAACACTCCCAGCACGATTCCCCACCCGACCGCCAAGCCCAGCAGAAAACGCCCGAGGAGCACGGCGGCCGCCAGGCCACACACGAATCCGCCAGCGGCTCCTTCCCAGGTCTTCTTGGGGCTGATTTGGGGGAAGAACGGGGTCTTGCCCGCGGCCCGCCCGACGAAATAGGCCCCGCTATCGCATATCCAGGTGCCCAGCAAGGCCACCGCCACCCACCACATCCCACGATCCACCGCTCGGAGTCTGACAAAGTGACTGATGGAGAACCCAATGTAGATGGCGCCGGCGATAGTCAACGCCCAATTCGCCAGTGAGCCTTGCGCGTTGCCGTAGAACACCTCGACGGTGAGCGCAGCCAGTGGAACCAGGGCCAGGCCCCAGCGCAACAGGTCCAGGCTGGGCCATTGGGCATCAGCCACAAACAGCGCGATGAGCAAAAGCCCGAAGAAGAAAGAGGGCGCCAAGTCGCTCTGTCTCATCATCGACAGGTACTCGTAGCCGGCAAGGAGCCCAGCCAGCGCAACCACGGCCAGGAACCAGAGACCACCCACGTACACCGCCGCGCCGACCACGGGGATCAAGATGGCCGAGCTGAGAACACGTCTGCCTAGCATTCAGGGCCTCCGGCAGAAGATGTGGGCTCGCGGGCCGTTTCGGGCTACCGGGACTATTCTGGTGCCGCGCCGAGGCGCCCAAACCTGCGATCGCGTTGCTGGTAGGCGAGGAGCGCCTTGTGCAGTTCGTTCCTGTCGAAATCGGGCCAGAAGGTTGGCGTGCTGTAGAACTCGGCATACGCCGATTGCCACACCAAGAAGTTGCTCAAACGCATCTCGCCGCCCGTCCGGATGACGAGGTCGGGATCGGGCAAGCCGGCTGTCGCGAGGCGGCGACTGATGGCGCGCTCATCAATCTGGTCTGGCGGCAAGCCCTCAACCACGATCTCCCGCACCGCATCGACGATCTCGGCACGGCCACCATAGTTGAAGGCCACATTGAGCACAAGTCGGCTATTCTGCTTGGTGAGCTCCTGAGCATCCCTGATTTTGTCCAAGAGCCTCGGCGCCAGTCCCTGCACACGTCCTACGTGACGAATCTTGACGCCATTCTCGTTTAGCTCGTCGATCTCGCTATCTACCACGTGCTCGACGAGCCCCATCAAAGCACGGACCTCTTGCTGGGGCCGCTCCCAATTCTCCGTAGAGAAGGCGTAGATGGTCAGAATCTCGATGCCGAATTCGATTGCTGCTCGCAGAACGCGGCGAAGACTCTCGGTGCCAGCGCGATGACCGGCGACGCGGGGCAAGCCACGGGCGCGAGCCCAGCGCCCATTCCCGTCCATGATGATCGCCACGTGACGAGGTACTCTGACCAGACCGGCCCTCTCCGAATCCCCTCGCCCGCACACACTAGCTCTCCACTAGATCTCCATGATCTCGGTTTGCTTCTTTTCGCCGAGTTCGTCCATTCTCCTGACGTACTCGTCGGTCAGCTCCTGCAAGTCATCCTTCGCGCTGTAGAACTCGTCTTCCGGTATCTGCTTCTGCCTCTTGGCCTCGGTGAGCTCCTTGATTCCGTCGCGCCTCACGTTCCGGACGGCCACCCGCCCCTCTTCCACGCGGCGGCCCACGATTCTGGCCAGTTCGCGCCGGCGCTCGTCGGTGAGGGGGGGGATGGGCAGACGGATGATCCTGCCGTCGTTGGCGGGGGTAAGGCCCAGATCCGACTTCAGGATGGCCTTCTCGATATCTCCGATGATGCTGCCATCCCAAGGCCTGATGGTCAGCAATCGAGGTTCCGGCACTCCGATGGTCGCGGTCTGGTTCAGGGGAAGGACGCTACCGTAACATTCGACAGGCAGCCTCTCTATCAGCGCAGGCGAAGCACGCCCCGTGCGAATGGCAAGCAAATCGGCACGCAGAACATTGACCGCCTTCTCCATCCTCTCCTCGACATCCAGGAGTATGTCTTCAATCATGCAGTCACCTCCTTCAGGACGCCGCCAATCTGGAGCGATCCCCCATGAGGAGGAAAGGTATCTGCGGCGTCGCGCACGCGCCGTCAGACGGTCTAGCGTCGGCTAGGAAACGATGGTCCCAATGAGCTCGCCCATGACGGCTCTAGCCAGGCTGTCAGGAGGGCTCAGCTTGAAGACCATCAGGGGCAGGCCGTTGTCCATGCACAAGCTCAATGCCGTACTGTCGATGACTTTGACACCCATGTTGAGCGCCTCTATGTAGGAGAGGCGCTCGAAACGCCGGGCATCGGGGTTGATCAGAGGGTCCTCAGCATAGATGCCGTCAACCTTGGTCGCCTTGAGCAGTATCTCGGCACCGATTTCCATGGCCCGCAAGGCCGCGCCAGTATCAGTGGTGACATACGGATTCCCCGTGCCCGCAGCAAAGATCACGATGCGACCCTTTTCCAGGTGGCGAATCGCGCGTCGTCGGATGTAGGGCTCGGCCACCTGACGCATCTCGATGGCCGTCTGGACACGGGTGACTATGCCCATGCGCTCGAGCGAATCCTGAAGGGCCATGCCATTGATCACAGTGCCCAGCATACCCATATAGTCGGCCGTGGCCCGATCCATGCCCCGGGCGAGGGCGTCGCTGCCGCGCCAGATATTGCCACCACCAATCGCGATTCCCAACTGGACGCCAACATCGAAGGCACGTTTGATCTGGGCGGAGACTTGATCGATAGTCGCCGGGTCAACCCCAAACCGCGACTCGCCGCACATGAAATCGCCGCTCAACTTTAGCAGCACTCGACCGTACCTGGCAGCCATCCGCGCCCCCTTTGATGCAGGCATTTGGGGCTATCGTGTCTGGTTCTATCCAATCTGAAACCGGGCAAACCGCTTGACGACGATGTTCTCGCCCAGCGCGGCCATAGCCTCGGCGAGCAACTGTCTGACGGTCTTGGTGTCGTCCTTGATAAAGACCTGCTCAAGCAGGCAGTTATCTCGGTAGAACTTGGCCAGCTTCCCCTCGATGATGCGCGCCATGATATGCTCGGGTTTGTTCTCGCCGGCCATTTCGGCGCGACAGGCGCTCTTCTCTGCCTCGATCACATCCTCGGTAACATCCTCTGGAGACAGCCACCTGGGGCTTGCAGCGGCAACCTGCATGGCCAGATCGTGACACAGTGCCCTGAACTCATCGGTACGGGCAACAAAGTCGGTCTCGCAGTTGACCTCGATGAGCGAGGCCAGCTTGCTGCCCTGGTGCACATAGGCGTCGATGCGACCGTCGCCGGCAGTGCGGCCCGCCCGCCTAGCAGCGGCGGCGATGCCCTGTTTGCGCAGAATCAGTACCGCCTGGTCCATGTCGCCATGCGCCTGCTCCAGCGCCCTCTTGCAGTCGAGCACGCCCGCTTGAGTGGCCTGCCGTAGCTCCTTCACCATCTCCACTGTAATAGCCATGTATGGTCAACCTCTCATTGAGTCTCACAGAGAGAGCTGGATTCCCTTTCCAGCTCTTCCAACCGATCGTTCTGCAGGGTGAGCTACTCCTCTTCTCCGCCCTCATCATCGATGATTATGGTGTCCTCACTTTCACCGACCTGAGCGGTTACGGGCGTCACCACAGTCTCGTTGACCTCTTTCTCGTCCGCATACTCTTCCTCGACAGGGATCTCTTCGGCCTCTTCCTCCATTATCACCCCACGCATCTGTTGCCCTTCGACCACCGAATCGGCTATCTTGGTGGTGATCAGGAGTATCGCGCGGATGGCATCATCGTTTGCCGGAATGACAAAGTCTATCGGATCGGGATTGCAGTTGGTATCCACCATAGCGATGACCGGGATGCCCAGCCTGTTCGCTTCTCGCACTGCAATCGCCTGGCCATTCACGTCGGTGATCAACAGAGCATCCGGCAAGCGATAGAGGTCGCGCAGACCTTCCAGCCGCCGCTGCAACTTGGTCAGCTCGCGAAGCTTGAGCGTGGCTTCCTTCTTGGGAAGCACATCCCAGTGCCCCCCGTCTCGCTGCCTTTCCAGTTCAATCATGTAGTCGATTCGCGAACGAATGGTGCGAAAGTTGGTCAGCGTCCCGCCGAGCCATCGCACCGTGACGTACGGCATCCCACAGCGGGTGGCTTGAGCCTCGACGTTCTCCTGCGCCTGACGCTTGATCCCCACGAAGAGAATCGTGCCACCCTCGGCCACGGTGTCGCGGACGAAATCGTGCGCTCTCTCCAGCGCCCGAATAGTCTGCTCAAGATCGATGATGTGTATCCCGTTGCGCTCGGTAAAGATGTATGAACGCATCTTGGGATCCCATCGCTCGCGGCGATGGCCAAAGTGAACTCCCGCCTCCAAGAGTCGCTTCATGCTGACGATGGCCAAGGTTCCTCCTCCGTTTTGAACACCCGCTCCTCTCATCCTCCGGCGAACCGGTTCCAGATCCTCCACCGCGACCTCGCGGAAGCTGGAAACCTGATGACACACCGGCACGACGCCTTCGAGCGAGGAGCGTGTTTGATGTGCAGATCCCTTCCTCTCACACGAGTATAGCATGACCTCTACCTTTCGGCAAATGAGTTGAGTGCGGCCACCAATTGTGCTATACTGGGCGACGGCCTTGGGCTGGCAGCACCACCGTTGGCAGTGATGGGTCGGATCTTGGGGCCGGCACAAGGGGATGAGTCCGCAGGCGGGCGTGCCCAGGCACGTTGGGACATGCTCCCCAAAGGGGCAAGGCGCTCTTGCACGTTCGGTCGTATCGGCTCCGGAATGCTCCCCCGCGGCTTGGCTCGACTGGGGCTGACTGTACGGCCGTCTTTGACCTTGCGGACCCTATCACTTCGCAGCCTATCCTGTCTTGGGCATCGTATGATGGAGGAATCGCATGCTTAGCGAGGAACTACTGGCAATCCTGGCTTGCCCGTCGTGCAAGACACGGGTAGAGCTCGTGTTCGACAGGTGGCTCGTCTGCCAAAACCCAGAATGCCGGCGCAAGTATCCCATCAAAGATGACATTCCGATTATGCTCATAGAGGAGGGAGACAAGTACGTTGACGTATCTGTTGAGGACCTTGCCGGAATCGAACCCTAGCCGGGACGACGCCAGCCGCCTGGGCCCGAGTGCGCACCGTCGCCTGGGGGGGGTGATTCTCCTCCTTGTTCTCGCACTGTTTCTATGGGCCAGTCCCGTTTGCGCCGATGCTCCCATAGATATCGTCTCTACCCAGAGCGGCTACGTATTCTCCGAGTCGCTCACCTTTGTCATTGAGGCCAGCAGCACCAGCCCCATTGTGGAGGCGGTCCTGTTCTACGGCCGAGATGGCGAGCGCCTGGTGCGCCGCGTCTATCCCGACTTTGCACCGGGCACAGAGATTCGCATCGAGTACGTGGAGGATTTGGAGAAAGGCCAGTTCGCCCCAGGCACTCTTATTCATAGCTGGTGGCAACTGGCTACGGACGATGGCGGTGTGGAGACAAGCGACCGGAGCACCCTCGAATACACCGACGACAACCACGTCTGGCAGAAGGTGGCCGGAGAGCGCGTTGACCTTTTCTGGTACGGTTCGGATGAGGATGACGCCCGGGAGCTCCAGGTGGCGGCCGATGAGGCCGTGATGCGTCTCGAGGAGGAGATCAGGGTCAGTGTGGACCGTCGCGCCAGCGTCTACGTCTACAACAGCGAGCGAGACATGGACAAGGCGCTTTCTCAGCGAAGCGAGACCTTCGATGACCGGGTGTTGACCCTGGGGGTGAAGGTTGACGAGGACACTCTGCTCTTGCTTGGCCCTCATCGCGACGCCAGGCTCACCCTTGCCCACGAACTCTGTCACATGGTAGTGGGCCTGGCCACCGACAATCCGTATGCCGATCTACCCCGTTGGCTGGACGAGGGCCTGGCTATGTATGCGGAGGGGCAGCTCCCACCGGACAACAGGCAAGCGTTTGAACGGGCGATTGATCGGGATGAGCTCCTCTCGATTCGCTCCATGACCAGCTACAGCGGCCGGCCAGAACTGGTGGACCTCTACTATGGCGAGGTCTACAGCGTGGTCGATTTCATGCTCAGGGAGTATGGCCGCGACCAGATGCGAGAGCTCCTGGAAGTGTTCGCCGAGGGAGCCCGTCAGGATGAAGCCCTGCTGCGCGTCTATGGCTTCGGTCTCGACCAACTGGACACTCACTGGCGTGCCAGCCTGGGTCTGGGGCCGCGCGAATCCCCCGAGGCCGAGGCCCCGCCCCCAGTTACCGAAGAACGGCCGAGCCCCCAGCGCAAGCCTTTTTGCTCCCCGCTGATTCCTCTGCTCGGCGTCGCACTCTCCACGGTCGTCAAACGATGGAGAGGGGCGGGCTGAATGCCCGAGATGCCCGAGGTCGAGACCATAGTGCGGGCGCTCAAGAGGCGCATCGTGGGCGAGACCATCGTCGATGCGCTCGTGGAGTGGCCGGGATCCATTGCTCGGCTTTCGCCAGCCGAGTTCTCGCAACGGATCGTCGGGCGACGCGTAGCGGCCGCGACCCGGAGCGGCAAGTTCACCATCATCCGCCTCGCACCACCCAAGTTGCTCGTGGTGCATCTGGGTATGACCGGACGCCTCTCGGTCGATGAGGCAAGTGAGGCGAACGCCCCCACAAGTGCGAGCCAAGACGCTCACACGCGGGTGGTGATTCGGTTTGTGTCGAGGAAGGCGTTGCGCTTTCGAGACATGCGCAAGTTTGGTCGCATCTACCTGGTCGATGACGCGTGCGAGATTCCACTCCTGCGGGACCTGGGTCCCGAGGCGCTTTCTGATACTTTCAAGCCTCGAATGCTGCGCGAGTTGCTGCGACGCCATCGCAGGCAGATCAAGCCCTTGCTTCTTGACCAGCACGTTCTGGCCGGCCTAGGCAACATCTACGTTGACGAATCGCTGTGGCAGGCTCGAATACATCCCCGGACCCTGTCTCACGTGTTGAGCACGGAGGAGGCGAATCGTCTCTATCGCGCCATTCGGAAGGTGTTGAGGCAGGCCATTCGAAACCGAGGAACCACCATAAGAGACTACCGCGACCTGCAAGGTGAGCCGGGCGAGAATCAGGGGGTCTTGTCCGTCTACCGCCTCCAGGGAGAGCAGTGCAGGCGGTGCGGGCACGTTATCTGCCGGACGATGGTGGCAGGGAGGAGCACACACTACTGTCCGACATGTCAGCCATTGGGATCGACTGAGTATGCCATGACCTCTGATTGCTAGAACGTGTCAGACCGGCGACCGATTGTGTCGGCTCCCCAGTTGCATTGGCGGGACAGGTCGTGACGCGGTCCACTTGGGCGTGTGGCGAGCGGTCGGCGTGGAATCAAGATGGAGGGAGCAACGGCGAAATGTGCGGCGATCAAGCGGTTTATGCAGGTCTGCAGGCTGCCCTGGCCGGGCATATCGCACTGCGGAAGGAGATCTCTCTCCGTGAGACGCGTGGCCTCGCCCGGCAGTTTGGCTATGAGGAGCGTGGGGTGGAGTTGGCGGCCTTGCGAGCGGGCGTCGCGCCGGAACGCTATCTGCGCAACATCGGGACCGTCGGGCTTGAGGGGCAGGCACGCCTTCTGGAGGCCACGGTCGCCGTTGTGGGCGCGGGCGGCTTGGGCGGGTGGATCATCGAGGGGCTGGCGCGGATGGGCGTGGGCCACCTGATCATCATCGACGGGGATCGATTCGAAGAGAACAACCTGAACCGCCAGTTGGGGTGCACCGAGGCCACCCTGGGGACGCTCAAAGCACAGTTCTTCGCCCAGCGAGTGGCCGAGGTGAATGGTGCCGTACGGGTCGTCGCCCATGCCGCGTGGCTCGACCAAGACAACGCCCCAGCATTGCTGTCGGGTGCCCAGGTGGTCGTCGATGCCCTGGACACCTTGCCGGCGCGATTCATGCTGCAAGAGGCGGCCGCAAGCCTGGGGCTGCCGATGGTTCACGGAGCGATTGGGGGATACACTGGCCAGGTGATGACCATTCTCCCAGGAGACCCTGGCTTGAAAGCCCTGTACGGAGGCGGCTCGTTGCCCGAGCGGGGTGTAGAAACCGAGCTTGGCAATCCCTCGGCGACACCGATGATGGTCTCGGCCTGGCAGATACAAGAGGTGGTCAAGGTTATCGTCGGGCAAGGCGTTTTGCTGCGTGGTCGAGCTCTCATCATGGACGCCGAATTCGGGGAAGTGACCGAGATCCAGCTTTCCTGACTCCTGCGGACAATGCCGCGGCTTGAGCGGCAGTCATTCCAAGAATCGCTGCCATACGTCAGTTTACTGCACGCCAAGCGAGGCGACATACAGTCAGGAGGAGACTGTGCGCGACAAGGGCCTGCGACGAGACATAGCCATCATCTCGGCGTTGTTCGTCTTGTCCCTCCTCTTCTTCTGGCCTGTCACTCTTGGTGGGCGAACCTTGCTCCCGGCTGACAACGCTTTCGCCTGGCAGCCCTGGAAGAGTCTCGCCAGCGAGGTCGGAGTGGGCATTCCCCACAACGGACTCTTGAGCGACCTCTACCTTGAGAACTATGTCTGGAAGCGATTCATCGTCAGCTCGCTGCGGGCGAGAGAGATTCCCCTCTGGAATCCGTATATCCTGGCTGGTGTGCCCTTTCTGGCTGCGGGGCAACACTCGGCCATGTATCCCTTGAGCGTCATCTTTTACGTGTTGCCCCTTCCCCTGGCATATGGCTACTTTGCCGCCATTCACCTGTTCCTGGCTGGCACTTTCACCTATCTGCTGGCTCGCACGCTGCGCGTTGGACGCGCCGGCAGCACCGTGTCTGCTATCAGCTTCATGTTCGGCGGCTTTATGGTCATTAGCAACGTTTTTCCCATGATCGTTGCGGCGGCCGTCTGGCTTCCCCTCATCCTTGTGGCCATCGAGCGCATCGTGGTGCGCGCCGAAAGGGGAACGTGCGCGGCGATCAACTACGTTCCAGACCTGGTGCTTGGGTCGCTGGCCTTCGGAATGGTGTTTCTGGCTGGCCACCCCGAGATGTACTACTATGTCTCGCTGACCTCGGGCCTTTTCGCCCTTTGGCGGCTGGCACGGCTGGCGCTGCGCCAGCGCCCCTTCACTACGGGGTGCCAGCGCCCCTTCACTACGGGGTGCCAGCGGGGGTGGCATTCCCTCTCGACGGCTGCGCTGGCCCTGGTGGCCATGGTGGTTCTGGGAGCGGGCCTGGGAATCGGCCAGTGGTTGCCCCTCCTGGAGCTGGTGCCCCTCAACTTCCGGCAGGGTGGGGCGAGCCTTCAGGATGTGCTTGGCTGGGCCTACCCGGTCAGGCGAGTCATCTCGCTCCTTGTGCCCGACTTTTTCGGGAATCCCGCCCACCATGCGTATTTCGATCTCTTTTCGTGGAAATGGGTTCCCGCCACGGTCAATGCCCTGGGGCAGCCCATCGATACCATCTACTGGGGCATAAAGAACTATGTGGAGGGGGCCAGCTACGTCGGCCTGCTCCCCTTCCTTCTGGCCGTGATAGCCGTCCTCAGGCATAGGGGTAGACACATCTGGTTTTTTGTCCTGGTCAGCGTCTTGTCGCTGCTCTTTGTCTTTGGGTCCCCGCTCTACGT
>DATKWG010000234.1:0-5481 GCA_035529675.1 Anaerolineae bacterium
TACCAGCACGTCCCCCGGCTTGACCAGCGCACCTACCCTTACGGGGTCCGGCACCTCTGCGAACCACATGGCATGATCTCTCACGATTTCCTCGGTGGTGTTGAGCTTCCACATGGGTCTGTTGGCAGGCACACAGCGAACGGTGAGGGCCGGCCCCCAGAACTTCATCCCCAGCCACAGGGGCCGGATCTCAGGATCCACGAGACCGATGTTAAAGTATCCGATGCCGTCCATGGCATCGGCTACATCTACGACCCTCAGATACTTGTACAGATCGACCACGCCCATTGTCTTTCTCCTTGCACTAATGATGGCGGCCAACGCGTGACAGATTCGTGGGCAGTGCTGCGCCACAAAGCCACGCCCAGCCTATCGGGTCACTTAGGCACAGACACCAAGCCGCGAACACTACCGGAAAGCTGTTGCCAAAACGCTCTCACCCTCCTCTCCCTGGTACTCTACCAGATGTCGGGTGTATCCCTCCTTAGGCTCAGTACAGATCACCCGAGGTTCTGGATCTACCGGGGTCGGAAAACGGCCCAGGCAGGCCATGATACGATGAGGCAACTCTCCCGTGTGTCTCTCCTTGCCACTCTTGGCTCTCTAGTCCTTAGCCTCAGCCGCCACTTGGAAGAGATCGTGCCAATCCTCTGGCGTTTGTAGGGGCAAACCCCTTATCGGAATCCGTGTCGCCCCCTTCGAGTTTCCTTCTACGGGAGAGGTCCGACGGTCTCGTCCATCTCGATACCCGCCTTCTCGTAGAGACGGCGTCGACCTGCCCTGTCCATATTCGCCACCTCGCGAGCATACTTGGCCACATCCTCGGCGACCTCGATGGGCACAACGATAACGCCATCACCATCGGCAACCACAACGTCCCCTGGCCTGACCAGTACCCCCCCGCAGTTGATGGGCACCTGCTCTCTGTCGAACTCTAATCGAAAAGGACGAATGGGCTTCTCAAGGCGACTGCTGTAGACGGGCACGTGTTGACGGATCAACTCATCCGTATCCCTGCAGCCAGCGTTCGTCACAATGCCCACCGCTCCCTGTAGGAGCCAGGCAAAACCATTATTGGAGCCGATGAATCCCACATGGGTGTCGGTACCATCGATTACGATGACGTCCCCTTCCTGAATCTCCGCCTTGGGCCCCCCAGCCAACTCCCTGTACCATTTGGAGATCATGGCCTTGTTCTCCTCCGGTGTCCGGGAAATGGTGGGATGGTTAGTGGGCACGAAGCGAAGCGTGTGCGCAAAGCCCACGAAACAGTGCTTGAACCCCTCGACATCCCGCCACAAGGGGCCGATGTTGTGGTCCATGCTGCCCAGATCCTGGCGCCCCATGATGTCCATGGCATCGGACACGTCTGTGACCCGAAGACCTTCGTAGAGATCGAGTAGCCTCTGCCGCTCTGCCTCCACGATCCGTTCCTCCTGTTCTATCTCAAGCCAGAATACCCGGCTTCCGTGCGCCACAAGTGCAGGCAAAATGACAAGCGCGTTTTTTCGATGGCCTCCGAATCGTAGACTTGACGGCAACTGCCATTCTCACTAGCATTATACCATCTTGTTGTCGGCGTTGTTGACCGAATATGGGACATGAACAGGACGTACACAGGACATGACGACGGACGACACGTTTCTGTGCCGGGTGCGCTTTGCCCTCAGGCACCTGTACGACGCAAGTGCCCTGCAGAGTAGCCCGCTCATCGAGGCGTTGGGTTTGTCGGGCTCTGCCAATGCTGCCTCGGGGCTGCGTCGGACGCTCATAAGGACGATTCGCTCGCTGGAGCCCGAGCCGGACACGCCGGCCCATTCGCAGGCGTGGCGAGTGTATGAGATCCTCCTCTATCGCTATGTACAGCAATGCAGTCAGCTAGAGGCGGCCAGTCAACTTGGGATGAGTACCCGTCACCTGCGGCGCGAGGAGCGGAAAGCCTTGGCGGTGTTGGCTCCGCTGCTCAAGGGGCAGCTCGATATCAGTGCCGGCGGCGACGAAGGGCCAGGCACACAGGAGATCACGCGGGAAGACGAGGAGGCACGATCCGCCATCAACGGTGAACTGGCCTGGCTTGAGCATGCTTCTCCGGAAGAGCAAGTTGAACTTGGCAAGGCCTTGCGCGTGTCTCTTGAGCTGGCCAACCCGATGGCTGTGCGATATGGGGTACGGTTGGAAGTAGTCGATTTCCAGGAGACGCACGCCCTTGCTGTGCACCCTGTTGCTCTGCGGCAAGTTGTCTTGAGCCTTCTCAGCGTTGCCATTCGGCACGCCTCAGGGGAGCGCGTATCGATTTCTGTAAGGGAACTGGATGCGTACGTTGAGATTCAGATTCGGGCAGTGAGATCCCAGCCAGGCTATGAGGAGACAGCCGAAGATGCCGGCAGTCTGGCGATGGCAAAGCGTCTAACAGACACCTGTAGGGGGCGCCTGACCCTTTCCTCGGATGCGCAGGCCCATGTCACAACTGTCACGTTCCCGACTGTCAGAGAGGTGCTGGTGCTCCTCATCGACGACAATGCCGATACTGTGCGCCTGCTCCAGCGCTATGCTTCGGGCACCTGTTATCGAGTCTACGGCGTGCGAAACCTAGAAGGGGCTCTATCCCTGGCCCGACAGATCTCGCCTCAGATTGTTGTCCTCGACGTGATGATGCCAGATATCGACGGGTGGGAACTGCTGGGGCGACTCCGCCAGCATCCCCTCACCAGTCATACTCCCATCATCGTCTGTACCATACTTGCCGAGGAGGAGTTGGCTTATTCTCTGGGGGCAAGCGAGTTCGTGCGCAAGCCGGTTAGTCGGCAAGCGTTTCTGAGCGCGCTGGCTCGGCAAGCTCGTCTGGTGGAGCCAGAGCCTCACTGACTGCCCCGATGGCGCTCAGGAGATCGCGCAGGTAGAGACCGCCACTCCGGGTGATAGTAAGAAGATCGCTGGCTATTGGCCCCCGCGCCGGATCTTGGGCAGTAATCGCCACTACGGGGATATCTCGTATGTTTGGGTCCACGCTCTGCTCCCGTAGGACCATGTGCCCATCCATGCCCGGCATAATCAGGTCAAGCAACATCACGTCAGGATGGCGTTCACGCAGCAAGGAGAGGGCACGTTGCCCTGTTGATGCGCGTAGCACTCGGTAGCCTCGATCCGCCGAGGCGAGTGTTCGCGCGAAAAGCTGGAGCGCGTCTTGCTCGTCGTCTACCAGGAGGACCGTACGTACAGGGCGGGGCAGGTCGTCGAGCGTGGAAAGCAGCACCTCTCGACTGACTGGTTTGACCAAGTAGTGTGTCAGCTTCAGTTGCTTTGCGGCTTCCTTTGTGCCTGGCAACCAGCACGCAATGATAGGTGTACCATAGGGCAGATCCGCCAACTTGCTCATCTGAGATGGTGCTTGATGAAAGCGTAGATCGTTGATGATCAGCGCCTGAGCCGGCAGCCGGCTCGCCTCTTGGACCGCTTCATCGAGGCTGCGCACCAAAACAATCTCCGAGTTATCCTGGTAGCGTTTGAGAAGTCGCTGCAGCGTATCACCCGACTCTACGACTATGTAGCGAGGGACAAGTGTGGGCCTTGGCGCTCTCCAGGGCCTGGTACGTGTCTCGTGGTGGTGATACGGGCTGAACCAACGGAGCATGCCTCCAGAGATCGCTGGCAATGGTTCCTCCAGTGGAAGGCTGAAATGGCAGGCCGTGCCAGTGCCCACCTCACTCTCCAACCACATACTCCCACCGTGCATCTCCACAAAGCGCTTACTGATGGCTAGACCCAGACCGCTGCCAGCAAACCCGGGCTGAATGGTACGGCCGAGCTGCTCAAAAGGTTGGAACAGGCGATCCTGGTCCTCTGTGGGAATGCCACGGCCAGTGTCAGCCACGCTAAACCTGATGTTTCGATCTTCTCTCCTCACTCGCACCGTTGCACCTCCCCGCTCAGTGAATCTGCCTGCATTGCTCAGCAGGTTGAGGACTACCTGGCGAATGCGAGTTCGGTCACAGAAGAGTAGCGGAAGATTCTCAGGCACCTCCTGCTTCAGATAAAGGCCTTCAGATTCGAAGAGAGGTTTCACAGCCGCAACTGCTCCCTCGATAATCGTCTCCGGAGCGACCCACTCCTTCGTAAGCGACATACGGCCAGCATCGACCTGACTCAGATCGAGCACGTCGTCAACAAGACTGGCCAGATGCTGGCTGTTGCTGTGGATGACCGCAACGTCCGCCAAGAGCTGGGGAGGCAGCTCAACACCGTAGACGTGTGGAGCCTGGGTAATCATCTCGCTGAAGCCGATGATTATGTTGAGAGGAGTGCGCAGTTCATGACTGACGTTAGCCACGAACTCTTCCTTGGCCCTTCGTGCCTCCTCGGCCACTTGGCGCATGGACCTGAGCCTCTCCGAAACGCGGGCCAACTCCAGGTTGGCCTGCACCAGATCTTCCTGCGTTTGCTTTAGCTCCGCCTGCCGATCACGAGCGTTCTCCAAGAGGTCTCGCATCTTCTGGTAACGGAACCACGACCATTCGATTGCCTCAGAAACGAATCGCAGAACCATCCACACAACTGCCTGTGTTCCCCAGATCAGAGCTAGCGCCACCGCTCTCGACAAACTTCCGTGTGTGGCAAACAGACTGCCACCGGCCAATAGAAGCAGACTGGTAGGGAAGGTGATGAGAAACCCGTACTTGGCACCGAACAGAATACATATCAGCGCTGTAGGCAGAGCTAAGAGGCACAAAATGACATCAGAACCAAACCAGAAGGATCCCCACAGGATACTTGCTGGCAAGCCAAGAACGAGCACCCAGAGAACTCCCCGGTACCAGCGGTCCATCAGCAGGATCGCGGCCAGTGGAAACAGAATCAGGAATAGCCCAAACATGCTTACATTCCGAGACAACCGATATGCCTCGGCCAATAGGATGAGGATCTGTCCCAAGAGAACTGACGCGCCCAGAATCACTCGCGAGATTCTCTGCTGTAGTTCCTCTAGAATCTCACTTTGATGGGTTGAAGCAAGATAACATCTGGTCATTGCATAGCTCCAGTGCTCTCGTGACGCAAGAGCCAGATCGGAAAAGGCGCAAAACGGATAGCGGTACCCAACCTGACGACTTGACCTATCCCGGCAAGGGCATCGATCACTCGCCTAGCACCACCCAGTGCGGCCTCAATCTCAGATGTTAACGCCCCAGCTCTAACCTAGCAAGGCAGCTCGGTCTGTCGGCTAGTTCTTGGGCAAGAGCCGCCAAAGCGTCTTGGCCATGTGGCATGGGGCGGCCCTGTTGCGTTTGCGTTCATCTGGCAACATTCAGTAGGTCCAAGATCCAGCACGACTCAGGCTAGTGCACGCAGCCAATCAGAACCCTCACACGTCACACCCCATCCAGGAGGCAAGATACCACTACTCCACTGATAGGCTCTCCACCGCATCGCCTTCACTTGGCTTGGTGTAGATCGTGGTCGTGTCCAGCGACTCATGCCCCATCATGG
>DATKWG010000235.1:0-6916 GCA_035529675.1 Anaerolineae bacterium
GGGTCACGGCCTGTCTGATAGGCGACTGCGGTAGTCGCTCTGACGGTCATGACGGTCATGACCAGCGTGAGCCAGGCAAGGCCCACGCGGACGGCGGACTCGCTCTGAGCCCAGAGCAAGTAGGCGACCCAGGCAGCGACCAGGCCCAGCCAGGCGATCCCCACAAAAACGAGGAGTTGTTCTTGGCCAGTATAAGTGTAGGACGCAAGCTCCAGGAACCCAAAGACGAGTATTGGCAGGCCCGCCAGGACGACGACACCGTCCATGAGACTCGCGCCGCATGCAACACGACTCCACAGGCCCTCGAACCCGCGCGCCGCAAGGATGACCAGGGGCAACAGAGCATCCAGAATCCAACCTGGATCGCGGTGGCCCAAAGCCATGCCCAGGACCAAGACCACCCCCACCCAGACGATCAGGTAAGTGTCGAGCGCATCTCGCCTGCGAAGGCCCCGGATGGCGCCAACCGTGGCCAGCGCAAGGGTCAAGAACTCGTAGCTCATCAGGGTGCGAACGTACGCCCACCACGACAGAGAAGTGCTGCCGGGCGCCAGGCTGCGTATCCAGTGGCCCGCCAGTTCAACGCTGGCCCCGATGCCGCCCGGATTCGCCAGGAATCCGCTGCCGAAAAGCAGAAAGACGCCCACAAGCACCAATAGGTTCTCGCGGCTCGTCGCCTCGCCGGCTGCCACGCGGAGGTCGTTCACAGACTGGTCCCCCCTCCCGCGCCACCACCAGACCAGACCAAGGAGCAGCGCCGAGACCAGCAGGGTGTAGATTCCTGGCCCCGCCGTCAGTCCCAGACCCAGGGCGACGGCACCCACCCTCAGCCACCTGGAGTCTCTGCCCCGGGCATAGCCACTCGCGGCGAGCAGCAGCACGGCGCTGGCTGCCGCCGTAAGCACCGGGCCATCGGCAGTACGCGAAAAAAAGACCCAGCTTGGCGAAAAAGCCAGAAGCAGCGACGCAGCCAAGGCTCCCCTGCGCCCCAGGAGATCTCGGGCAAAGTAGGGAAGCACCACCAGGGCGCTCCCCGCGAGGGCCGGCAGCAGCCGAGCGGCCATGTCGCTGGCTCGGAACACCCCGAAGAGCAGCAGGTTGGCATCGTAGAGCAGGGGAACATAGTAGGCAGGCCGCCAAGCGGAGCCGTGAATGGTCCGCCAGGCTGCGAGAGCCGTGTTCGCCCCCGCCTCCAGCAGTGGCCACTGCCCCAGACGAGCAAGACGTACTGCCAGGCTCACCATCAGAATCAGGCCATAGGCGCCTTTCTCAATGGTGAGCCAGGGGAAGGGAACCTCTGCCCCCAGTTCGCGGGTCGGAGCCGCTTGGCCGCAGCCCGTCTTCATTCTGGTTGTGGCCTCCTTCACCTGGTCCTTTCCCCCAAACTAGCGTGAACTCTTAGCCCATCGCCTCCACGCCCAGATGCTGACGACTCTCGTACGTCGGCGCAGATTATACCACACCTTGCCTCGCCCCGTCGCCCAGGCAGGCCCACGCTCACCCGGGGCATTCGAAGATGATCACATCATCCCTCTCGTAGACGCGCCTCAGAATCTGGTCGAACTTCTGAATCATCGCCCTGCTCAGATGGTACTTTTCTCGCTCCCGTCGGCCAACGTAGACATAGTCCACACCGTACCGCTCCAAAAGCGCCAGCGCGTACTCTGGATCCAACCCCTGGTATGTGGCCGAGATGTCGGGCTCACGCTTGCCGGCCTCCACATAATCGCCTCGCCACTGCAGCTCATGCCCGCCCCACCCGAGGACGGTGGGAATGCCGGTGTGAGCCGAGACCCAGTTGTACTCCGTATACGAGCCACCGGGCGCCTCCAGCAAGATGGCCTCCGCCGGCGCGTTCGCCCGCAGCCACTGGACCGCCTGGTAGTCGTCGTTGCGGAATCGCTCGACGTAGCGGGTGCCATCCAGGGTGGGCAACTCGCTTCGTTCAACCTCGAAGCCACCAGCCTTGCTGATCGGCGCGGCGAGGGTGTAGATCATGCCGGCGCCCACCAGAGCCGTCCCCGCCAGGGTCCAAAGGGCCAAGCCAAGCCGGCCTAGCCCCCGCGACGTCCTCAGACGGAGAGCAACATAGAAGACGCCATAGGCCGAGGCAACCCCCAGGAGCACCCATGCCTGGTAGTAGAACTTGAAGACCGTGTTCATGCGGGTGTTGAAGGAATCTCTCAGAAAGACAAACTCGACGCTGCCCACCAGCGCCAGCCCGGCCACGATAAGCAGCAGGGCGAAGAGCGAACTGCTCCCCAGGCGCATAGTCCCACGTTCGCCTCCCTCTAAGCTGGCCTGCCCCCCCCATACAAGGAGCGTGAAGGCGATGCTTCCCATGCCCAGGACCAGAGCGGCCGTCCACCATCTCTGCACCAGGGTGATGAGAGAGAACAGGAGTATCGCACCCGCGACGTATCGGGACAGGACAGGCAGCTTTCGCTCCTCGGCAGGAGACCCGCGATACCTGGCCACAAAAGCAACGAGCAGACCTGCCACCAGGTAGATGAACGCGCCCAGCATCAACAGAAACTGGTGGAGGCGCGTCTTGATGGAACCTACCAGGCCGATGCCTCCAGCCTGAGATCGAAACCCCAGGTAGAAGGGCAGGTACAAGCCAACTCCCAGCACCAGGAGCACGCCGGCCAGGGTGACCAGATCGGACACCCACCGCCCATCTAGGTGACCATGCTGGCGGTACAGACCGACGCCATAGGCCAACAGAAAGATCCCCAGGTGGATGGGATAGTCCCAGGTATTCAGGAAGCCAAGCCCGCCAAGAAGGAGCGCCCACATGACTACGTGGAAAGGCCCTGCCCAGCGAAGCCCCTGCAACCCGCGAACCCAGCGGCCCAGGATACCCCCCGCTTCGCCCGCTGGAGATGAGTTCCGTCGGACCCGTCCCGACATGCTCAGCATAAGATTGAGGGTCAGCGCTAGAGCAAGCAGGACGAAGGGCAAGGCCAGCACATGGGGGTGGTTGTCGCCCAAAAGGAAGCTAAAGAAGGGGAACTCGTCGATGACCTCCATCGAGTTGCCCTGCGCATCCAGGTCATGAATGACCCGCGATGCTCGCCACCACCACCAGTGGTCTTGAGGATACCAGGTCGCACTTGGCGAGGCTGGCCCCAGATTGCGCACGTCGAGCCAGCGCCAAAACGCAACTGAGCCGGCCCCTCGCGCCCGAACGATCTCGAACAGACCCTCCAGGTTGGCCATGAGGGCCACCAGGACCGATCCCAGGAGCCCCGTGCCGATGCCGATCCACGAGACTACATCTCCCGAGGCGCTCTCGGCCTGGCCCTGCCCCTCGAGATATGCCTGCACCATGTTGTAGACCAGGCCGAACGCCCCCGTCACGGTGAGCGCAAAAAGCGTACACCCGGTGAGGTTAAAGGTCACGTCGCTGGGCAAGCCCGACAGCCGCGTGAGCATGGCCATGATCACGTAGCCAAAGTAGTAGTAGCTGATGGCGTAGCCCGATAGCCAGGGATCGCGTGGGGGAAAAGTGCGGCTGCGCAGAATCGCGTTGAGAAAACCGAACTCCATCGGCTTCTCGGTGCCCGCTATGTCGGGATTGTACGCCCGGAAAAAGGCGAATCCGGCCAAAGACACCAAGAACAGGACTTCGGTGACAACCACGATGCGACGGCGCTCGCGCAGAGCCGACAGCATCTCCTTTCCTTCCCGCGCCCACACAAAGATGGATACCCCTCCGACCAGCAGCAGGCAGAAGATGATGTTGGCGAGCGTGTTCTGCAGGATGCCCAGGCTCACCAGGATCCAGAAAAGGTAGCCCGTGAGCAACAACCCCACCTGCCTGGCAAAGCCGAACCCGCGATCAGGCAGGAAGCGCAGTAGCTTCAGGGCTATGGGGAGGGTCAACAGGCCGATTGCCTGGATGACCAGCCACCAGATCAGAACAGGCAGCATCCCCTCCTCCCATCCTCGTCAAGCGCGCCGGGCAACATCAACACCCTGCGTCCCAATCGCACAACACCTCGTAGATGTCCACCCCGTCATTGTGGAAAACCCGGGCAAGCATTCCGGCCTTCGTCAGATCGTCGAACTTTGTCAGGCCAGGCCCAGGGTACACGTTGCGCTCCAACTGTCCCACATAGACATACTTGACCCGATACCGCCTGAGAATACCCAGCATTGCGCCGGTGTCTGTCGTATGATAGAGTTCCGCCGCATCGTCTTCTCGGGCCGACACCTGATCCATCGGACGCTGCTCCCGCTCGTGAGCGCCTACGATGGTTGGCAGCCCGGTATATGCCGAAACGCGCAGCCCTCCCTCACGGTAGTAGCCCAGAGGAGCCTCAGCGATCACCGGCGTCGCCTCCACGTTGCGCAAGAGCCACTCGATGGCCTCGCGATCGTACTTGAGTTCGATGCGATGGCCGCCATCGGGCCAGCCGTAGATGGCCGTCCTCATGTATGCTGTGCCATTGAGGGTTCCAATGGGCGGCTGCGCACCGGGAAAGCGCTCGCCAACCCGCGCGGGAATGGCCATGACCGGATAGAGCGCAGATGAGAACACGAGCAGGCCCAAAGCCCCGACCCACGCCGGGGCCAACGCATGTCTCCGCCTCACGATACGCCGCCAGAGATCCGGCAGCGCGGCTCCTATCGCCAGGCCGATCAACACCCAAGCCTGAACGTAGAACTTGAACACGGTGTTCATGCGCCGCCACTCTGACTCGGCAAGCCAGTCCCTCACATAGACGACCTCGACGCCCAGTAGAATGCCCAAGCCGATGAAGAGCATGAGCCGCTGGAGGAAAATGGTCTCGTTTCGCCCGCTTGCCAGCAGAAGAACCCCGGCGAAAGCCAGGAGCGCCGCAAGCAGGACGATGACCAGCATGTCTCTGAGCAGCCAGACCAGAGCAGTGATCAGCACCAGAGTGGCCAGGCTCAGCACCCACCGGAGGGCGACTGCTCTCCGCGACCGACCCGAAGAGCACAAGGACTGGCCCGGTGCCCGTCGCCCCAGGCGCAACAGGCGTCTCCAGGGACGGTCTCGCACCGCCCACACGCCCACCAGCGAGATGACCAGGAAGAGCTGAAGCCCCCAGATGGTCACAAAACGAGACAGATGAGTGCGGTCCGCTGGGGGCACAAGCGCCAGACTCAAATCGGGAGGTCGGTACCCCAGATAGAAGGGAGAATACAAAGCAAGCGAGAGCGCGGCAACCGCCAGAGAAGTGATGGCCCCCACGACGATCCCGCGCAGCCCACGGGATCTGAAGCCACGATACACCAGCACGCAACCCAACCCGCCCAGGTAGGTCGGCAGGTCCCAGGTATTGATGACCCCCAGAGCACCCACCGCGACGGCCACTACCGACCAGCGCAGCGCGGTGTCAACCCCGTGAGGCACATCGTCGCGGATCAATACGACGAAAAGCGCCACGACCAGCACCGTGAAGGGAATGCCGATCACATGCGGGTGCAGATCGGCAAAGAGAAAGCCAAAGAAAGGGAACTCGTTGATCGTGTAGGGGATAATGCGGGTGGCCCGATACCAGTAGTCAAAGGCGGGCATCTCGGCCTTGCCCCTCAGGAGCAACCCCAGGCCAGACACCACGCGGGACAGGTCATCCCAGGTGATGCGCCCACTGAAGGATGCTCCCCCGATGCGACCCAACCCTTCGAGCAACTGCACCACCGCGGACATGTTGGCCGCCGCCGCGACCAGGGCAGCCGCGCTCACCCCTGCCCAGACACAAGCAGGCGAAAGCCTGGCAACCTCGATCGCATCTGCGCGCGGCATCTCCGGCCTTCGGCATCCGACCGCATCTGCGACCCCACCCCCACGGGCCCACTCTTTTCCGCACTCTCCTTTCGCCACCGTTTGAGACATGGCGCGGCTGGCGACCAGCCCGGCCCGTCCATCTCCTGACGCCGGCGCCTCGACCTCAGAGAGCCGTCGGCCAGGCCCAAACACCTCGACCATCCAGTAACCCACCATAAAACAATGCAAGATAGTCAAGCCGAAAAACGTGGGCACGGCCAGATTGAAGCCAACCTCGGGGGTCACCCCGGTCAACTTGACCAGCAGCGCCACCATGAAGTGACCATAGTAGTAGTAGTTGACGTACCCGCCGGCGAAGAAAGGGTCGTAGGGAGGCATGTAGGCCGACTTGGTCAAGGCGTTGAGAAAAGCGATCTCCATCATCTTCTCGCCGCCAAAAAAAGGGTGCCAAAGGTCTGGGTTGAGAAGACGGAGGCCAACGAAAGCGAGGAAAGCCACCGCAAAGAGACCCTCCTCGATGAGTATGATCCTGCGGTTCGTCTTCCACACCGCTGCCAGATCGCAACGCCGTACGCGCCAAAGGACGAGAGAGACACCTGCCAAGAACGCAAGGGCGAGCCAGGCCACAGGGGGGCTGTTGGCCACCAGGCGGAGACTGGACCCAATCCACACGAGATAGCTCACCACGAGCAATCCGATGCCCTTGGCTAACCCGTAGCCGCTATCTCCGAGGCGCGAGCACACGCAAGCCACGAGAGGCCACGCGGCCAGCCCGATCAATTGCAGCACCAGCCACCAGATGGCCACCGCAGCCACCGTGGCATCGCGTGCGACCCGGTTCCAGCCACGATCCCTGAGGATCGGCAGCTGGTCAACAGGCCGGTCGAGCATCAAGCTCGGTCCGCTGCGCTGGAGCGCGGCATCGGTCGGCGATGGTACTGGGCCCTCCGCCCGCACCCGACCAGGAACCCACTGACGACCGACCCAGTCCCGGAGACCTTGCAGGACTGTCGGCGGCGATTCGTCTGTCCTGCCGACCTCACGAGCGCCGGATCCCTCCACCCGATAGATGGTCACTGGCCCCTGGCGATAGGCGATCTGCAGCTCAGTGCCCACCATGTCCTCGAACTTGGCCAGGCCCTGGGCGTCATAGTA
>DATKWG010000236.1:0-2373 GCA_035529675.1 Anaerolineae bacterium
AATGGCGCTGGTCTATCGGATCGAGTACCTGCTGGGCCGCAAGATCGAGCGCAAGACCCTGCCGGGGTTCAACTACGACGTGCCAGCCCCCTCGTGGGCCAGGCCCTCGGCCCAGACGCTGATGCGGCAGGCCACCCGATCGCAGGGGCTGGCTGACCGCTGGCGCTCCATGGTTTAGCGGCCCCGCGCGCCCCTTTGCGGCGGCGAAAGGCGCGAAACCAGCGGCCGGTAGTCTCCCTCTTGAGTGTTGGTGGTAGACGTCGCCCAGATCGAACCGCCAAGACGCCAAGAACGCGAAGAATATGGGCGGAAACTTGGCGCCCTTCGCGTCTTTGCGGTGAAAAACTTCCAGCAACACTCAACGGGGAGGCTATCCAGCGGCCAGTTTCGTGTTTTTTCGCGAGATTTCGCGCCTTTCGCGATCCAAATGCCCTCCCCCCTCCGTCGTTTACAGGCTTGACACCTGATAACACACGGGGTATAGTCTGGACTATGCCAACACGATCATCACCGGCGACGGAGGAGAACCATGAGAGCACATCTCTTCATCGGGTGCGCTTTTCTTGCCAGCCTGGGCCTGCTCCTGACGACCACCCAGAGCGTCACGACTGCTCAAAGAACAGGAGTGGCAAATCCAGACCGTGGGACCGGCCACGTGGCCGCGGCCGACTATGCGCTGCAATTCGACTTTGACGACGACCTGGTCAGTGTCAGGTCCCATCTGGGGGATCTCGAGTTCGACTACGCCTTTACCGTTGAGGCGTGGGTAAAGCCCTCCTCGCTCGCAGGGGCGGGGGATTACAAGGGCATCGTCTGCGGGGGTTTCAACGACACCACCAGCCGCTGCGGTGACTGGAAGATGTCCCTGAGTGATGGGGATTACTCGAAATGGGGGCTCGGTGTGTGCACCTGGGCAAAGGGTTGCGAGGTTGCCTATTCCGGCCATGGAGATCTACGGCTCAACCAGTGGCAGCATCTCGCCGGTACCTACGACGGCATCAATATCTCAATCTACCGCAACGGCGCATTCGTTGCCGACTATCCTCACTCGGGACACGTAAATGTAGGAGGAGAATATATCCTCTTTGGGATTGTGGACACGTCTTTCTGCGGCCTGATTGACGAGGTGCGGTTATGGGACGTGGCCCGCTCCCAGGCTCAGATTCAGTCTGACATGGTCCGCGTGTTGCGGGGGGATGAGCCTGGCCTGGTGGGATACTGGCGTTTCAATGAAGGGAGCGGGCAGGAGGTCCACGACCTGGCCGGCTATGACAACTATGGACGCCTGGGTGCATCGTCAGACGTAGATATACAAGATCCCCTGTGGGCCCTCTCTGACGTGCCCATTCTCCGCCATCTGCTGTACCTGCCGCTGGTGGTCAAGCAGGGGTGAGTGGGGTTGACAACTCTCGCATTTTGCGTTATCCTTCCCCCGTCCACTCGCGCTGAGTGGATCATTTGTTGGTAGGAAGGATCATGCTCACACAACTCAGCCATAATGGCATTTTGGTGCCCGACATTACCCTGCCCTCTCGCCTCGTACTGAGGGTGCGGGGAGAACGCAGGGAGTTGTCTCCCGCCCAGATGGAGATGGCGCTGGCCTGGGCCAGGAAGCAGGGTACCCCTTACGTCGAGGACCCGCTCTTTGTCCGCAACTTCCTGCAGGATTTCAGCGCCGCCCTGGGCGTCGAGCCGCCGCTGAGAGTGGCCGAGGTGGATTTCGGCTCCGCCCTGGACGTCGTCCAGGCCGAGCGCGCCGCCAGAGAACGGCTGACCCCCGAGGAGCGCAAGGCGCTGGCGGCTCAGCGCAAGGCGGAGCGCGAACGGCTCAAGGAGCAGTATGGTCACGCCATCGTGGACGGACAGCGCGTCGAGATTGGCAGTTACATCGCCGAGCCCAGCGGCATCTTTATGGGGCGCGGCAAGCATCCCCTGCGCGGCCGGTGGAAGCAAGGCCCCCGGCAAAGCGACGTCACGCTGAACCTGAGCCCCGATGCGCCCCCTCCCCCTGGCGACTGGGCCGAGGTCGTGTGGGAGCCCGAGTCGCTGTGGGTGGCGCGCTGGAAGGACAAACTCTCCGGCCGCCTCAAGTACGTCTGGCTGAGCGACACCGCCCCCGTCAAGCAGGAACGAGAGGCGGCCAAGTTCGACCGGGCGGTGGACCTGGGCGTTAACCTGGCCCAGGTTCGCGCGCACGTCGAGCAAGGCCTGACCAGCCCGCGCGCCAAGCGGCGCAAGGTGGCCACCGCCTGCTACCTGATTGACGCGCTCTGCCTGCGCGTGGGAGACGAAAAAGACCCCGACGAAGCCGATACCGTGGGCGCCACCACCCTCCGCCCTGAGCACGTCACCCTGCACCCCGACGGCACGGCC
>DATKWG010000237.1:0-14464 GCA_035529675.1 Anaerolineae bacterium
CTTCAAGGACGTTCTGTGCGGCACACGCGCTCGCCCATGTCCAAAATACCCAGACTGCCAAGACAAGATTGGACTGAAGACTGCACCTGATGTATTCTTGTTTCCGCGTCGCATCCCCACACCCGACGATCCCGAGCCGCCTGTCCACTCGTTGCAGACCTTGAAACTACCAGGGCGGATTCTCGAGCTATCTGGTGTGTCTGGGGCAAGTTGAATGTAGGCGGATGATGCGGCGCCGACAGAGCAGAGACACATTGTGGCTCCAAGTCTCGAGAGCTGCAAAGACACCTGATGAGGAGGAATGGCGTCAGTATGTCCGATCTAGAGCGTGACATTGGAACCCTCGACTACAAGATTCAGGAACTCGTCAAGGAACTCAGCGAGGACAAGTTCCTCATCCCGACCTTCCAGCGCGACTTTGTGTGGGACCCGGAGAACGTCCTCAGGCTATGGGACAGCATCTTCAAGTTCTATCCTATCGGAAGCATCCTGTATTGGGAGACAGACTCCTATCTCCATACCCACAGGAAGCTCGGGGGGTTTGCCTTCCCCCACGACGAGGACGCGGTCCGCAAGTTCAAGGATTGGAAGTACGTCCTCGATGGCCAGCAGCGGGTCACATCGCTGCTGGTTTCTCTGAAGGGAGGCAGAGGAAGGGTGGAGGGTGACGAAGAATTTGACTATACGCTGTACTTTGACGCCACCAAGGCAGAGTTCTTTTTTGCCGACGAGATGGACGAACGCAAAGAGACGGTGCCCAGCACGCGCTTACTGGTCCGAGCGAGTGATGTCCCGAGGTGGAGCTTTTCCTTCTACAAGGAGATCTCGGGCGAACCCGGTTTCAACGAGCAAGTAGAAGAGAATCTGAACCGACTGCAACGCATTTTCACGGACTATGTTGTGCCTGTGGTCCGCATTCGCGGCGTCGAGGTCAACGAAGTCTGCGACATCTTTGAGCGCATCAATCAGGAGGGCAAGCGTCTGGACCCGGTGGACATCATGGTGGCCCGAACCTATCGCAACGAGAATCTGGAGACTGGCGCCAAGGGTTTCTACTTGCGTGACAACCTGCGGGAATTGAACCAGGTGCTAGTGGATCAGGGGAGCCGTTTCCAGGATCTCGAAGATTTGACCACCATCCAGATGTTTGCTTTGTGCTTGCGCAAGATGCATGCCGGAGGACGAAACCCCTACGGGATCACGCCTCAGCCATTGAGCAATCTCACGACAGAGAATTTCGAGCGAAACTGGGATCGCTGTCGGCGAACCATTCTCGAGACAGTCAAGTTCCTGCACGATCTCAAGATCCAGGGACCGGGTATGCTGCCTCGCGTATACTTAGCATTGCCCCTCTGCTACTATTTGCATGAGAACCGATCGCCGAACCGCGATATGATGAGGCAGTGGTTCTGGCGGTACGCCTTTTCGTCGGATGATGTGCGTACATCCAGCCACGTCTATGACTTTTGCGAGGGCTTTTTTGCGCATCTCGAGCGAGGACAAGAGGTCGAGATACCGCCTTTGGAGCTGTCGAGGAACCGATTGGTGCGAACCAGCTATCGCTATCGCAGCACTCTTGGCAGGGCGGTACTTGCATTCCTAGCGAACTTGGAGCCAAAGGACTTCTCTGATGCACATGCTGTTGTCTTGGACAGCGTCTACCTACTCTTGACACAGGCGCCCAACCTTCACCATATCTACCCTCAGAGCTTTCTGCGAAGGCGAGGGAATCTGCCAGACGAACTGAGCCCAGACAGCCTCATGAACATCTGTTTCCTGAGGGCCGAGACCAACATCCAGATCGGTGACAAGAACCCTCTAATCTATTTCAGTGACCTCAAGTCTACGGTACGTGACTTTGACACCATCCTGGCCTCCCATCTCATCCCGCCAGAGCAGCTAGGCGGCCACGAGTACAACCCGCAGGAGTATGCGGGCTTTTTGCATGCGCGTGCAGACTGGCTATGTCGCCGCATCCGCGATCAGCTGCCCGACGTTGAGGTCACGATTACCGATTAGTCGCAGACTGGGGGCATATCTCCAAATGGATAAGAAGGCAAGCGCGCACCGCAAACGTCTCATCGGATACAACATCCCCCGCGCCGCACGTTGACCCGCTCAGCCCCCTATGCGCCCGCTCCAGCCGCCCGGTAGGCAGCCAGCGCCTTCCTCGCCGGCACCCGGACGCCTTCCCCTTCGCCACATTGCCCATCGATGCGCCCTGGGTTCACGCAGGCAGTCGGCCTGGGGCGCAGCCTATTGTAGTGAGACCCGCCCTTACCGTGCTTCTAACTCTCACGCCACCCGGATCTAGGCCAACCGTTGGCTGGCCATCATTTGACACTCTGGCAAACTCGACAGTCGTATGATGAAGCCTATCGCCTGCAGCAACGTGCCCAGCGCCGGGCGCCTGGATGATGCCTGGATATCTGCTTGAGTGCGAATGAAGGGGAGCCGCAGGCTGGTCGGTTGGCGTTCGCCAGAACTCACTATCCTGTGGAGCGTAGCCACAGACATGCCGATTCGCTACGCTCATCCTCCTGCGTTAATAGGCCGCAGCCGAGGGCGCCGGAAAACGATGATGAATCATCGAAGGCGAAGAATCTCTGTCTTGTGCGGTTTAGACTCTTCGCTTGTACCCCGTACTTCTGGGGCACTTACACCCCGTACTTCTGGGGCACTTGTACCCCTGAAGTTCGGGGCAGTTGCGCTCAGAGTGACAACGACGGGATCTCATACGGGGTTATCCGATACTCTCCAGTCTTGCTGAAGGCGAGCGCTCTCTGTGCCCAGTTCCACGCCGGCCAGGGACGCAATAGTCGGCCCATATGGCTGCGGCCTGGGAACATTCGAAGGGTGGGCCATCGAGGGAGCTCCTGTGCAAGCCGACATGTATCCCGCCTACAGGGACCAGCGCAGCCGCCATCGCGGTTGATCGAGGCGATGCAAGCCCGCTTGACGAGCCATCTCGACGGCCGCTGCGTGCTCCTGGTGAGTGGAGGTGCGGTTCAAGGGTGGCAGCTCCCGAGCCCTGTAGCAAGGGCGATACTGCCCCATGATGTTCAGGTAGCTGTTCCTGGAGATCTGCTCTGCCAGGAAGCGAACGATCTCTGCTGTGCCCGACAAACCCGCCGGCAAGACCAGGTGGCGCACCAGAAGCCCTCGTTGAGCGATCCCCTGCTCGTCCACCACCAGGTCGCCCACCTGGCGATGCATCTCCCTTACCGCTGCCTGGTTCGTCTGTGGGTAGTACCGGACCTTGGAATACTTGTGACCGGTTGCCTCGTCCGCGTATTTCATATCGGGCATATAGATGTCCACTATCCCGTCCAGCAGTTGGAGGGTTCTGATCGAGTCGTAGCCCCCGGTATTGTAGACCAGCGGCAACCGCAGGCCAGCCTGGGCAGCGATAAGCAGACCGGCCATGATTTGTGGCACCACGTGCGAGGGGGATACCAGGTTGATGTTGTGGCAGCCCATAGCTTGAAGCTGAAGCATCATGGCGGCCAGTTCTTCGGGTTCCACTTCGCGGCCGGCGCCCTGCTGGCTTATGTCATAGTTCTGGCAGTATTGGCAGAGCAGGTTGCACCAGGAGAAGAAAACGGTGCCCGACCCATGACGCCCAACCAGGGGCGCCTCTTCTCCAAAGTGAGGATGATAGCTGCACACGACCGCTCTCTCGCCAGTGCGGCAGATTCCGGTCGTGACGCGCCGGTTGACGCCACACTCGCGGGCGCAGATGTCACAGGCCTCCAAGCGCCGATAACCCTCTCGGACCCGGAGCTTCAGCTCCCCAGAGTGGAGGAGTTCGACATAGGCTGGTTCAGAGAGAGTCATTTCATCACCTCTCTTCTGACCGGTTTCAGGCCATCAGGTAGCGGGGGTAGTCTACTGAAGGCGCGGCGGTCTGCTCCCCTGGGCCAGTACCCCTGATCCCACCTCGGTCATTCTACTGAAACGGTGATCATTGGCAAGAAAAGCTAGTGGAGAGCATTGAACAAAGTTGCCACTTGGTCATGCCGGTTACCCTGAATGCAAGTGCCCCGAACTTAGGGGGTACAAGTGCCCCAGAAGTACGGGGTACAAGTGCCCCAGAAGTACGGGGTACAAGCGAAGGCTCTCAACTCCACAACAGGCGGCTTCCTTGGCTTTGCGCTACGGCTTACCTATGACAATGGCCGTTTCTTCGATACCCTCTGGCGCAAGCCCAGCGGAGGGTACTGAGAAAGCGCCTCCGAATCTGACTGGAGGTGCATCGGCGGCGGGTTGGGTGGATACTGCGGCTAGCACGGTGTAGACGAAAAGAAAGGATGGATATAGGCCGGGGTGCAGGGGTGATTCGCGAATCGCCCCTGCCGGGTGACGGCCACCTTCTCAGCGGTTTTCGATGCTTTCCCCAGCGCGCATTTGCGCGTTCGTGCAAGACGTGATATACTCTACGTAAAGAGTCGGCGGCGGGGAAAGTGGGGAATGCCCACTTTTCTTGTATTGAGGCGCGCTTGGCTACCGCAGGAGGTTCGTCGGGTAAATGAAGAGTGAGTTCGAGATTGCAGTCACTCAACTCTGCTCAGACCGCAATCTGTCTCCTGAAGTCGTTCTGGAGGCAATCGAGGCTGCGCTGGTGTCAGCCTACAAGCGCAACTTCGGCACGAGCCAGAACGTCAGCGTAACCCTTGACCGACGTACCGGCCAGGCTCGTGTGTGGATCAAGAAGGTGGTTGTCGAGACGGTGGCCGATGAACGTCTCGAGATCTCACTGGTTGAGGCACGGCAAAAGCACACACCTGATGCCAAAGTCGGTGACTTTGTCGATATCGAGGTAAAGCCGCGCAACTTTGGTCGCATTGCTGCCCAAACCGCCAAGCAAGTCATCATGCAACGCATACGAGAGGCGGAGCGCGATTCAGTGTACCTCGAGTACGCTGATCGCGAAGGGGAGCTCGTCAACGGTGTGGTACGCAGCATCGATCGACGCTCCAGGAGTGTCAGACTCAGCCTGGGAAAGGCCGAGGCATCGCTTCCGGGGAATGAACAGATTCCGGGGGAGGATTATCGCTTCAACCAGCGGCTTCGCGTGTATGTGGTGCAGGTGGCGCGCACCGGACAGGGGCCCCAGATCACTGTGTCGCGCAGCCACCATGGCTTATTGCGCCGGCTCCTGGAGTTGGAGGTGCCTGAGGTCCTCAGTGGCATCGTTGAGATCAAGGCCATAGCACGGGAGGCGGGCTTTCGCTCCAAGGTGGCTGTTTCGGCATCGCAGCCGGGGGTCGATCCGGTGGGCTCTTGCGTGGGCATGCGCGGGGTGCGCATCCAGCACATAGTCAACCAACTCAATGGGGAGAAGATCGACGTTGTCGCCTGGTCGCCCAGCGCCGAGACCTTCATAGCCAATGCGCTGAGCCCGGCTAAGGTGGTTGCCGTCTACCTGAATGAGTACGACAAGACAGCCAAAGTGGTTGTGCCTGACAGGTCCTTGTCGCTGGCCATCGGGAAGGAGGGCCAGAACGCTCGTTTGGCGGCCAAGCTCTCCGGGTGGCGCATCGATATCAAGGGCGAAGTCGAGGCAGCCCAAGAAGCCGAACAACTGGCAGCCGAAGCCAGGGAAGCAGAACTGAAGGCCAAAGAGCTCGAAGCAGCCCGACAGGCGGCGGCGGAGCTCCTGGCCCAGGCGTGGGCCTCGCTTGAAGAGGACGAGTACAGCCGCATTCTCGAGGGAGAGTCCCTTTCGATGGTCGCTGAGGCCCAGGCGACTACTGAGGGCACGGCCCAGGAGATCGGGCAAGAGCAGCCCGTGGCCCAGGCTGTCGCTGTGTGGGATCGGGCGAGTGAAGAGGTGCCCGTGGTCGCTGAGGAGGGGCCGCAGGCCGAAGCCATCGATGCGGAACCGGGGGCCGACGCCGAGATGCCCGGTGAGTTCGGCGAGGAGGCATTCGTTGCCGAGCCAGAACTGGCTGAAGAGACGGCCCCTGCCGATGATGATCTCGCTGGAGGGTGGCCGGAAGAGGAGTTTGAGGACGACGAGGAGATTGAGGAAACTGGCGAGGGTCGGCCGAAGAAAGGACGCAAAGGTGGGGACCGTAGGAGGATCCTGGAGTACGATGAGCGCCTTGGCCGCGTGGTGTCGCGCAGGAAACGCAAGCCCGGCCGTCAGACCCTCTGGGAAGATGAGGAGGACTGGGGCTAGTGCTTGCTTGCACAAATGGCCGGTATTTGGCCGGTTTGCGGTTTATGCTGGTGCAAACCAGCATGATGCCAACCTGTATGGTGCGTTCTTTCTTGGCACTGAACACGGATCTAGCGTCATGAGACTTGTGCCCCGTATGGGGTGCTTGTGCCCTGTATGGAGTACTTGTTCGGATTGGCACAGACTTGTGCAAGCAAGTACCGGCAAACGGGATCAGGTGGAGAAGTCGTGGCCAAGCGACGTGCCAGAAGACAGCCGCAGAGGACTTGCGTTGGCTGCCGTCACGTTATGCCCAAGCGCGAGTTGACTCGTATCGTGCGCAAGCCTGACGGTGAAGTCGCCATCGATTCTACAGGCAAGGTCTCGGGGCGCGGGGCCTATCTGTGCAGCAACAGGAAGTGTTGGATTGAGGCCCTCAAGCACAGAAGCCTGGAGCGTGCCCTGAACGTGGCATTGACGGCTCAACAGCATCAGGCTATTGAGGCCTATGCGTCTCAGTTGCCAGATGTCAACTCGGAGGGAGCATAGGCCACTGTCACTCGTTCAGGCGCGCCTGTGTGTCCTGGTGTGGGGTGCCTGGAGTACCTGTTGGTCGCGCGTCAAGCCGGTGATTGGGTTGTGGAAAGTGGAATGAGAAGTTATTCGGGCCTCTGGCCATCGTGCGCTGCAGCGGAGAGAACCATGGCTGCCGGCTGAGTAGACCTGACTTTGAAGCTCCCGATCGGCCTCGCTCTTCATCTCCTCTGCGCGTTTCCCTGGCCACTGTCAAGCCCTGTGATTCGATTCCCGACGTGCCTCGGTGTGGGCACGATTGTCTCGAGAGGTCTCAAGGCACGGTTTCTTCCGGGTGTGAGATCTGCGGCATCCCGTCCCAATGGACAAGTGGGAGAAACGGTTGACGTAGCCAGTCAGCATTGTGTGCCCAGTGCAGTTTGCAGACCGTGTGTCTTAACATAGGAGACTGCTGCCTGGAACGGGATGCCATCGTTGTGCAGCCACGAGAAAGCAGGGTGTGGAAAGACAGCGACTGTCAGTCTGAGCCGCAGCACAGCCAAGGCGAAGAATCCCTGTTTTGTGCGGTTGAGACCCTTCGCTTGTACCCCTGAGGTTTGGGGCACTTGTACCCCTGAAGTTCGGGGCACTTGTACCCCTGAGGTTTGGGGCACTTGTACCCTTGAAGTTTGGGGCACTTGTACCCCTCAGGTTCGGGGCACTTGCGCTCAGGGTGACAAGCATATCAGCAGGCGCAGGCTTCTTCAACACCCTGCGAGAAGGGGGGCAATGATATGATGATGCAACGCAATTCTGGTGGACGCCTATCTCTTGCCAAATCGGCCTCGGGAGGCGGCGAGGGCTCGGGCCGCGAGATGAGATCGGTCTCTGCGCCGGGGCGTCCACGGCGTTCCCGTGGTGGCGGTTACCGCAGAAGATCCTCTCGGCCTCCGGTCGATCGGGTTCCCTCGAGTGAGCCTCGATCAGCAGACCGGGCCCTCTCTGAGACTGCCGAGCCCACTGCGAAGGAACTTGAGCTTCCAGAACAGATCACCATTCGCGATCTTGCTGATAAAATGGGGTGCAGTCCAATTGAGCTCATAAAGCAGTTGATGAATGAGGGCGTCATGGCCAACATCAACCAGCAGATCGACTACGACACTGCGGCCATCGTCGCTGAGGATATGGGATACAAGGTGAAGGAGATCAAACCTCCAGAGCCTGAAGTGGAGGAAGCTCCCGTCCAGCCCGCTCGTCGTCGGGTCTACAGTGAGGAAGAGCAGAAGTACCTTCGT
The DNA here is from genome assembly GCA_035529675.1 of Anaerolineae bacterium. Classification (GTDB taxonomy): domain Bacteria; phylum Chloroflexota; class Anaerolineae; order UBA1429; family UBA1429; genus DATKWG01. The sequence continues at coordinate 7,972 of DATKWG010000237.1, forward strand.
GTGCGTCCGCCAGTGGTGACGACCTTGGGACATGTGGATCATGGCAAAACATCCCTTCTGGATGTCATCCGTGCCACAAACGTGCAGGCGGGCGAGGCAGGCGGCATTACTCAGCACGTCGGCGCATATCAGGTTCGGGCGCGCGAGAAGCTGATTACCTTCCTGGATACACCCGGGCACGAGGCTTTCACAGCCATGCGGGCTCGGGGTGCCAAAGTGACGGACATTGCCATGCTGGTTGTGTCCGCTGATGGTGGGGTGCAGCCCCAAACGCTCGAGGCCATCGATCATGCTCGGGCCGCCCAGGTGCCAATCATCGTCGCTCTGAACAAGATGGACCTGGCCACGGCCAACCCTGACTTGGTGAAGCAACAGCTCGCCGAGGCGGGTCTGGTAGTCGAGGCCTGGGGTGGGGATACTATCTGCGTGCAGGTATCCGCGAAAACCAAAACTGGCATCGACGGTTTGCTCGACATGATTCTTCTTGTGGCCGAGATGGCCGATCTGAAAGCGAATCCCAGGGGAAAAGTGGGAGGCACTGTCATCGAGGGAAGACTCGACCACTCTCGTGGCCCAACGGCCACACTCCTCGTCGAAGACGGCACACTCAAGACTGGTGACACCTTGCTGGTTGGGCGTAGCTACGGCAGGGTTCGTGCCATGTTTGACTATCAGGGCGAGCCCATCAAGCGAGCAGCACCCTCTACTCCGGTGGTGGTGATTGGATTGCACACAGTGCCCGAGGCGGGCGACAAGTTCGAGGTGGTGGAAGGTGACCGTGCAGCCAAGAAGCTGGCAGAGCAGCGAGTCTTGGAATTGCGAGAAAGGGAATCGCAACCCGTCGAGCGACTGACTTTGGACCAGGTCTATGAACGAGCGCAGCGAGGTGCTGTGCAAACGCTCAATCTAATCCTCAAGGCCGACGTACAGGGCAGTATTGAGCCTGTTCGCAACTCCCTGGACAACCTGGACGTGGGTGAGTTGAAGGTTAGGTTCGTACATCAGGGCATAGGCGACATCGGAGAGTCGGACGTGATGTTGGCAATCGCTTCCCAAGCGGTTATCATCGGCTTCAATGTGGGAGTGGACCCGTCAGCCCGGCGCATGGCCGAAGCTGAGGGAGTTAGTATCCGCACCTATGACATCATCTACAGAGTCATCGAAGACATCCAGCTCGCCCTGACCGGCATGCTCGAGCCCGAGTACGAGGAGGTCGTCCGTGGCAGAGCCATCGTTCGACAGATGTTTGACATCCCTCGTGTAGGCAAGATCGCCGGGGTGCAGGTGGTGGATGGCAAGGCCTTGCGCAACAGCAAGATCCGCGTCAAACGTCAGGATAAGGTACTATGTGATAGCCAGGTCTCTTCTTTGAAGCGCTACACTGAAAACGTGGCTGAAGTGAGCGCCGGAATGGAGTGTGGCGTGGGGATCGAGGGGTTTCGTGATTTTGAGGGGGACGATGTCCTAGAGTTCTACACGCAAGAGGTCGTAGAGTGACAGACCGGACAGCCTAGAACGCGTGGGGTCGGTGCCTGTCCCACAGTACCTCGCAGGAAGCACCAGCCCCTCGGCGACACATGGGGAATGACACCAATGCGCTCATATCGCATAGAAAGAGCAAACGCCTTCATACTCGAAGAAATCGCCCTTCTGTTGCAGAGCTCAGTTCGCGACCCGCGCGTGGAGCCTGTCACAGTCACCGGTGTTGAGGTGACACGCGATAGGCGCACTGCTCGTATCTACGTCGCCTGTCTCTCTGGGGAAAGTGCTCTCAGAGAGGCTCTGGAAGGCTTGGAGAGCGCCAAGGGCTTCCTCCGACGCGAGCTTGGCCGACTCTTGCATTGGCACTTCACCCCGCAGCTAGAGTTTCGCGTGGATCGATCTTGGGACTATGGGGCCAAGATAGACACCCTCTTGGAGGCTCTTGAGCAAGATAGCCAGAGTGGTGCGGGGGAAACCGGTGAGGTCGACGTGACCGAGCACTCGCAGTGACTGGACCTGAAGAAGCTGGCTCTGCAAGAAGGTGGGTAGGGCAAGAGCAATGGTTCGGGCGATGACCACTTCTTGCGACACTCATCGGGCTGGCCTGTCGCCACGAATGCGTGATGCGACAGAGTGTGGTCCTCTCGGCAAACCAGGGCAGGGCTTGCGACGGGACCTGGACCGTCGGCAGGGGGGCCGGCAAACCGTCGGGATCCTGAATATCAACAAGTCAAGGGGGCTGACGTCTCATGATGTGGTGGACATCGTGCGGCGTGTATCACGTCAGCGACGAGTAGGTCACTCGGGAACGCTCGACCCTCTGGCTACCGGAGTTCTGGTCGTGTTGTTGGGGAAAGCGACTCGATTGGCGGAGTACGTCGCAGACAGACCCAAATCCTATCTGGCAAGGGTGCACTTTGGAGTGATCACCGACACCTGGGATGCTGAGGGGCGAGTCATCGAGACCCGTGATTCCGGCGACTTGTCGGTTGAGGTCATTGAGCGGGCCCTGGCGCGTTTCAAAGGTGCCATCGAGCAGGTGCCTCCGATGTATTCGGCTATCAAGCGCGATGGCCAACGATTGTACCACCTTGCCAGACAGGGGATCACCGTAAGACGGGATCCGAGGTGGGTCGAGATATATCAGACGAGAGTCGTGGATTGGTGTACCCCTGAGCTTGTGGTGCAGATCGATTGCGCCAAAGGGACCTACATCCGGTCCCTGGCCCACGACCTGGGTCAGGCCGTGGGCACCGGAGCCCATCTCTCGGACCTGACTCGATTGGCTGTGGGGGGGTTTCTCCTGGAGGATGCGGTCAGCTTGGCCTCGCTGCTGGACGAAAGGGCCAACGACCACCAGTGGAAAAGACACCTGCTACCCATGAGAGCGGCCTTGGGCCATATGCCAGGCGTTACGGTGGACCTCGGTACGGCAAGGCGCATAAGCTGTGGCCAAGGGGTACAGCTCGAGGTGGCGACGGACGCCCGGCTCTGTTGCGCCTACACAGTGCAGGTCGAGAATGGCGAGCCCCAGCTCCTGGCCGTGCTCAGGCATGATCAGAAGGCCGGGTTGTGGAGGCCCGACAAGGTGTTGCGTGCGCTGTAGGGGTCGGCGAGGGGCGCGCTGGGGCGGCTGGAAAGACAATAGCCCCTTGTCCACGAAAGTCGGCCTGGCGGCCAGGCGCACAGAACGTCTGCGGCCCGTGCGGACCGCGCTGTCAATATGAGAATCATCAACAGCCTGCTCATTCCGAATGCAAGTCAGTCACCGAGCGCGCTCGGGAGAGTGCAGGGTCTCGGCGACTTTGGGTCAGACGTGCTGCTGACCATTGGTACTTTTGATGGCTTGCATCGGGGACACCAAGGTCTGCTGGTGCGCCTTGTCCGCTGTGCCCAAGAGACCGGACGCTTGAGTGTGGTCTTGACCTTCTGTCCCCATCCGCGGCTGTTTCTGCATCCCGAGATGGAGCCAGCCTATCTGACCACCCAAGAGGAGAAGGCGGCCCTCTTGGAGTCTTTGGGCGTTGATGTGCTGCTGGTGTTACCCTTCACTCGTGAGCTCGCCGATATGTCCGCGGAAGCCTTTGTGGGCGAGCTCTACGGTAAGCTGCGCATGCGCGAGCTCTGGGTGGGTGAGGGTTTCGCTTTGGGCCGTGAAAGAGCTGGTGACACCAGTCGGTTGCAGGCCCATGCCTCGCAACTGGGGTATGTGCTGCGCATTATCGACCCGGTCTGTGATGGCGGGCAAATCATCAGCAGCACGCGCATCCGTCGCCTGCTATTGAAAGGGCAGGTGGCTGATGCGGCGAGGCTGTTGGGTCGCCGCTATGCCCTGGCGGGAAGGGTGACCCTGGGCGCGCAGAGGGGGCGGTCCCTGGGCATTCGCACGGCTAACCTGAGACTGGACAGCGAAAAGGCCGTCCCCGCCAACGGCGTCTACGCCGTCCGGGTCCTTTTGGACGGGGGGGCTCATCAGGGCGTGGCCAACCTGGGGGTGCGCCCCAGCTTTGGGGGCGGAGAGCGGTTGCTTGAAGTGCACCTGCTCGACTGCCAAGGTGATCTATACGGCAAGAGCCTTGTGGTCGAGTTCGCGCAGAGGCTCCGTCCAGAGATCTGCTTCGCTGATGCCTCTGCCCTGGTCCGACAGATTCGTCGCGACATCGATGATGCCCGGGCCGCGTTGACTGGCAAGAAGGTGCAAGAGATCGATGGCGCGCTCGCAGAGCACAGGTGACGAGTGCCGACTTGTGGATGAAGGTCATGCAACCGAGTGCTGCAGCCGAAGGGGAAGAGCAAGGCTTGCCTCGCTTCGAGGAGCTCGATCATACCGCTGATCTGTGCATACGAGCCTACGGCTCCGACTTGAAGGAGCTTTTTGCCTGCGCAGCCAGGGGCATGTTCAGCCTGATGCAGTGTGCGCCTGGGGGGCCAGGACGGCGAGTATCTCACCATATCGCTCTCGAGGCAGATGATGTAGAGACCCTGTTGGTGGACTGGCTCAATGAGTTACTCTACCTTGGCGAGGCCGGACAGGAGCTGTACGATGCCTATGATATGACTCACCTTGGCGAGAGGCATCTCGAGGCCACTGTGAGCGGCGCAACCAACCATCCACCGCGACGGGGCATCAAGGCGGCAACCTTTTCTGACCTGCATGTGACTCGTGGCAGCAGCGGCTACCAGGCCACCATCACATTCGATGTGTAGGCGACACTGCGCGCTGTCGCGAGGCCGAACTCATGGAGTGAACCCGCGGACGACAGAGGTTCTTTCAGGTTGAAGGCCATGAATCCCGTGCGAACGGGAAGGGGGAGACGCTATGATCACCAAGCGAGACCTGGTCAGGATTGAGCCTCTCTTGTACGAGATCCCTGCCAGTCACCGCGATGACATGCGCGTTCCAGCCAGGATCTATGCTGATCACTACATACTGGAGAAGGCGTTTGAGGATCGCTCGATGACCCAACTCATCAACACCACCACTCTGCCAGGGGTCGTCAAGTACACTATGGCCATGCCCGACGTGCACCAGGGGTATGGCTTCCCCATTGGGGGAGTGGCTGCCACCCTCTTGCCCGACGGGGTCATCTCGCCAGGCGGCGTGGGATACGACATCAATTGCGGCGTACGCTTGCTCACCAGCACGATCGAGGCCGATGCCATTCGTCCCCACATGGACAGTCTCATGAGTGCCCTCTACGCCAACATCCCCGCAGGGGTAGGAGCCTCCGGCTCGATTCGTCTCTCTGGCAAGGAGCTGAGCAACCTCCTGGAAACGGGCGTGGACTGGGCGATCAGAAAACAGTATGGCACCGCAGAAGATCGCGAGCATACCGAGGATGGCGGCTGCATGGCGGCGGCCAAGGCGAGTGCGGTCGGCCCTCGAGCCCTTGAGCGTGGCCGCACGCAAGTGGGGACGCTAGGCTCGGGCAATCACTTCATTGAGGTGGACGAGATCGTCGAGGTCTATGACGAGGAGGTGGCCAACGCATTTGACCTGGTCCCTGGTCGGTTCTGCGTGTGGATCCACTGCGGCTCGCGTGGCCTCGGCCACCAGATTTGTACAGATGCCGTGCGCATGATGCAACAGACCGTGACCAAGTACAACATCCAACTTCCCGACCGCGAGCTAGTCTGCGCTCCCTGCGACTCACCCGAAGGTCGCAAGTACTTTGAGTCCATGTGCTGCGCGGCCAACTACGCCTGGGTGAACCGCCAGGTTATCACCCACCTGGTCCGCCAGAGCTTTGAGCAGACCCTTGCTGGACGTGTGGGTGACCTGGACCTGCGTATGCTCTATGACGTCTGTCACAACATCGCCAAGATCGAACGTCACCAGATCGAAGGGAAGATGGTGGAGGTGTGTGTGCACCGCAAGGGGGCCACGCGAGCGTTTGGCCCCGATCAGCAAGAGGTGCCGCCCGACTACCGCCGATTCGGTCAGCCAGTGTTGATTCCCGGCGACATGGGCAGTGGGTCATACGTCCTGGTGGGGACAGCCAAGGCCATGCAAGAGACCTTCGGTAGCACTTGTCATGGCGCTGGACGATTGATGAGCCGCAGAAGAGCACGCAGTAGCGTCCGTGGCGAGAAACTGAGGGACGATTTGGAGCGTTCGGGCATCACGGTTCGCGCCAAGAGCATGTCCGGACTGGCTGAAGAGGCTCCCCAAGCCTACAAGGACCTGGACCGCGTGGTTGACGTGGTGCACAGGACCGGCATAGCTCGAAAGGTGGCCCGCACGCGACCCATGGGCGTGATGAAGGGCTAGGCAGTCGCGGATGCCTTCTGTGTGCAGCCAGCGTCAACGCTAAAGGCAACGCACGCGCGGCCCCTGCGCGGCGTGGGGCGACCAGGGGAGCATGACTGAGGCGCGGTCTGGCCTGGTGATCGCAGGGCAAGTGCCAAGACCGTGTCGGCGGGAACAGGAGTGGTCGCGTATGGCAAAGAAGGGAAGGAGCTCTCGCAGATCGTCGGCTGCTAGGCGAAAGAGGGCGGCGAAAGCAACCGC
>DATKWG010000238.1:0-3138 GCA_035529675.1 Anaerolineae bacterium
AGGAGCGCCGCCACCTGGACGACCTGCGCCGCCGGCAATCCGTCCGCCTGGCCGAGACCGGGCGCGCTGGCGTGCTGGCGTTGGGCGCGCCCGAAATACTCGGCGTGGCCGCCGTCGTACCGGCTCCAGCCTCTGCCTCCCTTGTCACCCTGAGCGTAGTCGAAGGGTCTGGGGGCGGTGAGCCCCCGATGCGGCGCAGCGATGCGGTGGAGGAGGCGGCGATGGCCCACGCTTCAGCCTACGAGCAGGCCCGCGGCTGGGAAGTCGAGGACGTGAGCGCGGAAGAGAGGGGCTACGACGTGCTCAGCCGTGGCCCTGGCGAGGAGGTGCGTTACGTCGAGGTGAAAGGCCGCGCCGGCGTGGGGGCAGTCGAACTATCCGAAAATGAGTGGCTGAAGGCCGAGCAATTGGGCGAAGCCTACTGGCTGTACATCGTCACCGGCGCTCTGCAAGCGCCTGCCTTGCACCTGGTCCAGGACCCGGCCCACCGCTTGCCCCGCGAGGAGGTCATCCCCCAGGTGCGCTATCGCGTGGCCCAGCAGGGATGGAATCGGGTGGCTGAACCAGCCATCAGCTATGAAGTGCAACCGCAACGGGGCGCACGATGTAAGGATTGAGTGTTTAGCATCCTGTCGGAGCCTGCATAAATCATGAGTGGCAATGGGGGCATTACGATGTCGCGCAACCACAGCTACGTAGTCGTTCTTGTATTGCTTACTTTGATTGCTGGTTTGAGCGGCGTCCTGGGCAACGTTGCATCTAGCACTCTGCCAGTGGCCTGGCAGCCCTACCTTTGGCTGGCCTGGCCTCTGTTTGTCATTCTGCTACTGGCGACAGTTGGTCTGGTTATCTGGCAAGCCCGCCTGGAACGCAAGATCACTGTGTCAGGTGAGACTAGCCAGGAGAAACCGACTTCACTGCCTTTGCCTGTTCCTCAGATTCCCAACAACCTCCCACCCCGCAGTGAATTCATCGGGAGAGATGCAGAGAAAGGACGAGTTCACGAAGCGCTACGGTCGCGCTCGTACCTGGTCAGCATTGACGGGATCGGTGGCATCGGCAAGACGTCGCTGGCGTTGGAAGTAACCCACGAGTGTCTACGCGCCAGCCAGGGCGCAGATTCGCCTGGTGGGATAGCGAGGTTCAATGGTTTCATCTGGACCACCGCCAAAGATCGTGACTTGACGTTGAACGCGCTTCTGGACGCCGTTGCCCGCACGCTGGAATATCCCGGCATCGTGCAGCAGCCCGCCGAGGAAAAGCGGAGCGCGGTATGCAAGTTGCTCCAGGAAAAGTCACACCTGCTGATCGTGGACAACTTTGAGACGATCACCGATGCAGGCGTGCGAGACTTCCTCCTGGAATTGCCAGAACCGTCCAAGGCGCTGATCACCACCCGCGAGCAAAAGTTGCCCCAGGTCCGGGCCATCTCGCTCAAGGGACTGACAGAACCGGAGGCGTTGGCCCTCATTCACAACGAGGGCAGTCGCTTGGGATTGGTGTCGCTGGAGCACGCCGAAGATCGAATGTTATTGCACCTTTATCAAGCGACGGATGGCGCTCCGCTCGCCATCAAGTGGGCAGTGGGACAGATCAAGCAGAAGGGACAGTCGCTGGACACCGTCCTGGCATCCCTGCACGAGGCCAGAGGCAGCGTATTCGACAGTATTTTCACCCGTTCCTGGGGCCTGTTGTCGGCGGGTGCCCGGCAGGTGCTCATCGTAATGCCGATCTTTGCAACCTCTGCCTCGCGGGCTGGAATAGAGGCCGCAAGTGACGTACATCACTTTGTTCTCGATGAGGCTCTGGGGCAACTCGTCGAGATGTTTCTGGTGGATGCCACCGATGATCTAGACCTGGCTCGGCGACGTTATAGCATCCACCCCTTGACACGAGCGTTTGCCAAGGCCAGACTTCAGCGGGAAGCAGAATCTCAAGTCTTCGAACACATACTGGCGTACTATGCACAGTTGGTAGCGCCCCCAAAGAAGATGGAGGTAGGCGTTCGGTATTGGGATTACTTGTTATTTGACTACGCTTGGGCTCAAAGCCTGGAACAGGAGTGGGACAACCTTGATTACGTCATCCGTCGAGCCTTGGATGAAGGGCGTGACGCCGCCGCACTGGAGCTCTTTTTGCCGATTGTGCATGTTCTAAATGTGTGGGGACTGTGGGACAAACGATTGCAGTTGAGTCGTCAGATGTGCCAAGCAGCCAACCGGCTGGGAGATTCGTCCGAAGCGTGGTTGTGGATTGATGCTATAGGTTATATACTGAGTCATCAGCGGACTTCAGAGTGGGAAGAAGTGCTGCAGAAGGGCAGGGCGGTGGCTGAGCAGTTTGGCCTTCCTGATGCCTTGATACTGGTCGCATCTCATGAAGCCTTGCTGCATTCTTGCATGGGTGATAGTGATCTTGCTGTTGGGAAAATCGAATCCATCTTGGAACAATGCGACGCGAGTTCAGCACCTGGATACGAGAAGGTACGCCAGATAGTCGCGGCTCGAGCGTTTGCTAGTGCCGGTTGGGTATATCGGTGGAAGGGAGAAACTGGCCGTGCGAAGAGGTTTTTCGAGCGAGAGCTAGAACTGCGGCGTTCGATAGGCGAGAACCCCGCTCCTGTGCTGGCACGTCTGGGACACCTCAGTTTGATACTGAAAGATGTCCCGTCAGCCGAAAAATTCTTGATCGAGGCCTTGGAAACTGCTGGGCCAAAGGACATAGCCCAAATCAACTACGATCTGGCCCAAGTCGCCAGACGAAAGGGAGAAGTCCAGAAGGCCCAACGGTTGGGTGAACTTGCCTTGGAGCAGTTTGCCCGGCTTGGGCGCGAGAGAGATGTGGGCAAATGCCAGGAACTCCTCGATCGCCTCTCTCGGCAGTATGTCGAAACCTCCGAACAGGTGGAACGAGAAGAAGGACTCCAAACCGATGAAGAGTAACCGCAAGCGCCTGATCGAACTCTCCCTGCCCCTCAAAGCCATCTCCGACCAATCGGCGCGCGAGAAATCCATCCGCCACGGCCACATCTCCACGCTCCACATCTGGTGGGCACGGCGGCCGCTGGCCGCCATGCGCGCCGCCATCTTCGCCTCCCTCGTCCCCGCCCCCGACTCCGACACAGAGCGTCAGCAGTTG
>DATKWG010000239.1:0-3903 GCA_035529675.1 Anaerolineae bacterium
AGCTTCAGTCGTGCCTTGCTGATGGCCTCATCCTCAGGAAACGAGCTAACCACGCGACAGTCGCGGTAGAATGCGTGGAAGGCGCTGGCCAGGTCCTGGGCGTAGTAGGTCAAATGGTGCGGTGCTAGCTGGACGGCCGCCGTCCGCACCACTTCGGGCAAACGCACCATCCTGCGGATCAGGTCCAGTTCTGGCTTTGAGGTGAGCAGACTCGCGTCGCCATCGGAGTAGTCGAGCTCGCCGGCGTGACGCAGGATGGAGCATATGCGCGCATGAGCGTACTGGATGTAGTAGACGGGGTTCTCATCCGACTGCTCCTTGGCCAGGTCCAGGTCGAAATCCATCTGGCTGTCGGCCGAGCGGGCCAGCAGGAAGAAGCGCACTGCGTCTGATCCGACCTCCTCGAGCACCTCGCGCAGGGTGATGATGTCGCCCGTCCGCTTGGAAAGGCGCACCACCTGCCCGCCCCTCTTCAAAGTGACCATCTGGTAGATGATGATGGTCAGGCGATCGGGGTCCAGGCCCAGCGCCGTCATCGTGGCCTTCATTCGGGGCACATGGCCCTGATGATCAGCGCCCCACACATCGATGACCTGCTCGAATCCCCGCTCGACGAACTTGTTGTAGTGATAGGCGATGTCGGAGGCAAAGTAGCCCGGCTCGCCGCTGGAGCGGATGATGACCTCATCCTTGGGGGCACCGAGGTCCGTGGCCTTGAACCACACCGCCCCGTCGTGATAATCGACGTGACCGCCCTGGCGCAGAATGGTCATTATCCGGTCGAACTGGCCGTTCTGGTAGAGGGAACGCTCGGAGAACCAGCGATCATAGTGCACGCCCATCATGGCCAGGTCTTCCTTGACCTGGGCCACCACCTCGGCCAGCCCCAGGGCTCCCACCTGGTCCACGGCCTCTTGGCGGGGCATCTCCAAGAACACAGTGCCCTGTTCGGTGGCGATCTCTTTCCCCAGCGCGATCATATAGTGGCCTTGGTATCCATCCTCGGGGATGGCCTCATCGTGGCCCAGCGCCTGGCCATAGCGCGCATAGAGGGTGTCGTTGAAGGCGCGCATTTGGCTGCCGCCATCGTTCACCAGGTATTCTCGCTGCACCCGGTAGTCGGCGGCTCCCAACACAGAGGCCAACGCATCGCCCAACACGGCGTTGCGAGCCGAGCCGATGTGCAGAGGGCCGGTGGGATTGGCGCTAACGTACTCGACCTGCACCTTGCTCCCCTGGCCCAGCGAGATGTTTCCATATGCCTCGCCTGCCGCCAGGATCTCTTTTACCTGCGAAGCCAGCCATGCCCCGCTCAGACGAAAGTTGATGAACCCAGGGTGGGCCACCTCCACCTGCGCCACAAAGGGAAGCTCGGGCAGGTGCTTGACCACGGCCTCGGCGATCTTGACCGGGGCCATGCGGGCCTGACGGGCCAATTGCATGCAGACCGGCGTGGCAAAGTCACCCTTGGCCTCCTCCTTGGGCCGCTCCACAGGGACTTGGTCGGGGAGAGCGAAGGGAGGCAGATCGCCCTTTCGCTGCGCCTTTCGCAGTGCTCTACGGATGACCTCACCCAGCTCGACGTCGGGCAGACTCATGTTACTTCATCTCCATCCAGTTCTTGCCGACAGCCGTGTCCACTTTGAGGGGCACGCGCAGCTTGTAGGCGCTCTCCATCGAATCGACCACCAGGGCACGGGTGGCCTCGATTGCGTCCTCGCGCACCTCCAGCACCAGCTCATCGTGCACCTGCAGCACGAGTTGGGCCGCAAGCCCTTGCTCGTGCAGGCGGCGGTGCAGGGCGATCATGGCTAGCTTGATGATGTCGGCTGCGCCCCCCTGAATGGGCATGTTGACCGCCGCACGCTCGGCCCCGCGACGGAGGTTGCCGCCTGCGGCGCTGCGCGACTGCAATTCGGGGAAATAGCGTCTGCGCCCCAGGATCGTCTCCACATACCCCTTCTCGCTGGCCGTGCGCTTGGTCTCTTCCAGATAATCTCTTACGCGGCTAAAGCGCCCAAAGTAGGACTCGATGAACTCACGAGACCGCGGCACCGAGAGATCTGTCCGCGCCGCCAGGCCGTAGGCTCCCATGCCATACATCAGACCGAAATTGATCGTCTTGGCCAGGGCACGCTGTTTTTTCGTAACCTCGGCTAGGGGCACATCATGGATTGCCGCCGCCGTGGTGGCATGGACGTCTTCGTCGCGCCAGAAGGCAGCCACGAGCTCCGGGTCCTGCGAGAGATGCGCAAGAAGGCGAAGCTCCACCTGCGAGTAGTCGCAGCTCAACAGCATGTGGCCTGCGGGCGCAACAAAGGCCCCACGCACGCGCCGACCCAGCGCAGTGCGCACCGGGATATTCTGCAAGTTGGGGTCGTTGGAAGAGATGCGCCCGGTTGTGGTGCCCGTTTGCCTGAACGAAGTATGGACGCGGCCGGTGCGGGGATGGATGAGCCTGGGCAGAGCATCCACATACGTGCCTTTCAGCTTCTCCAGCATCCGGTATTCCAGAACCAGGTCCACGATGGGGTGTTTCTCCGTGAGCTTCTCCATGACCGCAGCATCGGTAGAGTATCCGGTGCGCGTCCGTCGGACCACCGGCAGGTTCAGCTCCTCAAAGAGCACCGTCCCAAGCTGCCTGGTGGAGTTGATGTTGAAGGGATGGCCGGCCAGGGCATGGATCTGAGAGCCGAGTTCATCCAGTCGTTGGGTGATCTCCTCAGACATCGCCTGGAGGTAAGCCCGATCCACTAACATGCCATGCATCTCCATATCCACGAGCACTGGCACCAGGGGCATCTCCGTCCCAGCAAAGAGCTCCCATTGGTCGCGCTCCTTCAGGTCAGAGGAGAGAACGTCCACCAGTCGCAGGGTCATGTCGGCATCGGCACAGGCATAGGGAGCCGCTCTGGATATGGGCACCAGGTCCATGCTGATCTGGTTGCGCCCCTTGCCGATCAGCTCCTCGATGGGGGTCATCTCCACACCCAGTCGTTGCCAGGCCTGATTCTTGAGACCAATGCCACGCCCAGTGGGCTCGAGGAGCCAGGCGGCGATCATGGTGTCGAACTGCAGGCCCTCCAGGGGCATGTCGTGCAAGGCCAGCACCCTCAAATCATAGCCGGCGTTGTGACAGACCTTCCCGATGCTCGGATTAGCAAGCACGGGCCCCAGCCCGGCTCGGACCAGTTCCAGGGGCAACTGTTGGCCCTGGCTCAGGCGCGGGTCGTGGCCCACCGGAAGATAGTAGGCCGTGTCCGGAGTGTCGGATATGGAGATGCCCACCAGTCGAGCGCGCAGCGGGTCAGTGTGAGTGGTCTCGGTATCCAGGGCAAAAAGCGCGGTCTCTCGCAAGTGAGCTACCAATCTGTCTAGTGACTCTTCGGTGTCCACCACACGATAGTCCACCTCACCCGGACCCAGACCAGGTTCGCGCTCAGGTGCCGCCACGGGTTGGGCGAAGAAGCCAAGCTGCGCTGCCTCGCCGGTCGTCTCGGGCCGGGGAATGCGTGACACCAGAGAATGGAAACCCAGCTCTCGCAGCAACTCCATGACTCTGGTCCGGTCAAAGCGGCCCCATTTGCTCGAATCCAGGTCGAGGTTGATATCCACATCGCGAACGATGGTGACCAGATGCTTGCTCATCATGGCTGAGTCTCGACCGTGCTCCAGAGCTTTCTGAAAGCGGCCCTGTTTGACCTCGTCGAGGTGCTCGTAGATGGCCTCGACCGAACCATACTCCTTCAGCAATCCGGTGGCCGTCTTGGCCCCGACGCCGCGCACGCCAGGGATGTTGTCGGACGAGTCGCCCATCAGGGCCTTCAGGTCGATGAGCTGGCCAGGCTCCAGATCGTAGCGCTCCCGGATGGCCTCCTCGTCGTAGAGCTTGGTGTCGCCGAA
>DATKWG010000240.1:0-5181 GCA_035529675.1 Anaerolineae bacterium
GGTGACAGAGTCTTGGCCAAAGGAAGAACGTAAGGAGATGATGGAGCAGTTGTCGGCTGTGGCCGAAAGGCAACTGAGCATTCTTATCGTGGATGATGATCCCGGCATGAGGGAGACTCTTGGCGACATTCTGGAAGACAAGGGCTTCCTGGTGGCCGTCGCTGAAAGTGGTGAGGCCGCTATCGAACGGATGAGACAGAGTTCCCATGACTTGGTGCTCATCGACATCATGATGCCCGGCATGAACGGCGTAGAGACCCTGCGTCAGATCAAGGCGATCAATCCCCAAGCTGCCACCGTGATCATGACCGGCCATAGCCAGTTGGAGGGGCTGGTCTCTGAGGCACTGTGGGCAGGCGTGGATGGAGTGCTGTACAAGCCCTTTGACATCGACGCTGTGATCGAGATGATCGAGAGCAAGAGCAGGGATGTGGCCGCCCTGCCGGTCGTGGATCTGAAGCGCTATCAGGTCGATCCGGAGGCGCTCAGGTTGGTGCCCGAGGCCATGGCGCGCAAGTACGTTCTGATTCCGCTCAAAGTCGATCAAGGGCACCTGATCGTGGCCATGGCCGACCCAACCAACCTCAATGCGAACGAAGATCTCAGGTTGCGCACTGGGCTGCGCATCAAGCCGCTGAAAGCAACCCAGGCCGATATCGAGGGGGCCCTCGACGTTCATTACCAGGGTAGGGGGGAGATCGAGCGCCAGATCGAGCGCATAGCTCCTGCGGGACGCGAAGCGGAGGAGACCGCAGAGCGACTCTCGGCCGAGTTCATAGCCCAGGCCCCGGTCGTGCGCTCGGTGGACCTGATGCTCAGTCAAGCGGTGAAGGACCGGGCGTCTGACATCCATTTGGAGCCGCAGGAGGGGTGGCTGCGCGCGCGCTACCGCATCGATGGCGTACTGCACGAGGTGATGCGCCTTCCCTTGCACGTTCACGCTTCGCTACTGTCGCGCGTCAAGGTGCTGGCCAACTTGAACATCGCCGAGCGACGCCGCCCGCAGGATGGTCAGTTCTCCATGGAGGTGGACGGACATACGGTGGACTTTCGCGTGGCCACGATCGACACCATCCACGGCGAAATGGTTGCCCTACGAGTGCTCGACAAGGCGATCTCTCTCCGCGAACTTGGCGAGCTTGGCTTCCAGCCCGACGTGCAGCAACTGTACGAGCAGATGGCCCGCTCACCTTGGGGCATGCTTCTGGTCTCGGGCCCGACCGGCTCTGGCAAGACGACTACCCTCTATGCCACGATCAATAAGCTCGACAGAGTGGGGCAAAAGATCGTGACCATCGAAGACCCCGTTGAGTACCGGTTTGAGGGGATCAGCCAGGTGCAGGTGAACCGCAAGGCAGGCATCGCCTTCGCCAACGGACTTCGGGCCATCCTGCGGCTTGACCCAGACATCGTGCTGGTCGGAGAGATTCGCGATCAAGAGACCGCGAGCACCGCCGTACATGCCTCCCTTACCGGTCATCTAGTGCTCTCTTCGATCCACGCGAACGACGCAGTGGGCGCCCTTTTCAGGTTGGTGGACCTTGGCGTTGACCCATTCCTGATAACCTCATCGCTGTTGGGCGTGGTCTCGCAGAGGCTCTTGCGACGAGTCTGCAATCACTGCCGAATGCGACAAGAGGTGCCCTATCAAGAGAGGCTGGCCTATGAGCGGGAGATGGGCGAGGAACGCACCCACTTTGACGTTGGCCTGGGATGCAACTTTTGCGCTGACACGGGCTATCGTGGTCGCATGGGGGTGTTCGAGCTGCTCCAGATGAACGACACGTTGCGCCGCATGGTGCTTCAGGGCGCCACGTCGGATGAGCTTCGCTCGGCCACGCAGGAAGCTGGAATGGTGACCATGTTCCACGATGGCATGTTGAAGGTCAAGGCGGGGATAACCACTCCTGCCGAAGTCATGCGTGAAGTCTTTACCATGACCTGATCGGAGATGAGCTCGGCATATGGTCTACAGGTATGAAGCATACACGCCCAAGGGCGACAGAGTCCGGGGCCGTCTGGAGGCCCCCTCAGAGGAGACGGCCGAGGACCTTCTCTGGCGGCAAGAGTACACGGTTGTCTCGATACAGAAAGCACGAGACAGGACGGGTGGTCTCTTGCCATTTCTTGGCAAGGTCAAGCCCGCCGACCTGGCGGTGTTTTCGAGGCAACTGGCCACCCTCATCCAATCGGGCATCCCCATCCTGCGCTCGCTGCGACTCTTGGGAGAACAGGTGCCCAGCAGGCAACTGCGCCAGGTGTTGAGCGACATCGTGGCGGACGTGGAGCGAGGCAGCCTTCTCTCTGAAGCCATCCTGCGCAAATCAAACGCGTTTCCAACGTTCTACGGACGGCTCATCGAGATTGGCGAGCGGACGGGGAATCTGGAATCGGTGCTCAGAGAACTGGCGGCATACCTGGAAAAGGAGGAGGCTGTGAGTCGCCAGATCCGTGGCGCCTTGGCCTATCCCGGGTTCGTATTGGCCATGGCCTGCGGCGTGGTCTTTGTCCTGCTGACCGTCGCTCTGCCACCCTTGACCGACATGTTCCTGAACTTTGATGTACGGCTGCCCCTGCCAACTCGCATGCTCATCGCTCTCACCGGCTTCCTCTCCACTTACAAGTTCCACCTTCTGGGGGCGGTGGTCTTTTTCCTGATCGCGGCGTTTCGCTTTGCCCAGACTGAAGGCGGTCGCCTGTTGCTCGACCGGGCACTGCTCAGACTGCCAGTCGTTGGACGGCTCATCATTCGCGGTGCGCTCAGCCGGATGTGCCGCGCCATGTCGGCCTTGCTCCGGGCAGGAGTGCCGATGGCAGAGATTATGGCCCTGGTGATACGCACCCAGGGCAACCGGCTGATAGCCGGAGCATTGGTGCGTGTGCGAGATGAGCTCTTGCAGGGTCACGGGCTAGCCGACCCACTTGCGCACCAAGGGATGTTCCCGAGCCTGCTGATACAGATGGTGCGCGTGGGCGAGGAGACCGGGTCCCTGGATGATAGTCTCGAGACTCTGGCCGACTTCTATGAGGAGGAGGTGGATAGAACCGTGTCTGCCCTTGCCCGGGCGGTCGAGCCAGCGCTGACTGTCCTTGTCGGGCTGGTGGTCGGGTTCGTCGCTCTCTCCATGATAATGCCCATGTACTCGCTGATGGGAGCGATCCGGTAGATAGGGGAAGGCGATCATCGCATGGCGGCACGGACCCGGGTCGCATCAGCCATCCTTCGAGAGGCCCAGACGGATACAATGAGCGTTCGCGGGCAGTGGGAGATGCGACAATCGCGAAGCAGACACGTGCACTTCACCTTGAAAGCGGTCATCATGCTATCCGGGGACAGTGGCAGCACGCTGGTCGGCGAGCTTGTGGCGGTGGCCATCCTGGGGCTGGCCCTGGTGGTCTTGGTGGGCGCCATCTCTACGGGCATGATGGGGATGGCGATCGTGGAGAAGCGGGTTGTGGGAGAGAACCTCGCCCGAAGGCAACTTGAGACGATCAAGGCCGCCGAATATCGAGAGGACCCCATAGGGCTGCCCTACCCCACGATACCAGTGGCCGACCCCTATTCCGTGACCGTGACCGTGACCCATTGGATGTCTCCCACTGGCCCCTTCACCACGGCCATGCAGTCACCGGATAGTGGGTTGCAGTGCATCACGGTCACGGTCAACCACGATGGGGAGCCGGCCACCAGGCTGGAAGGTTTCAAGGTGAGACGATGAGCTTCACCCACAATGCTCGGGCCAGGGCGGGGGAGGTAGGCATCAGCCTGGTCGAAATCCTGATCGTTGGAGCCATCTCTGCCGTGGTTATCGCCGTGGCGGGCACCGCGCTCTTTCAGTTCAACAGACTGACGCGTCTGCAGCAGGACGCGCTCACCCTCGACCATCAACTGCAAAAGGCCGCCGCTCTGCTTGGACATGACCTCATCGCTGTCGCCGAGGGTGTTGCAGCCACCGACGTCCTGACGCTCACCGTGCCCGTCCACACCTTTGGCCTGGCCGAGACTCCTACTCCGCTGACCATCACCTACTCTGTCGAGAACGACACGTTGATCCGCGACGACGGGAGCGATCGGCTCGTCGTCGCCCGCTACCTGGACGACGTGGACTTTTCTCCCGGACCGATCTCTACCACGCTCACCTTGACCCTCACGGTTGCGCTCCGTGAAGAGAGCCGCACTGCGACGTGGGCCTTTTCGCGGCGCCCATCTGATTGACGGGCGGGAAACAGCCGATGAACCGCCCCGAGTGGCCGCTCCAAGCTGAGGCAGGGGACTCTCTTCCCTTTGCCCTCATCGTCCTCGCAATTGGTGCATTGCTGGTGGGCACGTTGTTGTTCCGCACCAGCAGTAGCCTGAAGCTCTTGGAGACGTTCGATACCACGCTTCGCGCTCAGTACAGCAGCGATGCTGGAGCAGAGCACGCTCTGTGGCAGATAGCCAACACGACTCTTCGCCAGACCCTCATCGCCGACCTGGGCTCGCCTCACAACGTCGATGTGCCTGTGGCCGTGAACGCCATCATCCCCACGGTGCAGGCCGTATGCGTCAGCACAGCAGCAGGAGGCTACGTGGGCATTCCCGAGTGCAGCGATGGCATTGCACCGACTATCTACGTGAGCAATGGCGTCATTGTGGGTGGTCCTGATGATGGAGACGACTACAAAGGGACACTCACTGGCACCGACGGAAATGACGTCATAATGGGCACTGACGGCGACGACAAGATCTATGGCGGCGACGGCGACGACATCATCTATGCTGGTGACGGCGACGACAAGCTGTACGGAGGACCCGGCAACGATGTCCTGTGCGGGGGCGATGGCAAGGACAAGCTCTATGGCGGCGAGGGTGACGATAGACTCGATGGCGGACTTGGCGACGACAAGCTCTACGGCGAAGACGGCACCGACAACTGCTGCAATGGCGATGACCCCGACTGTGAGAGTCAGAACTGCGAGGCTGGCGGCGGCGCGTACGGGGTCTTTGACATCCGGTCTATCGCCGGTGACATCACCACCACGGTGCGCATCAGCGAGACCGTGAGCGGCGAGATAAAGGTGAAGGCCTGGCACTCGGAGGCTAGTGATTGACGGTCGGGCCTGCTTGCGCCCTCAGTGCGCGCGCTCAGTGACAGTATCACAAGGATGTGCTACAATGGGAACGGAGTTGATTCTACTTTG
>DATKWG010000241.1:0-10712 GCA_035529675.1 Anaerolineae bacterium
GAGGTGGAGCGCCCGTGTCACAGCGCACCCTTCGGTACAGACTGAACCGTCTATTGAGCGGTCTGGGGCTGGGGCCGCGACTGGCGGCGGCCCTGACCCAGGCGGATTTTCCTCTCACGGCGGCAGAGTTTGTGGTGGTGATTGGGGGAGCTTTCGCCCTCGGCTTCCTCATCGGCACATGGCGCGTGGGAAGCATGTTTGGCCTCGTGCTGGGGGCCATCATGGGCTGTGTGCCAGTTGTCTACCTGCGGATGATGCGTGGGCGTCGTCAGCGCGCCTTTTCCGCCCAGCTACCCGACGTGCTGACCATGCTCGTGGGGGCGTTGCGCTCTGGCTACGGAGTGACCCAGGCACTGCAGATGCTCGTTGACCAGTCGCCTCCACCTGCTTCGAAGGAATTCGCCCGGGTCGTACGCGGCGTGGGCCTGGGTCTGACCATCCAGCAGGCACTGAGCGACATGGTGGGGCGGGTGGGCACAGACGAATTGGAACTGGTGGTGACCGCGATCAACGTACAATACGAGACGGGCGGGAACCTTGCCGAGACGCTGGACATCATCGGCGAGACGATCCGCGACCGGATTCGCATCGAGCGGGAGATCATAGTGCTGACTGCGCAGCAAACGCTGTCCGGGTACATCCTGGCGGCGCTGCCCGTGGCCCTGGCTCTCATCATATTCGTGATCAACCCGCGTTTCTTCGCACCTTTTCTGGAGCCGGGGTGGCCGCGCATGCTGCCGATCGCGGCCGTGGTCATGCAGGTCGCTGGGTTTGTGATCATGCGCCGCATACTCGATATTGAGGTCTGAGACCATGGACATCATCGCTCTGGTCGAGTCTGGTCAGGTCTTTAGGTCCCCGGCCAGCTTTGCCGCCCTGGTCGGTCTCGCCGTGACCTTCTCCTGGCTGGCCTTTGCTCCGGCCCGCCCCGTCAGAACGGTCCGAAAGCGTCTGGACGGGTATGTGGAGCGGGTTGACTTGGTGCAAGAGGTCGAGGTGCGCAGGTCGATAGTGTTGCGCCTGATCCTTCCTCTCGTGCGACGGATCCTACGGTTGCTGGGCCGATTGACCCCTTGGGGGTCCATGGAGGCAACCAGCCGAATGCTCGTGCAGGCCGGCCGCCCCGGCGGACTGACCGTGCTCGATTTCTACGGCCTCCGGCTTCTGGCCTCGCTGGGACTATGCGGCTGGTGGCTGTGGGTGATGATGGGGCGTCTGTCGGCGGCCAGTTTCCTGCTCGGCGGCGGCATCGCGGCGGGGCTCGGCTTTCTGCTACCCATTCTCTGGTTGCGCGGGAGGGTCAGGCGGCGGAAGGGAGAGATCGTGCGCGCGTTGCCCAACGCCCTCGACATGATGACCGTCGGCGTCGAGGCTGGGCTGGCCTTCGAATCTGCCATGCTGCGAGTGACCGAGCGGTGGCATAATGCCCTCACCTGGGAGCTTCGTCGCACCGTGGCCGAGATGCGCGTCGGGACTCCGCGCGACGAAGCCCTGAAGCGGCTGGGAAGCCGCACGGACGTGCCCGATCTGCGCACGTTCGTGGCAGTCCTCGTGCAGTCCACCCAGTTGGGAGTGAGCATTGCCGATGTGCTGCACGTACAGGCAGCGCAGATACGCCAGAAACGGCGACTGCGCGCCGAGGAGCTGGCCCGACAGGCCGCCGTGAAGATGCTGTTTCCCCTGGCCTTTCTGATCTTTCCGGCGATGTTCGTCGTCATCTTGGGTCCGGCCCTGCCGACCATTATGAGAACTTTCAGAGGCGCCGTCGGCGGGGGGTAGTTCTGCTCAAGTGAGGAGAGGACGAACGTTTCCAGTGTTTGCTCGGGTTAGTGGACAGCATGGAGGCCCTAGGTGAAGTGGCTGCACATAGTGGGCGCGGTTTGCGGCCTTTATATCGTGCTGAGTCTAGGTGCGTGGGTTGTGCTGCGGGTTGGCGAGGGGCTCTTGAGGCGTCGGCTCGGTCTGCTGGCCACGTTAGAGAACCGCGTCCGTGTGTTCAGAGAGACCCACCAGGAGCAGTCGCGTGCGTGGCCTGAGCATCCCCGGCCGGGACGCTATGGAGAGGTCGACAGGCAGGCCCGGCAGTGCCTTGCTTCGCTGCAGACAGCAACCGATCGGTTTCAGCAGTTGCGGCCCACGCTGGCTTTCTATGTGCCTTCCGAGCTCGGCCTGGTGGACGTGTTTTGCCTGCGCTCGTGGGGCCGACTTGCAGAGACGGTCGCCGTTTGGCGTGCTCTTCGAGCCGCCGAGCAGCTCGTGAGCGAAGGAGAGGTCGCTTTGACCGGTCTTTGGGAACAGGCACTGGTCGTCGAAGACATACCCCATGCCGTGCGCCAAAAGGCGAATGCCGTCGGCGTCCAGCTCGGAGACCTGGAGGAGGCATTGTGTGCCGAACAGGAGGCCGGCACTCTGGGACTGGAGATGATTGCCCTTCAGTTGCCGCAGGTCGGGGCCAGAAGTGCTGCGTCGCTCGCCGCCCTGGATCGGGTCGATCCCTCTCAGATGCCCAGAGTGATCTCGGAGGTCGATCAGGCGTTGAACGGGTGTCTCTCAGACCTGGACGGTGTCGGTGGATGGCTGTGGGAAGCCAAGGAGCAGCGCAGCAAGGCGCAGAGTCTGCTCAACCGGGTCAACAAAGACCTGCACCTGGCGGGAGACCGTTGGAAGCGCTTGCGTGCGGCGGGAGCAAAGGAACTTGCTGTCACCCAGTCTTTGCCCTCGCTGCAGACCAAGGTCCGCCAATTGACCGAGAGCTACCAAGAGAGGACGCTGGCCGCCTATGGCCGCGTTAACACCGAGGGGCCAAGTATCGAGGCTGAGATCCGGTCCCTCGCAGGCCTGTTGGACAGGCTAGAAGCGGTGATGCTCCGCAGTCAACAGGCCATCGAGGGCCTTGGGCAAGCGCTTGTCGAATCTCAGACGGCCCACGAGGATCTTCAGTAGAATGTTTGAACTGGACCCGGACGAGAACACGGCCCTGATCGAGAGGGCAGCCCACCACTACGCCGAGGCGCAGCGTCAGCGCACCCTGGGCACCGTGGAGGGCTATGAGACGGCTATCTCCCTCTCAGAAGAAGCCGGGCGACTAGTGGACGAGGCCCGGGCCAGAGCGGCGTCGCTACCAGAGAAGACCCAAGCCGTTTCAGACCTGTTGGATACCGTATCAGCCGAGGCCTTGGATGACTGGCGCGATCGTGCCTCTCGCGTCAGCGAAAGGTTGCAGGCCTACTCCGGGCATTGGACTCCTGATCTCGCCAGCGATGCCAGTGAGGCGATCGCCAGTCTGTACCGGGCAGAGCTGGATCTGGCGCGGGTCTCCTCCGATGTCCGAGAGCGGCGGCGCTTGCGGCAATCTGAGCTTGACCAGGCCATCGGGATCCTTTCCAACGCAGCCGAGAGCATGGACGAGGCGGGGGGACGCATTAGAAACCTGGAAAGCGAGGCACAGCGCATCGAAGACCTACACCGTGATCTCCGCGAGGAGGTCGAGGAGCTCGACCTCCGGACGCTGCGTGTGCTACGCGAACTGAGCGAACAGATGCTTCCCGAGGTCCGGCGACGGTTCGACGATGTGCTGGCCTCGTTTCGGCAAGAGGTGTCTCGGCTTGATGACCCCGTCGATGTAGACTTGGACAAAACCATGACTGAGTGGCTCCCGTCGATTCGCAGTCGGCTCGGAGAAGTGCTGGAGGAGCATGAGAAGAGTCAACGTCAGTACCGCCGAGCCCTGAAGAAGGTGACCGGCAGGATTGAGCGGAAGTGGCTCCGGCTCGTCAGGTTGAGATCAGACGGACGAGAGCCCTTGAAGGAGGACTTTGATCGTCTGGCGCGCGATGTGGACGCATGGCGGGGCGAAGTGGAGGGTCGAGCCGACAACCCGCTGGCCCTGCGCGACCTCCTGGACGGCCAGGCGAGAGCACTTGAGGACCGGATCGAGGAAGTATATCGTCGGGCGGTGACGGAGGGAGGGAGTGACGTTCCAGGCAACTCTGCCCCCAACGAGTGGGAGGCATTGCCACTGCAGGACAGACAGAGCCACCGCCGCAGCCGCCGTATCTTGAGGAAGGCGACTGCCAGAATCAGCCGCAAATGGGCCCGACTGCTCAGGCTCGAGCCGAGTGAGCAGCCACGTCTACGGGAGGCTTTTGAGTGTTTGGCCCGCGACGTAGCCGCATGGCACACGCAGGCGTCTCAGGAGACTGACCATCCACTGGGCTTGGGCGATCTCACGGATGGGCAGGCGAGTGGCCTTGAGGCACGGATCGACGAGATGCATCGCCAGGCCATTGCGGCGAGGAAGCAACGCAGACGGGGCGGGTCCTCTCGAACGGAGCGCAGACAAGCAAACAAGTTGGAGAGCTTGGGGATCGCCGTGCGCGAGACCGGGCCCGTGCCCACTTCGCTGGCAACCAGTCGCGAGGGCGACGAGACAGATTCTGATACCGGTTTGGACGAGGCGAAGATGTCGGACGGTTTGAGCGAGACCGAGGTAGCTTCGATCTCAGATGACCCCCGCTATCGGGCGGGAATAGCTTGTCTCCAAACCGGCAAATGGCAGGAAGCCATTGACCGCTTTCAGGAACTGCTGGGCGTATACCCAGATGCTGAGTTGGCTCGGCGCGCTCTTGAGGAAGCGCGATTCAAGGCCAAGCTGGATTCGACAGCGCACGTTAGAGGCAAGCGATGGATCATTCCGTGGGGCCGGCTGCTGTTCTACTTCTCAGTGGTTGTGCTCACCGGCCTTCTGGCAGCCTTTGGGACGTACATGTTTCGCATTCGACTTGCCCCGGTCCTTGCCGAGGTCCGCATGAAACGCCAGATCGGGCAACTCCGTGAGGAATGCGCAGACCTGAGGGAAGCAGGAGCTCTCGATGCGGCGGAAGCTTGCTACCAACAACTGCTGTCCCTTGATCCCCAGGACCAGCAGGCTCTGGAGGGTTTGCAGGAGATCGCACAACAGCGCGGCCTCGAACGCCTGTACCAAGAGGGTCTGCAGCTGGAAAGAGAGGGCGACAACGCCTCAACCGTGGATAGGGAGGCGGCACTGGGCTACCATGAGGCAGCCCTGGAGAAATACACCGAGATAATGAGGCTCTCGCCGTTGTACCGTGATGTGTCGTTGCGCATCACGGCCATTGATCAACAGATGGTGCTCGTTCGTCTCTTCAGCCAAGCAGAGGCAGACTATGAGGCCGGGCAGGTCACGCAAGCTCTCGATGAGTATCTGCAGGTGGGAGAGCTGAGCAACAGGTATGAGAGGGACCTGATCGACAGCCGTCTGTTTGCCATCTATCTGCACCTGGGACGTGAGATCATCGAGCGCAGGCCGGCCGTACCCGAGGTGGTCCCAGATGCTCGCGAGTACTTTGAGAAGGCGCTAAGACTGGAACCTCGAAGTGCGGACGCGACGCTGGAAAAGCGCTTGGCCTCGCTCTTCCTCGAAGGCCAAGACAGGTACTATCAGGGGCATTCGGATGAGGCGATCACTAGGCTGCGCCAGGTGTTTGAGCAGCGACCGGACTACCTGGGTGGCATCCTAGTGGGCATGTTGTACGATGCCTACATCCACAGTGGCGACGCACACCAGGCTGCTGGCGACATCGGGTTCGCCTATGAGCAGTACCGCAAAGCCGCTGCCCTACCCTTGGCGGACAAGACCCTGGCGGTGGAGCGGCTGGAGGGCATCACCCCTCTACTGACGCCCACGCCCACGCCGACGCCTACGGCGACTCCGACCAGCACGCCGCTGCCGACGGCGACGCCCAAGCCGACACCGATTCCGACGCCCAAGCCGTTGGTCGCATATCGCGGCTACATCGCCTTCTACTCTGCTGATGAAGAGAAACCCGGCATCTGGATCATGGACTCGTCGGGCCAGAACCGCCAATACCTTGGTAGATCCAGTTCGCTGCGTAAGGAGTACGATGCCCTCGTCGAGGAGGCACGATACTCGCCGGATCACCGCTACTATCTCTTTGTGCAGAGCACGAGGAGTACGGCACAGGTCTTTGTTCTGCTGCCCAAGCACGAGCAATATGGAGACCTTCCTCCCGAGCAGCTCACCAAGCTCAGTGGTCTGAGCTACGATCCGGTTTGGTCGCCAGATGGCAGTCGGGTGGCTTTTGTCAGTCAGGAGAACAGGAGCGATGATATCTGGGTGATCAATGCCGACGGGTCTAGACCGCGCAACCTGACCGGCAACACCTGGGAGTGGGACAAGCACCCTTCGTGGTCACCCGACAGCCGGCGGATCGTGTTCTGGTCCAATCGGGAAGGTCGCAAGCAGATCTACGTGATGGAGGCTGATGGCCGCGATGTGCGAAACATCAGCAACACCGAAGGGGAAGAGTACGATCCCATCTGGATAAGATAGAAAGGGAAGCCCATGTTGAAAAGTGGTCGCAATTCGTGGCATATTGCTCGGGCCAACCGCGGGCGAGACAACGGGAGAGATGCCAAGTCCTATGCAGCCATCCGGGAGCGGGTTCAGCTCAGACTGCTGTCCGAACTGAACCCAACTATCGATACCCAGGACTCTGCCATGGTTCGTCCTGCGCTGGAGCAAATCCTCAACGAAACCCTGGCCGAAGAGCATATGCCGCTGAGCCGGCTGGAGCGAGATGAGCTGTTTCAGGAGATCGTGGCAGATATTCTCGGCTATGGCCGCCTTGAGCCACTACTCCGGGACGAGAGCATCACGGAGATACTGGTGAACGGCCCTGATAAGGTCTACGTCGAGCGCAACGGAATACTCACGGCGACCGATATCCGCTTCAGCGACGCGAGTGAAGTGATGCATGTGATCGATCGCATAGTGGCGCCCCTTGGTCGTCGGGTGGACGAAAGCAGCCCGATGGTAGATGCACGCCTGCCGGATGGATCGCGTGTGAATATCATCATCCCGCCTCTGGCCCTGAATGGCCCGTGCATAAGCATTCGCAAGTTCGCCAAAACGGCCTACACGACTGAGGACATGATTCGCCTGGGCACCCTCACCCAAGACCAGCTGGACTTTTTGCGGGCATGCGTCCTGGCGCGCCTCAACATCGTTGTGTCGGGTGGAACGTCTACCGGAAAGACAACCCTGCTGAACGTGCTTTCGAGCTTTGTGCCTTCCAACGAGCGGATTGTCACCATCGAAGATGCCGCCGAGTTGCGTCTTGGCCAGGAGCACGTCGTCTCACTTGAGGCTCGTCCCCCAAACGTGGAGAGCCGCGGGCAGATCACCATCCGCCAGCTCGTAATCAACGCCCTGCGTATGCGCCCCGACCGGATCATCGTGGGCGAGGTCCGGGGCGGAGAAGCTCTCGACATGCTGCAAGCCATGAATACCGGCCACGACGGTTCCTTGACCACTGCTCACTCCAACTCTCCGCGCGACACCTTGCACCGGGTGGAGACGATGACTCTCATGGCAGGAATAGACCTGCCTCTGCGTGCGGTGCGCGAGCAGATCGCATCTGCCTTCGACCTCATCGTTCACCTGGACCGTCTGAGCGACGGGAGCCGGAAGGTGGTCCAGGTTTCCGAAGTTCAGGGTATGGAAGGCGATATCATCGTGATGCAGGACATCTTCCTCTACGTCCAGACCGGCGTCGAGAATGGTCGCGTAGAAGGCTACTTCACAGCAACGGGAATACGGCCAAAGTTCATGGACAAGGTGGAGACTTCGGGCATCTCGGTATCGGCGCACGCGTTTGTTCCAGAGAAAAAGGCCAGAAGGCGCTAGGAAGAGCAGATGTCAGAGCCAGCGTTGAGTACACAGGTGATGGATGTGGGGCGACTTGGCCGCCGTGGTCCGGTGACCCTCGCGCAGGTGATGGAGCAGGTAGAAGAGCAGGTGGTCAGGGGCGATTTGGCTCGTTTCGAGCCGATGCCCACCGGCTTCCATCCACTGGATGACGTGTTGAATGGTGGGTTGCGGGCAGGGGAGTTGCTCATTCTCGGCGGTCGCTTTGGCGTCGGCAAGACGATCTTTGGCCTGCAAGTGGCGCGCAACGTGGCCCGCAGCGACGAGCGAAACCGGGCGATGTACGTCTGTTACGAGCATCACGCCTCTCACCTTCTGTGGCGGTTGCTGTGCCTCGAGAGCGCAGAACGAGGCGACGAGCAGGACGCGTTGACTCTGCGCAAGCTGGACGACCTGGCCTTCGACACGTTGAGCGGCCCCGGATTCATCTCCAAGCTCCGGCGAAGGCCGCGGCAGGCCGTGGCGCTGGATGAAATCGACGCCTATTCCAGCCGACTGTTGTTAGTGGAGGCCAGCAGTGGGAGTGACACGCTCGACCGCATCCGGGACTGGGCGGAGGACGCGGTTGGGGGGGAGGCGAGGCACCTGTTGCTGGTGGTGGACTATCTGCAAAAGATCCCCACCAGCCAAAGCGGTCTGCAATCGGAAGCGGAGGCGACGATCCACGTGGCCCACGGACTGAAGGAGCTGGCCGTGTCCTTGGGGATCCAGGTGATAGCCATCGCAGCCTCCGACCGTGCGGGGCTGAGGGCCAGACGCATGCGGCTGGCCGACCTGCGCGGGTCTTCTGCCCTTCAGTACGAGGCAGACATAGGCTTGATGCTCCATAACAAGCACGAGATCGTTAGCCGTGAGTATCTGGTCTACAATCCGGGCCAAGCGGAGGCCTTGCGCAACTGGGTGGTGATGAGTGTTGAGAAGAACCGGGCGGGCATCAACGCGGTTGACATGGAGTATGCTCTTGATGCCGCGCATTTTCGGATGGTGCCCACTGGTGGTTTCGTGCGTGAGCGTTTGGTTGATCAGAGGGTCATATTGGACTAGGAATGGGGAGCCATGGCGAAACTAGTTGTGGCCAGAGGATGGGAGGCTTCCGGGTCCCTGGGTGCGGATCTGCGACAGGCCCTGACAGACGAATACGTGATCGCGTGCGGACCAACTGTGGGGGGGCATCACCTGGATGCTGTTCTGGTGGGCCCGCAAGGGTTGTTCGTGCTGCATGCCAAAGAGTGGGAAGGCGAAATCCTGGCCGCCGAGCGCAGGCCCTGGCGGGAGCGCCTGCCATCAGGACGCGTGGTGGTCCACTCCAACCTCAGGAGCGACGCACGAAGGGCAACGAGAGCGCTCCGCGCCTTTCTAAGGGACGAGTTCCCGTCGTTGCGCCCCCCGATCCAGCACTTTGTGCTCTTTGTCAAGCCAGGGGCAAAGCTGGCCACGTATGGGGCGACCGAGCCTCCCTGCACAACGATGGATTATCTGGTGAGGGACGTCAACGCCGCGATCCCACAGTCGCGGGCAGCCTCACTTGGAGACGAGGTGCGGCAAGAGCTTGCCCAGGCACTGGTTGATCGGCAACTCACAACGACACAGCGAGCCGAACAACGGTTCATCTTTCGGTCCGGTGGTCTCCTGGGGATCGGCAAGAAGGCCTGGACCATTCGCAAGGTCATCAAGCACATAGACAGGTATCCCGAAGACGGGGTCCATCACCTGCGCAATGGCACACTGGAACGTTGGTTCGAGGACCAAGGAGCGAGCCATCTCGCCACTCTGGCGCGGGAAGCGATGAGTGGGAGGGGAGCCGATCCTCGCGTTTCCCTGGAGAGGTTCCTCCTCGCGACCGGACTTGTCCGCCGCCCACGTCTTTCTGCGCGACCCAGGCGGGTCAGCATGGGATACGTGCTAACCGGTGAGAGAGTCTCGCGGCGCCTGCGACTGCGCAAAGGGCGAGGCCGAGGGTATCTCTATGGAACGCTCCGACCGAGTGACCCGTGGCTCCGTGTCGATCCGGATACTTTCCACGGGTCGCTCGATGCCACCGTGAGCATAGACACCGAGCCCCTGCTCATCACCGAGCAACCATCCAAAGCCAGCATATCGGTACATTCCAATGCCTCGGACGAGGCGATCCCGATCCCGGTCCCGGTCCGTGTGTTTGTCGCGACGGTGCCATCGGTGCTGAACCGCTATCTGGTGCGTCCTCTGGCTGGCCTGATCGTCGCTGGCCTGCTGGGCGCGGGCGCGGGGTGGGCACTGGGGCGCTTTGGCATCCAGGCTCCAGCCTGGCTGACACGGCTCGCGTCCCCGGTGTTTTCGCCCACAGCTGGGTGGGCGGCCCTGACTGGCCTTCTCTGGGCAGCGCTCGGCCTGCTTCGCGGGTTCATGCAGCCCCCGGCCTGGCCCCTGCCCTATGCCACCGGACGCTGGCTGCTGAAGACCCTTGTCTGGAGCGCGGTGCTGTCTTTCGTGGGTGCGGGCGTGCTCTGGGCCGGCGCAGGGGCTTTCGCCGACCTTGCCCTTAGCACTAGGGAGAGTTTGCCCGCGTCGATCATTCTGTCTGCGACCGCCCTTGCGGTCTTGCCAGCGACCGCGGGTGAGGTATGGTCCGCTCGACGCAGGGAAGAGGCCGAAAAGATCCCGTCCTCTCGGCGAACGCTCCGCCGTGCGCTGTGGGCAATCGCAGGCGTCGCTCTGGTCCTCGTGGCGGCGGCGGGTGCCCGGCTGATTGGTCCAGCCAGAGACAAGTATGATCTCGACGCCAGAGCGACTTCGGTGCGGGGTTGGGCTGCCGACCAATTGGCCGGACTGCAGGGCAGCCTCCGTGGCGTTGTGGACGGGCTGTACCTCCGCTACTACGATCGCCGTGCACCGGCGCGGGCCACGTCTACGTCCCCAACTCCGACCCCGCCTCCGGCCGAGGAAGGGGATTCACCGTGAGGCTCTCTGTGGTTGCTCACATGCG
>DATKWG010000242.1:0-3675 GCA_035529675.1 Anaerolineae bacterium
CGTGTCGCCAGGGGCCAGGTCAGTCTTCACCAGTTCGTAGCCCAGCAGGTGAATGCCGTCCTCAAACCAGGCATCGCTGCCGACGACCTGCTCCGGCAAGTCTGTTGGCGGTTCTTGCCGCACCAGCCAGGCACCGTGGAAAGGAATCCACCGGTAGTCTGTGTGGGCATAGGCGTGGAAGCGATTGGTCACGATGACCGGCCGTTCAGCCAGGCTATCAGCAATCCGCCTGAGCCACACCTCCTCATTGGGCAGGGATCCCTCCGGATATACGTAGGTGACCTCAACGTCGGGACGCAGCCCCTCCACCTGCTGCAAGTACCAGAAGGTGGTGGCACGGTGCCAGTTGGAGAGCACCAATGCGCCTTGGGGAGCGTCCTCCAGGATCGCCTGACCGTAGTCGCGCGCCGAGGTATCCCGGTGCAGATCACCAAAGCTGGAATGGCTGATCATCCCATTGGACACCGCGCACAGCAAGAGCGCCGCCGCCAGACCTGCGCCCGCTGGCCGAGACAGACGATGGCGCAACGCCACCCCCAGGCCGTGCCCCAGCAGCAGAGCCAGGGCGACGTAGGATGGCATCAGGTACTCTACCGTCTGAGGGGCTCGATAGGTGATGGCGGAAAAGGTGTTGACCGCCCAGGCTCCGGATAGAAGCAGCAGAGCGCGCCAGTCTCGGCGTCCCAGAGAAGGGACTGCCAGCAGCGTTGCCCAGGGCAGCACAGGACCGAACTGGAGCCGCATGATGTTCAGCCACACAGGGATACGCGCGGCCAACTCGCCGAGGGTGCGGAAGTAGAGTACGTCCCCGCGAAAGCCCAGGGCGAGCACGTAATCGACGAAACCAGCCCAGGAGCTGATCCCAGGAACCCCAGTCATGCTCCGGATGGGCAGGTAGAGCAGCACTAACAGCGACGCAGCGAAAGCGCCGACTGAGGGCGCCCACTCTCGCGGCTTCAGAATGATGCGCGGACTCTGGGTCAAGATGTAGGCCAGGAATGGCAGGCCAAGCAAGCCAATCGAGAGATGGTGGCCCAGGCCCAGGCCGAAACAAGCTCCAAAGGCGACCAGGTAGCGACGGGAGCGGGACTGCCCCCATCGAAGCAGCAACGCCAGGCACAAAGCGGTGAGCAGCGCCGTGAGGCTTCGGATGTTGGCCACCGTGCTCTGCGCCCAGAACGTAGGGGCGAGGCCGAGGGCTGCCGCCGCCAGCACCGATGCAGCCGCCGATCCCGTGGCCCGACGCACACTCGCTGCAACCACGGCCACGGTGAGCGCTCCGCAAACAGCTCCAAACAGATTCACCCGATAGGCCCCGTCGCCGAGGGGAATCAGGGTGAACAGCTTGCCCAGCAGAGTGTAGAGAGGATACCCCGGGGGATGGGCGATGCCCAAGACGTTGCTCACCAGCTGGAATTCGCCACTATCGGCAGGCAACACGGTTGGGGCCAATGTACTCACGTAGAGGGCGAGCATGATCAGGAAGAGGCCGACTGGTAGCCACAGGTGGCAGGCAAGATCTGGGACATTCAGCATCCAAACCATGGCCACGACGAGGAAGAAGAGGGTGAAGGACAATGCGGGGCTGACCTGGGGCCACAGCGCGTAGCCAAGAAGCAGATAGAGGGGCCAGGTCTGAGCCGAGCTCCTGCGAAGCAACGCGAGCAAGGCGAGACTCAGAGAAGCGCTCCCAGCGAAGAGCACCAGCAGGTGGGTAGGACGCCAGGGGCCCACGGAGCTCTCGGCAATGACTCGACTCAGGTAGAGTCCGGCGGTCATCCCCTGGACCGCCAGATTCCACCGCATATGCCTGAAGCGAGCGATCACGGAGGCCCTTCCTCTGGCACGGGACCGGTGCCGCGATGTGTCGCGCCCGTTCCGTGGGCCAGCCGCCCGGCTCAACATGGGACGCGAGTCTATCGACTGGTCCTCAACACCCATCTGTACGCAGCCAGGGTTCGTCGAGCCGTCTCCCGCCAGGAGAATCTGCTGGCGTGCTCCAGCCCGCCCAGAGACAGACGCTCGCGCAGTTGCGGGGAGCTCACCAATCTGACGAGGGCATCGGCCAGGCGGCCGACGTCGCCCGGAGGAACGGCCAACCCACCCGGCCCGGCCACCTCCTCCAGCGAGCTTCCCTGCCCCACGATGACAGGAGTCCCACAAGAGATAGACTCCAATACCGGAAGGCCAAACCCCTCATAAAGAGACGGAAACACAAAGGCCAGCGCTCCAGCGTAGAGAGCCGGTTTGTCCCCCTCTTCCACCCACCCCGTGTAGCATACCGCGTCGCCTAGTCCCGGACGCGCACTCTCCTTGCGTGGATCAGGGGCGAAGGCCGAGTCTTCGCGGGGCAACCTGCCAGCAATGACCAAGCTCACCTCGCCGAGCTCGCCACGCGCACGCGCAAAGGCTCTGAGCAGTGCGATCACATTCTTGCGTCGGTCAAAGCCTCCCAGATACAGCAGATAGCGAGGTGGGAGTTGCAGGCGTTCGAGAACAGGTTGGCGCGCGCTCTCGGCAAGGGGCCGGTACATTGGGTGCGATGCAAGGTAGATGACCCGAATGCGCTCTGATGGTATACCCAGCAGACGCCGGATGTCTCTGGCCGATGCCTTCGAATCGGTGAGGACGAGAGCAGCACGGCGTGCCGCCGTGGAAACGAGACGCATGTAGCCTCGCCAGCACCTTGCGGCGCGATACTCAGGAAGGATGAGCGGAATGAGGTCGTGAATGGTCACGACCGTCGGCACCGTCGGGAACAGGGGAGGGGCGAAATAGGGCACGTGGGCAATGTGCACGCCTGCGCGGCGACACGCACGAGGATAGGCCACCTGCTCAAACCAGACCTTCGCCAGCTTCCTGTGATGGCCATCGAACGGGCTGGAAAGCAAGGAAACGGGCCAGGGCACCCCGGCCGTAGGTGGCTGGGCCAGATAGCTGGGGAAGAATAGAGTGCACTCGTCTGGTGACATGGAGCTCGCCAGGGCCGTCAGCAGATGCCTGACGTACTGGCCGCTGCCGGTGGCCTCCATGCTCCAGAAGGTGCCGCTTACACCAACTCTCATGATAGTTCGCCCGAACTCTCCCACTCGGCCGTCCCTGCGCCAGCCCACCATTTTGCTCGGTTGCTACTGCGCGGGGGCACCCAGGCAATCACTCAGCAGCAGCCACCGACACACTCGTGGCCTGCGTTCGATCATGGTGCATACGTGGGTGGCTCATCAGGGGGGCCATCTC
Source organism: Anaerolineae bacterium (assembly GCA_035529675.1). Lineage (GTDB taxonomy): Bacteria > Chloroflexota > Anaerolineae > UBA1429 > UBA1429 > DATKWG01. Next base: position 3,238 of record DATKWG010000242.1, read on the forward strand.
ATACAATATGATAGCAGGCCGACTGGGCCATCATGCCAGGGAGTGGGCACCCTTGACAAGGTGACCTCGCGGGAGTATGGTTGCTCACGAGCGGGGCGGTGGCGGAACGGCAGACGCTGCGGACTTAAAATCCGCTGGACCTAGGTCCATGAGGGTTCGAGTCCCTCCCGCCCTACTAGAGTACGGTCATACTGTAAAAGACCCCAACTAACCGTAGCGGTGAAAGGGGTCTTTTCATGTCCAACACACAAAGTACGCTACGGATTCTTGAAAAAACGAATCTCGCCCGGGAGATCAATGCCTTCCTGATCGACCGCCGTGCCCGCGCTCTCTCCCGCCGCACCATCGACTACTACGATGAGAAGCTTACCCTATTTCGTGCGTATCTGCAAGGCGAAGGCATCAGAGTTGTGGAATCCATCACCGCGCCCATCGTCC
>DATKWG010000243.1:0-11823 GCA_035529675.1 Anaerolineae bacterium
CATGTGCACCGAGTACAATGCCTTCGTGGTTGGGTATCGCATTCCCTTCCTCGGCCACGAAGCCGCTGGGGAGGTGGCGGCCGTCGCGCAGCCCGGTCGCGTGGAGGTGGGAGATCGTGTCGTGGTGATGCCCCAGTACCCATGCGGCGAATGCGAGCTGTGCGTGGCCGGCGACTTTATCCACTGCGAGCACAACTACGACATCGAGGCCTTCCTGGGCACTCGCGATGGCACTGCGACCTATGCCCAGTATCTGCTCAAGCCCTCGTGGCTGCTGCCCAGGATACCCGATGGCGTCTCCTACGAATTGGCATCTCTCGCCTGCTGTGGGCTGGGGCCCACCTTTGGGGCGTGCCATGCCATGGACGTGGATGCCTTTGACACGGTCCTGATCACTGGCCTCGGCGCTGTGGGCCTGGGCGGCGTGGTCAATGCCAAGTTCCGGGGAGCGAGGGTCATCGGCGTCGAGTCGGTACCCTACCGGGTAGAGCGCGCCAAGATGCTGGGCGCGGACGTCGTGCTCGATCCAACGAGCGACGATGCCTTGGAGCAGGTAATGGATCTGACCAACGGCAGGGGCGTGGACAAGTCGATCGACTGCTCGGGAGCCGTGGCGGCAGAGAGATTCTGCGTCGATGCCACCCGCCGAAAGGGGCAGGTCACTTTCGTGGGCGAATGCCGCGACGAACTCAAGATCCGAATCAGCCCAGACATGATACGCAAGGGCCTGACCATCCTCGGAGCCTGGCACTACAACCTGTCTCTGTTCCCCAAGGTCATGCAGGTTATCCAGGAATCACCAGTGATCGAGCAGTTGATCAGCCACGTGCTTCCGATGAGCCAGATCCAGGAGGCGTTTGAGCTCTCTTCCTCTCACGAATGCGCCAAGATCATCCTCAAGCCCTGGGAGTAGCAAGTCGTCTGGAGGCGGTGCGCGAGTCAGGTCTGCGCTGTGGGTCGCTCAGGGTGGAGAGCGAGATTCCTCTCCCCGTGAGCGACCCGATGTTCAGCGGGATGTCATAGGCCCCAGCCGCGCCAGCGGCAAGGGAACCCATGAGAGAGCATCAAGAAACGATGACGAATCGCCTATGGCCTCAGGGCGCGTCGCAACACGAGGAGCTCGGGGGTGCGGCCACGTCGCGTTTATTGCGACCGACTCGGGTTTGGTACGGGCGCACGGCCGTGCGCAGCTACCCCGCCAACCCATTTGTGCCTGCACTCCTTGTTCCTGGAGGCTTTCTCGATGTTCTCCCGCATTTGACAATCGGTCGCATGATACCTATAATATGGTTAGTTCACAACCGCTCAAGTATGATCCATGGTGAGCGCTTTTGGTCGTGGCACCGACATCGAAGCTTAGCTTCGGCTCTTGGCATGCTTGGGCCTCTGTTTTGACGTGGCTATGTCTTGTGTCTTGATCGGCCTATGGCGCCGAGAAAGGAGACGAGTATCAGACAAGGGCTGGATACCTCGTAGGAGCAGGTTCTAAGCCACAACGATCAAGAAAAGGAGACCTAGAGACATGGCCAAGAAGATTCTTTCCAGGAGAAGCTTTCTCAAGAGTGCGGCTATTTCTGCCATCGGCATAGTGGCTGCTGGATGTCAGGCCAAGGTGGTGGAGAAGGTCGTCAAAGAGACAGTGATCAAGGAGGTGGAAAAGGTCGTCAAAGAGACGGTCGTCGTCGCTGGCACTCCCGAGGTTGTGGAGAAGGTGGTGAAGGAGGTCGTCGAGAAGGAGAAGATTGTTGAGGTCGCGAAGGTCTCGACTCGACAGGCCCCCATGCTGCAGGAGATGGTGAAGGCCGGCGAGTTGCCTCCGCTGGAGGCGAGGCTGCCTCTGGAGCCGCTGGTCGTCGAACCGGTCGAGAGCGTCGGCAAGTACGGCGGCACCTGGTATCGGGGCTGGAGGGGTATCAAGGACTTTCACTGCTACGGACGCCTCGTCTACGAGCCGATGCTGCGCTGGCCGCGCGATCCGGCAGATCCGGTACAGCCAGGCTTGGCCAAGTCGTGGGAGTGGTCGGATGGCGGCAAGGCATTGACCCTGCACCTGCGCAAGGGGCTCAAGTGGTCCGACGGTGCGCCCTTCACCGTGGATGACATCATTTTCTGGTGGGAGGCCATCGAGATCGACGAGAACATCTCGCCCGCCCCCCACACTGAGTGGGTCGTCGCCGGCGAGCCGATGAAGCTGGAGAGGGTGGACGATACCACCATCACGCTCAAGTTTGCGGCCCCCAACGGCCTGGCGGAGACGGTAGGCTTGGCCTTCCACGGCAACCAGTGGCCGCTGGGCTTTGAGCGCTTCGGCTTCTTCGCGCCCAGGCACTATCTGGAGCAGTTCCACCCCAAGTACAACACAGGTGCGACCTACGAGCTTTTCGAGGAGAAGGCCTTCGACTACAACACCGAGCGCCCGTCTATGATGCCCTGGGTAATAACGACGTGGGAAACCGGGGCCGACCATATGCTCGCTACGCGCAACCCCTACTACTGGAAGGTGGACGTGGAGGGCAACCAGTTGCCCTACATCGACGAAGTCTACTTCTACCTGGTCGAGGACAACCCTGCGATCAATATCTTGGCCATCGCGGGGAAGATCGACATGCAGAATCGGGGCATCGAGTTTGCCCAGATCACGGTCTACCAGGAGAACGCCGAAGCGGGCGGCTACCACCTGTATCTGTGGAGTAGGGCCGAAGCGTCAAGCCCCACTTTCTTCCCGAATCAGAGCTACCCCGATCCCAAGTATCGGGCGCTGATGCAGGACCTCAAGTTCCGCCAGGCCCTGTCGCTGGCCATCGACCGAGACCTGATCAACGAGATCTGCTACTTGGGCCAGGCCATTCCACGCTCCATCACCGTCGTGCGTGACTCGGCTCTCTTCCAGCCAGACATCGAGGATTACTATGCCCAGTACGATCCCGATGCGGGCAAGACATTGCTCGACGAGGTCGGGTTGCCGGTGGGCGCAGATGGCATGCGGACCTTCGCGGACGGCTCGCCGCTGGAGCTCATCGTCGAGACACAGGCCTCTGGCGCGGAACTGGATGGCATTGAGTTGGTGGCGGAGAACTGGCGAGCCCTGGGTCTCGAAGTGACAGTCAAGACGATGATCCGTGACCTGTACTGGCCCCGCGCCTGCGGGAACGAGGTCATGATAGGGACCTGGGGCACAGATCGCGGCCTGGTGCCCATGATAGACCCCATCTACCAGTTCCCCTTCGACGAAAGGTCGTGGATGGCACCATCCTTCGGCATCTGGTACAAGACCATGGGGAAAGACGGCGAGGAGCCGATGCCCGAGCTGAAGGAGCTGATGGACCTTTACGACGAATACAGGGTCACCGCGGATCCCGATGATCAGCTCGACATCGCCAAGAAGATCGTCAGGCTGTCTACAGAGCGCCTCAACGTCATCGAGACCGTCGGGATGATGCCCAGTCTCACCGTGGTCAAGAACAACTTCCATAACGTTCAGGAGCACCACACTTCAGACTGGCTCATCATGACCCCCGGCACCATGGACCCGTGCCATTTCTGGATGGAATAGGAGCAGTACTGGAGGCGAGGAGGGGCCTGTTTGGGGCAGGCCCCTCCCACAAATGTCTGTGATCGAGGAGTATTCGAGATGCTGGCCTATGTTCTGAGACGTTTTGTGGTTATCATCCCGACACTCATAGTCGTGTCTGTCGTCACCTTCGCCATCATCCAGTTGCCACCGGGGGATTTCTTCACCACGCTTCAGGCTGAGGTAGCCGAGACGGGTGGGGGACAGGATAAGGAGGTAATAAAAAAACTACAGGAGGTTTACGGCCTGGATAAGCCAGTATATGTTCAGTACTTGAAGTGGGTTGCCGGCTTCCCCCGGTTGGACTTTGGCTACTCCCTTGAGTGGAGCGCCCCTGTCTGGGACGTGATCGTCAGCAAGTTAGCCTACACCGTATTCCTGGGCGGGCTGTCGTTGCTGTTCATGGTGGTCGTTTCCATCCCCATTGGAATCTATTCGGCCACGCACCAGTATTCTGTCGGTGACCACCTGTTGTCTATGGTGGGTTTCTTCGGGTTGTGTCTGCCCGGCTTCCTGTTGGCGCTGGTCTGGATGTTCCTTGGCATTATCATTCTGCGTATAGATGTCGGAGGGACCATGTCACGCGAAATGGTGAATGCCCCCTGGAGCATGGCCAAGTTGCTGGATTATCTCAATCACCTCTGGCCAGCGGTAGTTGTCCTCGGCCTGGCGAGTACAGCTCAACTTCAGCGCATTACGCGGAGCAACCTGCTGGATGTTCTGGGGCAACAGCATATCACCACCGCGCGAGCGAAAGGGCTCAAAGAACGAAAGGTGATCAGCAAGTACGCCATGCGGATGGCCATCAATCCCCTGATCAGTGTCATGGCCCTGGAGATTCCCAAGATCGTCGGCGCGTCCACGCTGGTGGGGATTGTCATGATGCTCCCAACCCTTGGCCCCATATTCCTGCGAGCCCTGCGCAGCCAGGACATGTACCTGGCTGGAACGATCTTGCTCTTCACGACCCTGATACTGATGCTGTCGAATCTCCTGGCTGACATCGCTCTGGCCTGGGCTGACCCGAGGATCGTATACACATGAAAGACGCAGCGACTCGGTCCCAGGAACTATTCAAGCTATACGAGGAGCTGGCCGACACAGGTGAAGGTGTTGAGGAGGCGGCCGAGCCGGTCGATTCAGTCACTGGGAAGTCACTTGAAGCCATCTACGCAGCCTCGCAGTGGCGGTTGATGTGGCGCAAGTTCATTCGCAACAGGGCGGCCATCGGAGGGGGAATCGTTATTCTGCTCCTTTACCTGGTCGCGCTCTTTGCCGACTTCATAGCACCGTATACCCTAACCACGCGGCTGAGAGGGTACATTTACATGCCGCCACAGCGCATCCATTTCATCAATGATGGAAAGTTCCAACCCTTTGTTTACGACCTCAATCTGACCATTGACAAGAACCTGCGCAAGATCTATACGCCTGACCTCACCAGGAAACTTCCGATCCAGTTCTTTGCTCACGGCGAGCCCTACAAACTTCTCAAGCTGTTCGAAACCGATGTGCATCTATTCCAAGTGCCTGAGGGGGCGATCTGCTTGCTGGGCAGCGACCGGCAGGGGCGTGACATGTTCTCGCGCATTCTCCTTGGGAGCCAGGTTTCGCTAACCGTCGGCCTGGTAGGTGTATTCTTGAGTCTGGCCCTCGGCTCGGTGCTGGGCATCATGTCGGGTTACTACGGTGGCCTGGTGGACGATATCATACAGCGGGTGATCGAACTAGTCCGCTCTTTCCCGTCTGTCCCTCTCTGGATGGCCTTGTCGGCTGCTATACCCATTGGCTGGTCAGTGATGCAAACATACTTTGCTATCAGCATCATCCTGTCGCTGATCGGGTGGACGTGGCTGGCCCGACAGTTGCGCGGCAAGGTGCTGGCCCTGCGCGAGGAGGATTTCGTTTTGGCGGCCAAACTGGCCGGCGCGAGCGATACGCGGATCATCTTCAAACATCTCGTCCCGGCCTCCTTTGGGCACATCGTTGTCGTTTCCACGCTGGCCATGCCGGCCATGATCCTGGCCGAAACGGCGCTGAGCTTCCTGGGATTGGGGCTTCGTCCGCCAGTTACCAGTTGGGGTGTGCTTATCCAGGAAGCCCAAAATTTCCAGTCTCTGGCACTCTATCCGTGGGTATTCACTCCGGCGGCTGTCATCGCCATCTGCATCCTTGCCTTCAACTATCTCGGCGATGGCCTGCGCGATGCTGCTGACCCCTACACGGTGTGATATGGCGATGGATAACAAGAGCGATGTTTATTTGCTAAAGATCGAGGATCTGAAGACATACTTTTACACGATTGACAGCGTGGTGCGCGCGGTGGATGGTGTATCGCTGGAGATCAGGCCGGGCGAAACACTGGGACTGGTGGGCGAATCGGGCTGTGGCAAAAGCGTCACTGCCCTCTCAATGCTTCGCCTGCTGCCGCCCAAGGTCGGCCGGATTGTCGGAGGGAAGATCCTGTTCCAGCAGAGGGGCGATGGGGAGGTTGATCTGGCGAAGGTGGATCCTCGCGGGGATTTTATCCGCTCCATCCGAGGCAACGAGATCGCTATGATCTTCCAGGAGCCAATGACTTCGCTCTCTCCGGTGCATACTATCGGCAACCAAATCATGGAAGCCATTATGTTGCACCAGAACGCGACCACGCACGAAGCGCGCGAGCGAGCAGTTCAGATACTGGAGGATGTGAAGATAGGCAATGCGGCGGAGTTCCTCCAGTCCTACCCGCATCAGTTTTCAGGGGGTATGCGCCAGCGGGCCATGATCGCCATGGCCCTGTCCTGCAATCCCTCGCTCCTCATCGCCGACGAGCCGACCACGGCCCTCGATGTCACCATCCAGGCCCAGATCCTCGATCTCATGAGATCCCTCCAGGAAGAGCTCCACACCGCCATCCTGATCATCACCCACAACCTGGGGGTGATCGCCGAGATGTCGGAACGCGTGGCAGTGATGTACATGGGCAAGATTGTGGAGAGCGCAGATGTGCGGACCCTCTTTCATTACCCCCTTCACCCTTATACAGTGGGCCTCCTGCGCTCCATACCGAAGCTGGGGCGTGAGGTGAAAGGGCGTCTGATCCCCATCCCCGGCAGCGTCCCTGATCCCTCCTTGGTGCCGAGGGGATGCGCTTTCTATCCTCGCTGCCCGGTGCCGAAGAGGCCTGCCTGTAGAGGGCCGGAAGATGTTCCTCTGGTAGAGGTGGAGGCCGGGCACAAGGTGCGCTGCACCCTGTACACGTAACAGGGGATAGTATGAGAGACGAGCGACCTATCCTGCTGGAAGTCCAGAACTTGAAGAAGCACTTTCCCATCCAGAGGGGATTCTTCCGCAGGGTGGTAGGGCACGTACGCGCTGTGGATGGGGTTGATTTCTACATCCGGGAGGGGGAAACCCTGGGATTGGTGGGGGAATCAGGGTGTGGGAAAACGACAACTGGCCGGCTCATCCTGCGGGCCTTTGAGCCGACTGAAGGGCGGATCCTACTCAGCAAGGATGGGGTCACGGAGGATATCGCCAAGCTCAGCAAGAAGGAACTGAAACCCTTCCGGCGCGACATGCAGATCATTTTCCAGGACCCCTTCTCTTCGCTGAATCCGAGGATGACCATTATGGAGATCGTGAGCGAACCCCTGGTCATCCACGGGATCGCCAAGGGTGCGGAACTCAAGTCCCAGGTGCGGAAACTTCTCGAAGCCGTGGGACTTAGAGTTCAGCACATGAATCGCTATCCCTACGCCTTCAGCGGGGGCCAGCGACAGCGTATTGGCATCGCCCGGGCGTTGGCTTTGCGTCCGAAGCTCATTGTGGCCGACGAGCCGGTATCAGCGTTGGATGTATCCATCCAGGCTCAGGTGCTGAACCTCCTCAAGGACCTTCAGCGGGAGTTCAGCCTAACCTATCTCTTCATCGCCCATGACCTGTCGGTTGTGGAGCACATCAGCGACCGGGTAGCGGTGATGTACCTGGGCAACCTCGGAGAGGTGGCACCTTCGGAGGCCCTCTATGCTACTCCCCGCCATCCCTACACCGAGGCTCTGCTCTCGGCGGTGCCGAAACCCGATCCCGATTTGGTGACCGAGCGGATCATCCTCCCCGGTGACGTCCCCAATCCGGCCACCCCACCCTCCGGCTGCAAGTTCCACCCTCGCTGCCGATATGCCGAGGAGATTTGCAGCAAGGAAACCCCAGCATTCCGTGAGATCGGCCCCGACCATATGGTGGCCTGTCATCTTGCAGAGAGGCTGAGCCTGAGCGGGATGGCGTAGTGCGACATACGCCGTCACCCCTTGGGCAGAGACTTTGAGCACGGTTCCACCTTCCAAAGGGTCACACGCCTCGCGCATGCACAGAGAGCGACGGGCGCCATGCCGTCACTCGAGCGCAGGCTACCCCTCGACGGTCAGCACGATCACCGTGTCTATCGCGTCGGGAGCCTGTGCCGGCCCCTTGACGATCACGCCATCACCGTCGCTGCTGACGGGCAACGCCGTGCATGACGGGTCGGCCAGCAAGTACGCCTTGGCGACCTCTTTGTCTATCTCGGGGACCTTGATCTCGCCACCTTCGGGCCACTCAAACACGTGCAGGTAGACCTTGCCCGGCTTGACCGTGCTGCGACACCAATCCACTCCCTGGATCGGACCCGGCGTCGTCTCGTAGACCGCCTCGCCGTTGACCTTGAGCCAATCGCCCATGGCCAGCAGACGATCCACGCTCGGCTGCGGGATCACCCCCTCGGCCGTCGGTCCCACGTTGAGGAGATAGTTGCCCCCCTTGCTGACGATGTCCACCAGTTTTCGGATCAGGTCCTCGGTGGATTTCCAGTTGTGGTCGTGCGTCTTAAAGCCCCAGGTGTCGTTGATGGTGGCTGGCGTCTCCCAATCGACGTCCACGGCCTCCTCGGGGATTGCGTTGTCGCCCGCCGAGGCATAGTCTCCCAGGGTGTTGCCCAGGCGGCCACTGACCAGGCAGTCGGGCTGAATCTCGTGGACCAGATGCAGGAGCGACGAACTCTGCTCGGCGGTGATGCGCTTCGGCGTGTCGAACCAGATCAGGCAGGTGGGGCCATAGTTGGTGAGAAGCTCGCGCACCTGGGGCTTGACGTAGTTGTCGATGTATCCGGCAAAGTCCTTCTCACCCTCATCATAGTCCCAGTCATTCGCGTCGCCATCGGGGTGATGCCAGTCCTGGGTCTGCGAGTAGTAGAAGCCGAACCTGATTCCCTGCCTCTCACACTCGGCGGCCAGCTCCTTCATCGGGTCGCGGCCAAACGGCGTGGCATCCACGATGTTATAGTCGCCCACTTCCGACTTGTACATGCAGAAACCATCGTGATGCTTGGACGTGATGACCAGGTACTTTTGACCTGCCTTCTTGGCCAGCGAGACCCACTCGGCGGCGTCGAACTTGACCGGGTTGAACTCCTCGGCCAATTGCTCGTATTCGGCCACCGGGATGCGTGCGCGGTACATGATCCACTCACCGATGCCCGGGATCTCTTCACCCTTCCACACGCCTGCAGGGATGGCGTACAACCCCCAGTGGATGAACATGCCGAACCTGGCCGCCCGCCACCAATCCAGGCGTGGATCCTCTCGGGCACCTTCCCTCTGACTCCTACCTTCGGCGATGGCAGGGCGGGCGTTCAACTCCCTGAGCGCGTGCTCCAGGAGATAGCACACCACCTCCGACGCTGTCCCTCCGTGGGCTTTGGCCAACGCATTGACCCGCTTCTGCAGCGCCTCGGTCAGCCTGATAGCTCCCTCTTCAGTCGTCATGGTCACATCCTTTCTTCATCGAGATTGCCTGCGATTCTGCAGTTCCGCTCGCCATGATACAAGAAACCCATGGCCTGAGCAAGCTATCAGAGCGCGAGGCTGCCGGGAACTGCTGCGGCTTCGCTCGCTTGCGATCAGAGTGACGACGACGAGAATTCATGCGAGGTCCGTCGATGCCCCATCATCGGGCGCCTGGCCCACCCCCGACCGGCTCCTTGGGGCCCGAACCCACTGGCTTGCCACCCGCCTTTAGCTGCTTGGGCGTCGAGGGCTTGCCCGGCTCGCTATACTCCAGCTCGATGGGAGAGCTATCCTCCAGCTCCTCGCCTGGAGGAAGCCAGCGACCGGCGGCAACGACCATGTCCCGCAGGGCCGCAGCCAGCTCGTCGGCGAGCATCTGCGGTCGATACCGCCAAGTCCAGTTGCCATGGGGGCGCCCGGGCTGGTTCAGGCGCGCCTCGCTGCCCAGCCCCAGCACATCCTGGAGAGGGAATATGGCCATCCTGCACACCGAATTCATGGCCAGACGAATGAAGGACCAGTTGATGTCGCTGCCGTCGCTGCCCGTGTAGAGGCGCACCCTGTGTCTGAGCTGCTCGTCCTGCGCCGCAAACCAGCCCATCGTGGTGTCGTTGTCGTGAGTGCCGGTGTAGACCACACAGTTGCGAGAGTAGTTGTGAGGCAGGTGGGGATTGCCCGCATCGGAACCGAAGGCGAATTGGAGCACCCTCATTCCCGGCAGCCCAAGCTCTCGACGCAAGGCCACGACATCCGTCGATATGACGCCCAGGTCTTCGGCGATGATGGGTAGCTGTGGGAATTCGCGGGCCACCTGCCGGAAGAAGCTCCTGCCCGGCCCTTTGACCCAGCGGCCGTTGATGGCTGTCTCCTCGTCCACCGGAACCTCCCAGTACCCGCCAAATCCCCGGAAGTGATCCAGACGCACGACGTCAACCTGGCCGAGCACTGCCCTCAGCCGCTCCATCCACCAGGCATAGGCGTCCCTTTTCATGGCCTCCCAGCGATAGAGGGGATTGCCCCAAAGCTGGCCTGTCGGACTAAAGTAGTCGGGCGGCACCCCCGCAACTACAGTGGGCTGCCCCCTCTCATCCAGGTAGAAGAGCTCGCGGTGGCTCCAAACGTCGGCGCTATCATGCCCCACAAAGATGGGAACATCGCCAATGATGCTGATGCCGGCCTGGTTGACGTATTGCTTGAGGCGACGCCACTGCCTTGCGAACTCGAACTGAAGGTAGCCCTGATAGTCCACCTCGTCGCGCAACTGCCGGTGCCAGTATCGCACGGCCCGCTCTTTGCGCAGGGCGATGTCGGCGTCCCAGTCGGGCCACGCAGACCAGTTGAAGCGTTGCTTGAGGGCCATAAACAGGGCAAAGTCGTCGAGCCAGAATCGGTTCCCCTCGACAAAGGCGGCCAGCTCTTGTCGCACCGATCTGGATGCACGTCGAGACAAGCTGCTATAGCAGCGGCGCAAGGCGCGATCCTTGAACTCGCGCGCCGCACCATAGTTGACCCAATCCTCCCTAAAAGGCTCGTGCGTGGCCACGTCCGCCTCGCCAAGCAGACCCTCCTCTATCAGTTCATCCAGACCGATGAGCAAGGGATTCCCCGCAAAGGCCGAGAAGGGCTGATAGGGAGAATCGCCGTAGCCGGTGGGACCAAGGGGGAGTATCTGCCACAGGCTCTGGCCAGCCTGGGCCAGGAAATCGACAAAGCGATAGGCGCCCTGTCCCAACTCGCCGATGCCGAATCGACCGGGCATGGATGTGGGATGGCACAGGATCCCGCACCTTCTCTCAAGGGGAACTCTTTTGCCCATGACGCACCTTTCGCCCGTGGGCCAACTCTTGCAGCCAGGATGACCAGGCGGTCACTCCCGGCTCGTCGGGGTCGCCCTGGCCTGGCAGACTACTCCAAGACCCTGGTGATCTCGTCTGCATCGTAGCGGGGCAGAGATTGACGCTCGCCCCCGCGCAACATGTAGATGCCCTCATCCGATGGCACGAGGTCGCCGATGTGTGTGCAGGGAATCCCCGCCCGGGCGTAGGCCTCGGACAAGCTATCGGCCTGGTCGGGCTCCACCATCACCAGCAGCGCTCCGGAGGCGATGGCCCCCAGAGGATCGAGACCGTACTCCTCGCACAGACGCCGCCCCTCGGCCAGAACCGGCACGCGGTCGGCATGGAGGCGAAGCCCCGTGCCCGATGCAAAGGCCACCTCGTGGAGGCCGGTGGCCAGCCCGCCCTCGGTGGGGTCGTGCATGGCATGGACACCCGGATGGTCGGCGGCAATGCGGGCCGCACCCACCACGCTGATACCCGGGTCCTGGAGATACCCCTGAGCCACGCGCAAGAACCGCTCGTCGTAGCCGCGCCGCCGTAGATCGTCGGCCTTTTCGCGGGCGATGATGGCCGTGGCCTCGATGGGCACCCCCTTGACCAGAAGCAC
>DATKWG010000244.1:0-8997 GCA_035529675.1 Anaerolineae bacterium
ATCTGGTGCTCGCGGGGGTGATCCGGAATGTCTCGATGGTGGAGGAGGACCCCGACAGAAACGCCGCGAACATGCAAAGCCTGCGCGATGCCATAGACTTGGCCGCAGAACTCAGCCAGGCCGGCGAGGTGTCGGTCATGACCAGCCACCTGGGCGGCCGATCCGGCGATTGGGAGACCAAGCGCGATGTTGCCGTGGAGCGCTTGTTGCGCTTGGCCGACTATGCTGCAGACCGTGGGGTGGTTATTGCCGTGGAGATTCATTGCGGGAGCATGTTGGACTCGCCGGAGAGAGTACACTGGCTCTTTGAGCGGGTAGACCATCCATCGGTGCGTCTGAACTTTGACATCAGCCACATGGAGGTGGTGGGCATCGGCATCGACGAGTCGGTGCCGCAGTTGGCGCCCTATTCCGTGCACACCCACGTCAAAGACCAGCGCGGCCTCTATCCCGACTTTGAGTTCCTCACCCCCGGGGAGGGTCCCTTCGACTTTGTTCGCTATCTCAAGGCAATGCAGGCGGCGGGCTATGACGGCTTCATCACCGCCGAAGTGAGCGTGCACGTGCAACGTCGTGCTGACTATGATCCTTTCTTCCACGCCCAGTTGGCCTATTGGACGCTCTACAAGGCCTTCCAGGTGGCAGGCATAGAGCCCGGCAAGCCATCGTGATGATCGGGCCAGGTGGCCCAACAGTGGCCTGCGAGGAGGCCCCGAGTTCCTCGGGGGTCGGGCCAATGCAGTTTTCGGGACGGCGGCAGCGCGATTCCTGGGGTGCATCGCTTCAGTGTCAGACCAAAGGCCGTCGGTGGCTCGGGTCTGGCCCTGCAGCGGGCGCATTCAAGGGGAAGAGCCGTCCTCTCAACGGCACGAATCTCAGGAGGGAAGCAATGACAGAGCAACAGTACAAGAGTCGGTTGCACAAGATGGTGTGCACAACCCCCACGGTTTTCTGGAATGACTCTTGCTCGATTGCCGAATTGACCTACGCCATCGAGCATGGCGCGGTTGGCGCCACCTCGAATCCTGTTATCGTGGGCACCGTCCTGCGACAGGAGATGCACCTCTGGAAAGACAGGATTGTGCAGCTCATCGAAGAGATGCCAACGGCCACCGAAGATGACATCACCTGGAAGCTCATCGAAGAGATCTCTGCCAAGGGAGCCGAACTGCTGTTGCCGGCCTTTGAGGAGTCAAACGGGCGAAACGGACGTCTGTCCATCCAAACCGACCCAAAGTACTACCGGAATGCCAAGCTGATCGTCGAGCAAGCCCTGCACTTTGACAGCATGGCCCCCAACATGATCGTCAAGATCCCCGTGACCGAAGCAGGGATTGCGGCCATAGAGGAAGCGACCTGCCGGGGAGTCAGCATCAACGCGACCGTGAGCTTTACCGTGCCCCAGGCCCTGGCCGTGGGCGAGGCTGTGGAAAGGGGCCTGAGGCGGAGGGAGCAAGAGGGGAAAGACATAAGCCGGATGGGGCCCATTTCTACCATAATGGTCGGCCGGCTCGATGACTGGCTCAAGGTTGTGGCCAATCGGGATGACATCATCATCGATCCATGCTGCCTGGACTGGGCCGGCGTAGCCGCGATGAAGAGGGCATACAGGATCTACAAGGAACGCGGCTACAGGCTGCGGCTGCTCTCTGCGGCCTTTAGGAGTCACCTGCACTGGTCCGAGTTCATCGGAGGGGATGTGGTCATCTCTCCTCCGCACCGGTGGCAGAAGCGCTTCAATGCCTCCGACGTAAAGGTCGAGCCTCGCATGGACAAACCTGTAGATCAGAGGATCATCGATGAGCTGATGGACAAGTTCACAGATTTTCGGCGCGCCTATGATCCTCAGGGAATGACCGCGGACGAATTCGATGACTTTGGCGCTACCCGAAGGACGCTGCGCCAGTTCATCGGCGGCTATGTTGAGTTGGTCAGCCTGGTGCGGGATTTCATGGTGCCTGATCCTGATGTGAGATGATTTCAGGCACTGGCCTCTGCCCTGAGACACGGCAATGAGGAAGCAGGGAGTGGCTGGGTTGTGATGGACAAGCTTGACGCAAGAGATGCCTTATCCTTGGCCCCAGCCACCGCTCTTCGCTGCTCATTTCGCCTTCAAGGCGTCTCCACTTCAACGTCAGCCAGTTCCAACCAGGTCGATTCGGGAGTGGGCAACGAGCCAGTGCGTAGGCGTCCCGTGGGAGGAAAAGCGGCATACTGATTGTCAATCCACAGGACCAGGCCAAGCGGGGGACGCGGCACTATGGCGGTCTCCCAGCAGGGTTCCCCGTCCAGCAAGAAGCGCACCCTGTCTGCCCGCCATTCGAGGCCGTATGTGTGCCATGCGGTGGGGTCGGTCTCCAGCCGGGCCGCATCCTCCTCGACGAAGCGCCGGCCCATGCGACGTAGGTGGCGGGCAGCGACGGGCCAAGCCAGAAGGGGCAACAGGGGAGCTCCCAGTATCAGCAGGGGGTCGGGGATGTTGGTCGAGCAGAAGGTGGCGGCAAGGAATCCTCGGGCTGGGTGAACGTCGCGCAGGGCCAGGTAGTTGGGCGGGGAAGCATGGAAGAACCAGGCCGCATTGGGCAGGGCCGGCAGGCGACGGGCCGCACCTCCCAGTCCCAGGCTCACCCCGAATGGATCGTTCCAGAAACCAAAGCCCCAGGTTCCGGGCAAATCCACCTGAGACACCCTGGCCCGCAGGTTGAGCTGCAGCGGTGGCTGCCACGGAAGAGCTGAACGCCGACGGCGTGCATAGTCATCCAGTTGGGCCAGGCGATAGCCACCACTCTCACCCGCCGGGATGGTGAGCCGCCAGTGACGGGGGGCCAGAGCATCCGCGTCAGCGTTCTGTGTGGTACGGCTCTGGAGCTCAGGCGTCAAGCCCATAGTGCCTCCTATGACCAGAGGGGATCGGTTTGTCTTACCATTCATCGTCTCCAGGAATGTGGCCGGTGGGGTCAGGGAGGGGGCGTTTCTCCAGAATGAGTATCGGCCACCTGATCCATTTCGCCTTTTCGGTTGTCACTGTGACCGTGAGACCGGCGCCCGTGGCCAACTGCTTGCACATGATCGCTATGCTCTCCGCAGCCCCACCCCGAGCGACGCGCGATGCACCGCGCACTAAGAGACGCTCGGTCTCGAAAAAGAGACCGGTGATGATGAAACGCCCGCCCTGATGGTCGGCGGCGGAATCGGGATTGCGCAAGACGCGAGCAGCCTCCAGGAATGTGGCGCGCGACAGAATGTACGCGGCGGGGAAAGTGGCGACTAGAGCATCAAAGGCCCCGTCGGTGAAGGGCAATGCCTGGGCACATCCTCGAACGCGCGGTGCCCAAACTCCGCGCCTGCGCATCTTGCCGGCGGTGACCCGGTGCATGGCGGGCGACAGCTCCAACCCACAGACGTACCAACCGCGCTTGGCCATCTCGATCAGCAGTTCGCCGGTGCCGAAACCGAGCTCCAGAACACGCTGACCGGGCACGTGTACCCCTGCGCGGGGTACGTGATCCAGCGCCATCCTGCGCCAGTGTGACCACTGCCCCAGACTGATCACCCGGCTAACCAGATCATACGCCCAGGCGAACTGGTTGTACAGCCGGTGCGTGGCCCATAGATAGAGCCTTGCCAGCCAGGTCAGTTGAGCTTGCTGATCGTACATGCTCTCCCCCGATGGGAGCCGGAATGGCAAGAGTCCGCGCTCGGTCAGTCTACATCATGCCAGATCGCTAGGGCAAGGAGAACTATACCTTAGTGGGGCCATGAAGGCCACACTGTTGAACCAACGGCCGCGACGAAACGGCAGACTGGCGGCTGGGGGAGTGAGGCAGTCCACACGGAATTACTTGACATGCCGGAACTCTGGCATATACTCCTCTTGGCTGCACGCCAGCCGTCCGCGCTGGAGCGCTCCTAGGAAGGCTGGCGCCTCGCAGAGGAAACACTGCACAAGGGAATCGTGGAGGGTATCTCATGATTGGCCGTGCATTCGAACGTCGGAGAGCTCAATCTGAGCGATACAACTTTGTTGCCTTCTCGAGAGACAGGGCATATAGGGAAGCAAACAGAGAGCTCATCCTGAGAGCTTTCTCGCGCCTGCCGTCTCCCTTCTTTCAGGTTGATGTGGCGAGCGGTACAGGACTTGTCGCTCAAGAGGTGAGTGACCTTTGCCAGCAGACGGGCAAGACGGCGACAATCATTGGTGTGGACCTTGACCCATTTGCGGTAGAGAGCGCAAGAGAGAGTGTTCCTTCCACTTCCTATTGTGCTGTTGGATTCATACAAGGAAGAGCTCAGGACGTTCATCGACTCCTCCATGGGAGAATCCCACCAGGGGGAGTCGATTATGTAAGCATTCACGATGCAATTCATGAAATAGAAGGGGAAAAGGATAAGAGGAGCGTCTTTTCATCCATAGCCAGCATTCTGAAACCAGGCGGGATATTCACCTACAACAGCGCGTTTACGACCGTTGCTATGGAAGGCTCCGCGATCAAATGGGGCAGGATGAAGGCCAGGGCTTTCTCAATGCTCGGAGCGAAGCGCGACAGGACGGTTGAGGCAATAAGAATTCATAGTCCCGAGGAATACAAGCAAATGATCGTCAATGCTGGACTCGTCGTCATTTACGAGACCAAAAGAGTAGTGAGGCTGGCTAGGAGCGCACTTGAGGCGATTGCTCGATATCCAGCATTTGTGGAGGGAGCTTTTGCCGATATGGTTGGGGCAGAAAGGGTATCGTTCGAGAAGAAGAGTCAGGCGCTCATCGATGCGCTGGACAGCCTGGGTATCGCAGAGATACCCCGCATTTGGCATGAGACAATGGCCCAGAAGATGGCTCGCGGCGCGCTCGCCAGCAGCTAGGGGAAGCACGGTCGCTTCCTTCAAAGGCCCTCGGAGACAAGGTCAGCGGGGCAGGTCAGGCGCTGAGATGATAGAAGCACGGTGTCCGGTACTACTTTGTCACTTTGCTTTGAAGCCCGCGGAAGCTGGTCGCCGGCGGTTGGCTCCTCTTGGGCTCCGGCCGTCTGGGACCATTCGGGATGGTGCTCCACCAAGATGCTCACGATGCTCTTCCCCAGACGGAGTCCAGTGATCGCTGGCGCGTCGCCATATCACCGTGCGCCCCTACGTCGGCAGGGAGCTGAGCCTTGGCCCCGAATTGCACGGCGGCCAGGGCTCGGTGCAGATCAAGAAGCCCCGCCACGTCCTCATGCTCATCCCTGGCTCGGGCTAGGGCCTCCAAAACCCCCGATTGTCTTGCATGGGCATCTCTCTCCACGGACAAGTGTGCGAATGCTGAGCCAGCCACATTCAGTAGTTGCCCAAGCCCCCAACCTCCCCTGCAGGCTGCACAATGAGGGCAAGGAGACCAACCCGGACGCTACGTGCTCGTCGAATCCCTGGGGCGTGGCGCCGTCTCGCAGCACGGAACCTCTCGCCTGCAGTTCACGTGGCTGGGCGGTGCGAGGGCCCTTTCCCTGCCCTACGATCTCACCACCCTGAGGAGCCTGGCATTGATCGCCACAATCACCGTGCTCATGGCCATCAGCACCGCACCCACTGCGGGGCTGAGCAGAATCCCAAGCCCACTGAGCACGCCCGCGGCAAGTGGAATTGCTATGGCGTTGTATCCCGTAGCCCAGGCAAGATTCTGCACCATCTTCTTGTATGTTGCCTGAGCCAGATCGATGATGGCTGCAACATCAAGAGGATTGCTCCTGACCAGGATGATATCTGCCGTCTCGGCAGCGACGTCGGTGCCTGCACCAATGGCGATCCCTACATCGGCCTGTGCAAGGGCAGGGGCATCGTTGACGCCGTCACCAGTCATGGCCACTATCAGGCCCCTTGACTGGATTTCTTTGATCTTCGCCGCTTTCTCGTGCGGCAAGACCTCGGCAAAGTACTCATCCAGTCCGATCTCCTCAGACACCCATCGGGCAACCTGCTCGCCATCCCCTGTGAGCATCATGCACCGGATGCCCATGGCCTTGAGTCTCGCGATGGCTTCCCTGGACTGCGGCCGGATGACGTCTGCCAGGGCGATCGCACCCTTCAACTCACCATCTACCAGCACAAAGACCACCGTCTTGCCCTGTCCCACGAGGACATCCACCTGTTCGCTGGCGATCGAGATGCCTGTCTCTCTCAGAAACCCCAAGCTGACCGTTTTCACATCTCTGCCGTCTACCTTGCCTTCGGCCCCCTTCCCAGGAATGGCCCTGAAACCCTCAACGGGCAAAGTCTCATCGGAGGAGGAGACGATCGCCTTGGCAATCGGGTGCTCAGAGTGAAGCTCCACCGACGCAGCAAACTTCAACAACTCCCTCTCATCCATCTCATCCGACAAGGCAACCGTGTCGGTCACGGCGAACCGCCCCTCGGTCAGGGTTCCCGTCTTGTCGAAAACGATGGCATCGATGTTTCTGGCCCGTTCAAACGCGGCACGGTCTCTGATCAGCAGACCGTTTCGGGCCGAAATGGAGGTGGAAACGGCCACCACCAAAGGAACCGCCAGGCCGAGGGCGTGCGGACAGGTGATAACCATGACCGTCACGGCTCGCTCGAGGGCAAAGGCAAACGTCTGATGGGCCACGCTCAGCCACACCAGCAAGGTGATCGCCCCCCCGCCGAGAGCGATGACGGTGAGCCAGAGCGCTGCACGATTGGCCAGATCCTGCGTTCTGGATTTGCTCTCCTGAGCCTTCCTGACAAGCTCCATCACCTGCGACAGATAGGAGTCTCTTCCCGTCTTCTTGACCTCAACGGTGAGCGATCCCTCGCTGTTGACGGACCCGCCGATGACCTGGTTTCCGGCTTCCTTGGGTACCGGCCTCGATTCCCCCGTGAGCATGGCTTCGTTGACCGATGTCTGTCCCTCGACCACGTCGCCGTCGGCGGGAATCCTTTCCCCCGGCCTGATCAGGACCCAGTCACCCACTTGAAGCTCGCTCACAGGCATATCCCTGATGCTCCCGTCGGACATGAGCCTGTGCGCATTCGAGGGCACCAGGTTCGCCAACTCTTCAAGGGCCCTCGAAGCACCCATGATGGCCCTCATTTCGATCCAGTGGCCCAGGAGCATGACGTCTATCAAGGTCGCCAGCTCCCAGAAGAATACCTTGCCGCCGAGGCCGAACACGACGGCACCACTGTACACGTAGGCGGTGGTGATGGCCACCGAGATGAGGGTCATCATCCCCGGCTGGAGCGACCCAAGTTCGTCAACGAGTCCCCTGAGGAAGGGGTAGCCACCGTAGAAAAAGAGGAAAGATGAAAGTGCGAGCAGAACGTAGGAATCACCGGGAAAGCCGATCGCCACCGCAAGCCCAAGGGAGCTTTGGACCAGTGGCGACAGAGCGAGAATGGGTATGGTGACGACCAGCGATATCCAGAATCGCTTCTTGAAGTCGGCCACCATGTGGGCATGATGAGTGCGACGATCATGCATCGCGCCGTGCCCAGCCTGCTCGGCATGGGCATCATGTCTCATAGCCTCATGAGTCTGGTGAACGTGCGATCCGCCCCGATTTGCGTGCTTGGCGCTCCCGCCGCGGCCTTCGTGTTGATGGCCGTCGAGCATGGCCTGTTCTTCATGCGGCACAGGTCTCTCGCCGTGGGTTTCGTGTCCTCGATGCGAAGCGTGATTCATCTCTTGCATCTGGTCACTCCGGGCACAGCATCATGACGGAGAATCCCCCCCACTGTTGACCACCAAGGCAAGCCCGGCAGGTGCCCGTCTGCGCCCAGAGAGCTTGTCCACCACCTTAGCGGTCAGACTGCGACGGCCTGGCAATCAGATTGACGACTACCTGGCGGCGCTGGCCATTGCGGAGCACGGTCAACTCCATTGTGTCGCCCACATTCTCGAAGGCAACAGCAACCAGCAAAGCATCGAAATTTGCTATGGGCTCGCCATCCGCCTCGATGACCACGTCACCCCCCACGGACACCTGCAGTCCGTTCACCTCCACGGTGCCATCCGTACCCTTCAGACCACCCTCGGCTGCGGGACCATCGGGAACCACAATGTCGATGTAGGCACCTTGCTGGGTGTCCAGACCATTGGCCTTCATGATGGTCAGGTTCACGCTTGTGCCGACCACCCCGAGCCACGGCCAATCGTACGAGCCACTCTCGATCAGCACTGGCGCCACCCGTCGGACGACGTTGGAGGGGATGGCAAAACCGACGCCAGCGTTGGCCTGGCCGCCGCCGGTGGCAATCTGGGCGTTGACTCCGATGACCTGACCGCTGAGATTCAACAGCGGCCCGCCCGAGTTGCCGGGATTGATGGCTGCGTCGGTCTGCACGGCCTGGGGTATGGAAAACGGCGTCGCTCCCGAGGAGATCGTTCGACCCACGGCACTCACAATGCCGGCGGTGACGCTGCCCCCTAACCCAAACGGGTTGCCGATGGCAACAACCCACTCTCCCACCTGGATCTGGTCCGAGTCACCCAAGGGCAGCGGATGGGCCCCCTTGGGCAGAGCGTTCACCCGAACGACGGCCAGGTCGCTATCGTCATCGGTGCCCACCACCTCGGCCTCTGCCTCGGTCCCGTCGTAGAATACGACTGTGATCTGCTGCGCCTGAGCCACCACGTGGTTGTTGGTGACGATGTGGCCCTGGTCGTCCAGGATGAACCCGGATCCAGCGCCCTGACCTATCTGGGCACCGCGTTGCACGATCACCTGGATGCTCACAACGCCAGAGTTCACTTGCCCGTAGAGGTCAGCCAGGGAGCCCAGCTCGGTTCCCGCCAAGATCGGCGATGCCTGTTGCTGCATCTCCCCTGGCCCTGCGCCCGTGGGCGAGACCGTTAGCTTGAGCACCCCTTCTTGCGCCTGTCCTGGGCCGGAGGCGGGGGCAAGCTCTTTGGTCACACTCAGCGCTGAGCCAACCCACTTGGAGACAGCAAAACCCAACACAAAGGTGACCGATATAGCACACACCAAAAAGACGGAACCCACGACAGCCAAGAGAGCAAAGTGCCTT
>DATKWG010000245.1:0-22597 GCA_035529675.1 Anaerolineae bacterium
TCTGCCCGAGGAAGAGGTCAGAGCTCTGGCCGACGGGCGGGTATTTACCGGCCGGCAGGCCCTGGGTCTAGGGTTGGTCGATGCAGAAGGTGGCCAGAGCGAGGCCATCCAGATGGCCGCCCAGATGGGTGGCATCAAGGGCGAACCGCGCATCGTGCGCTTTGAGAGGCCGCCGGGGCTGCTCGGCGCCTTGCTCGGCGTCATGTCGCGAGCGCGACGGCCCACGGAACTGATCTTGCTGGAGGATCTCCTCGGCAGAGGGCGGGTGCCCAGCCTGCAATACCTCTACACTGGCCCGTGAGCTAGGGATCGGGCACGAACTCGTAGACGCGCGCGGGTCCTGAGGCGTAGCGCAACTGATAGTGGGGGCTGGGGTCAAGCTCCTTGGGCATGAGGCGTCCGCCACGCGCTCCCACAAAGACGTGGGTTACCCCTTCGCGAGCAAGCCGGGCGATTAGAGCGGGGTCGTCCAGTGATTCGGCCTCTTCGACCGTGGCGGCCAAGTCGCTTATGGGCTGATGGTAGCTGGGCGAGCCGTGCCGGTAGAGCACACAGGGGAGGGTTACGTCGCGTCCGGCCAAAAGAGGTAGCCACCAACCGCCGTCGGTGCCCATGTGTATGTCCCCCTGCCATGGACGGGTGTTGATGAGGAATCGCGCCTGGGATGGGATATTGTCCGAGACCCAGTCGATGGCCCGCAGGTCGTCCGGGGTGACCAACACCGTCACCGGGTTGATGACGTCAACAGAACGCCAGCTTCCCCAGCCAGCCAGGGCAAGCACCAGGGCGAACAGTCCTGCCCCGAAGGCCCACTCCCAGGCGGGACTGGGCAAGAGGCGCTTTGCCCCTTCCACCAGGAGCGCAAGCAGGTCCCCGGCCGGCCAGCCGCACAGAATGCTCACCGGCAGCCAGAACGAGATCACCACTGCGGAGTTGGGCATCAGCCACCAGTCAGGCAACCCCAGGAGATGCAAGTTCGCGACCAATAGCCATAGCCCGACCCACAAGAGTACCAGAACGATCTCGTGCCTCCGACGCAGCGCCCCCCACACGCCGCCTGCTCCGGCTGCATATAGCAGCGGCCGGGTCCATCCGGCATTGAGGAGGCCGATGGGGAAGGGGCTGGGCTGGTCGGCAGCCAACCAGCTCCCGTAGATCGACTCCACGCGGGGGGCAACGCGCAGCACGAAGCGAGCCGCCCAGGGCAGAATGGCCACCAGGGCCAACCCCGCCAGCGAGACGGCAACCTGGACCAACCTTGCCCCGGCCAGGATTGGCCGAACTCGTGTCCACGGCCTCACCCAGAGTAGAGCCAACCAGAACAGAGCATAGAAAACCAGAACCCGGTAGTGGGTGAGGGCCAGGCCTGCCACCAGGATGGTGGCGATGGTCCATAGTCCTCTGCTGGCCGCTCTCTCGGTCAACAGCCAGGATGTGACCAGGCAGGCTGTGGGAAGCAAGAGCAGCCCCGTCAGGTGCGTGTATCGTCCCCAGGTCACATAATAGGCGGGCAGATAGGAGAGGCTGGCAACCACCAGGGCGGCCACCACGCCGGCCCAGCGCCTTCGGGAAAGCCAGCACCCCTTCACTACGGGGTGCGAGCGGGTCAGAGCATAGACGGGAAGGAGAGCGGCTGCGTTGAGCACCTGGGCGAAAAAGAGCACCGCCTGGTGAGCGGGCAGGCCGGTCAGCCAGATGAGAGCGGCCACGTTGGCGTGGAACCCGTAGTGGTAGTGCAAGTCCTGCACCGGCATATAGGGCTGGTACGACATCGGCACCACACCCTGTTCCGAGATGAGGCGCACGAGCATGGTGTGGTGCACAGAGTCCACCCAGGCAGGAACGACCAACTCGCGTATCTGGATGAGTCGAGTGGCCAAGGTCAGCAGTACTACGACGGCCAGGGCGATGCTGGGCAAAGGATCGCTTGCCTCCTGAGGACGGCGGATGGAGCGCCACACGCGTCGCCACCAGGCGCCATAGACTCCGCATGCCAGCAGGATACCCAGGATGGCCCAAACCGCGCCAGGGCCCAGGCGAATCCCGACCACACTGGTCCAGAGCAAAAGCAACGGCCAGAATGCCGCGCTGAGGGTGATCGCAAGGGCCAGAACGGTTGGGCCATCGAGGTTGTTCTGCCGCAGGAAACAGAGCAGCAGCGCGCCGCCAGGCACCAGGAGAACGACCAGGGTCGCGGGCAGCCACCGGCCGCTGTTCCTCAGAATGTCGCCCACGTCGCCCAGAATCTCGCTCAGGTGGTAGTCATACGCGGTCACGAAGTGGAGGTCGCCGGGCTGCTCGTCGCCGTCGTCCAACATGTGGCCGAGGGCGTAGGCGTCGCTGGTGGTGTGCCAGAAGCCCAGGCCATGGTCCTGCTCGGAGCTCAGGGTGAACCGGTAGGTGGCCCCCTGCGAATCGGCAAGGGGAGGAAAGGAGAAGCGCACCCGCTGATTGTGCTCCAGGCCACCGGTGGCAATGACTGCTTGGATCGGAGGGGAGGCCGGCTTGTCTAGGCGTTCGAGGGTCAGGAGGATGCTCCCCGACGGTGGCAACTCGCGCTGGGGGTCGTAGACCACGAGCAAAAGCTCTATGGCTTTCAGGCCGGCGTGCTGGGCCACAAAGATCTGCCCGACGGTGTGCTCTGGCCCCAGGGGGACGCAGGCCTGGTCCAGCCGCTCCTGGACGACGTCGCGCTCCTCGTGGGAGGGATTGCGGACCAGTTGCCAGCCTAGCGCGGCGAGGGTGAGGACGCATAGGCCCAGGTACGCTAGCCAGGGTCGTGTTCTCAGGAGGCTCATCAGAAGGGTTGTGTGGCTACAGGAACGATTCGGCCGACACGAGCCATGCTATTGGTCAGACCTCGCCTTGGCCAAGAGTGTGCGCCCAGCATCGGTGATCTCCCAGGTGCCGTGGGGAGAGTCATCTCGGATCAGGCCCTGCTCGCGCATCCAGTAGCAGGCCCCGTATGCACGCTGGTGCCATCGGATGCCTCCCGATGGCACAGTTGCCAGGTCGTGTTCACCCAGTTGGTCCCTGATGATCTCGTAGACGCGAGTCAGCACCTCAGCTACTTTCGCCTTGCCTCCCATGTCCACCAGAGCCTGCAGTATCGCTACCCGGTAGGCTTCGCGAAGCGTCCCGGCACTCTGGCGAGGACGCGACGGCGAGGGCGGAGGATGCGAGAGCGCTTCTTGGCGCGAGGGAGCGAGCCCGTTGGCGAATGCTTCCCATCCTGCTTGCAGATCCGCCACGCTCTGTCCAAACGCCTTGATTCGTTTTCCGCGCGCTGTTGCTTGGTCAATGCGACGATAGTCACCCTCCACGAAAGCTCTGGCGCCTTCCTCGTTCACCCACTCTAGCTCGACATCGAGCTCGTTCAGGACCGCTTTGAGAGCCGCCGCAACTCTTCCTCGCTTCTCATCTGTCATGGAGCCTCCTCCTACGCTCAAGAGCCGGGAGCTCACTCTGCCTTCCGCTGCAATTCGTATAGCTTGGTGATGGCTTCGAGGGGCGACATGCCGGCCACATCCAGCTTGCGCAGCTCCTCGACCACGGCGTGGGTCATCTGGAACAGGGGCAACTGCTGCACCTGGATGGCACGTCTGCTCGCCCCCACAGGTGTACGCTGGGCGGCCTCCTCAAGCTCTTTGAGGATGTCCTCCGCTCGCCGGACCACCGGCGGCGGAAGGCCGGCCATCTGCCCCACGTGGATGCCATAGCTGCGGTCGGCGGCCCCAGGAACGATGTGGTGGGTGAAGACGATCTGGTCGCCCTGCTTGACCACGGCCACATTGTGGTTGCGAACGCGGGGCAAAAGGTCAGCCAACTCGGTCAGCTCATGGTAGTGGGTGGCAAAGAGGGTCTTGGACTGCAAACGCGGGTGGTTGTGGAGGTACTCCACGACGGACCAGGCGATGGAGATGCCATCGTAGGTGCTGGTGCCGCGACCGATCTCGTCGAGTATCAGCAGACTACGGTCGGTGGCGTGGTTGAGGATGTTGGCCATCTCCACCATCTCTACCATGAAGGTGCTCTGTCCAGCGGTGATCTCATCCTGAGCGCCCACCCGAGTGAAGATGCGATCGACCAGGCCCACGTGCACCGACTCGGCAGGAACAAAGGAACCCATCTGGGCCAGCAGCACGATGAGTGCCACCTGCCGGAGATAGGTGGACTTGCCACTCATGTTGGGTCCGGTGATGATGTGTATGGCAGAGTCGGTCGAGAGGTGTGTGTCGTTGGGCACAAAGGGCTGGTCGGCGGGCAGAAACCTCTCCACCACGGGGTGTCTTCCGCCGACGATGTCGATGCGCTGGTCATCGCTCAGCTCCGGGCGCACATAGTTGTAGATGGCGGCGACCTCGGCGAGAGCAAGGTATGCATCAAGGTGGGCGACCGCCCGGGCAGTTGCCAGGAGCCGTTCACTCATGGCGGCCAATCGACCCACTACCTGGCGAAAGAGGGCCGTCTCCAACTCCTGGGTGCGCTCGGCCACGTTGAGGATCAGCGCCTCACGTTCCTTGAGCTCGGGAGTGATATAGCGCTCGGCATTGACCAGGGTCTGCTTGCGGATGTAGCCCTCGGGCACCAGGGAGATATTGGACTTGGTCACCTCCAGGTAGTAGCCAAAGACCTTGTTGTAGGCCACCTTGAGGTTCTTGATGCCCGTGCGCGCGCGCTCGACCCGCTCCAGATTGGCAACCCACCGCTTGGCCTCGGCCGCCGATGCCTCCATTTCATCCAGCTCGGCAGAGTAGCCGTGTCTGATGACCCCTCCCTTGGCCAGGGTGGCCGGAGGATCATCGACGATGGCCCTTCCGATGAGTTCTACTGCCTCCCGACATGGGCCCAGGTCTTTAGCGTTCAGCGGGTAGGTCTCTTGGGCGTGGTCGATGTCGCTCTCGGCCACAAGCTCCCCCACACACCGGCCAATGTCCGACATGCGCTCGAGGGCTGACTGGAGGCCGATCAGGTCTCTGGGGCCGGCGATGCCCTGGATCAGGCGATTGGCGAGCCGCTCCAGATCGCCAAAGCCGCTCAGGAACGCACGCAGCCCGGCTCGGTGGGACGTGTCGCGAAGGCAAGCATCCACGGCGGTGAGCCTCGAATCGAGCCTGTTGATGTCCAGCAAGGGCTGGGTTATCCAGCGGCGCAAGAGGCGTCCACCCATGGGGGTCAGGGTCTCGTCCAATACCCCAAGCAAAGAGCCCCTGGTGCTGCGTTCACGAATCGTCTCGGTCAGTTCGAGGTTCCGACGCGTCGCTGTGTCCAAGGTCATGAAGGCATCCACCGAGTAGGTGGCCAGGCCGGTCAACTGAGCCAGGGCAGAGGGCTGGTGTTGGCGAAGGTATTGGACCAGCACGCCCGCGGCGCGCGTGGCCAGGGGTTGGTCTTCGCACCCATAGCCTGCAAGGGTAGAGACCCCGAAGTGATCGAGCAGAGCCTGGCGACAGTTGCCCAACTCGAAGCGCCAGTCGTCGTAGGGTGTGAGCGGCACTTTGAGGGCAGCCAACTGGGGGTAGCGTAGGGAGGCCTCGGCGGACCTGTTTTCCGCCTGTCCCAAGAGGCTATCGCCCCCGTCGCTGACCACGATCTCGGCCGGAGACAGGCGGTCCAGCTCTCGGATGGCTGCCGACTGGACCTTGGGATCGGCGCCCGTCTCCTTGAGCTGGGTGGTGGCGAACTCGCCCGTAGTGATGTCGGCATGGGCGATTCCAGCCTGGTTCCCGTCGAACACCACGGCTGCCAGGTAGTTGTTCCGCTTGTCCACCAACAGCACCGGTTCCACAACCGTGCCCGGGGTAACCACGCGCACGACTTCGCGCGGCATCAACCCATCGACAAGTTGACGGGCCATCTGCTCGCAGATGGCGACCTTGTAGCCTTTGGCCACAAGCTTGGCAATGTACCCTTCCGCGGCGTGATGGGGAACGCCGGCCATGGGCACCCGCTGTCCCTTGGCCACGTTGCGCGAGGTGAGGACGACATCCAACTCGCGGGCAGCGATTTCGGCGTCCCCGTCAAAGGTCTCGTAGAAATCACCCAGGCGAAAAAACACGATCGCGTCGGGGTGGTTCCTCTTGATCTGCAGGTATTGCCGTCTGATGGGTGCGACGGCGCGTGGTCTGGGCATGGCGGCCCCTATCCTTCGCGTCACCTGGAACTGCGCAAGAAGTATAGGCGAATCAGGCCCTGGCGTCAACATTACACGTTACCGTCGTCTGAAGAAGCGGAAGGATTCGTCGTCAGACCTCGAGCCCGGTGGCTCCACGCCTGGCAAGCCATCCGCCAGGAGAGGAAGCCTTCTCCGCTGGCTGTCGCCCCGCGCCGCGATATGGCCGCGCAGGCGAGGACACTGCTAGGGTTCCCGGCGGAGCCAGGGCTTGCTCTAGCACGTTGGGTATGGTTAAATACCGGGCAGCTTTCTAGACGACAGAAGGGGGGCGATACGATGGAGTACGTGAAGCTGGGGCGGTCGGGTCTCAAGGTGTCGCGCGTTTGCCTGGGCACGATGACCTTTGGCCGGGAGGCCGACGAGGAAACGTCCTTCAAGATCATGGATCGCTACGTGGAAGTGGGGGGCAACTTTTTGGACACGGCGGACGTCTACTCGGCCGGGGTGGCCGAGGAGGTGGTGGGCCGCTGGTTGAAACAGCGGGGCGCACGCGAGGGCATCGTGTTGGCCACCAAGGTCCACGGGGTCACTGGGCCGGGCCCGAATGACGGGGGGCTCTCTCGCATACACATCCAGCGCGCGGTGGAGGCGAGCCTCAAGCGCCTGCAGGTGGAGGTCATTGATCTCTATCAGATTCACCGATGGGATCCCGACGTGCCCGTGGAAGAAACGATGAGGGCGCTCGACGACCTGGTACGCCAGGGCAAGGTGCGCTATCTGGGCTGCTCGAACCTGGCCGCCTGGCAGCTCTGCAAGTTCTTGCGGGCCTCTGAGCGGAACCACTGGGCGAGCCTTATCAGCATCCAGCCATTGTACAACGCGCTGAATCGGGCCATCGAGGGCGAGGTCTTGCCTCTGTGCGAGGCAGAGGGCCTGGGCGTCATCACCTACAACCCGTTGGCTGGGGGAATGCTCACTGGCAAGTACAGACGTGGTCAGCCCATGCCGGGCGGCACTCGCCTCGAGGCCTTCCGGAGCTACTACGAACGCTACTTTGCCGAGGACGCCCTCGACATCGTCGAACGTTTCGTGGAGGCCGCCCGCCAAAGAGGAGCCACGCCCGCGCAGTTGGCCTTCGCCTGGGTTCTGTCGGAGCCACGCGTGACCTGTCCCATCATAGGCGCGCGGAACCTGGAACAGTTCAACGACACGCTGGGTGGCCTGGGCATCGAGCTGACACGCGCCGAGCGCGAGGCGATTCCCGCCGTCCGATCGGGGCACTGGGTGGGCAAGGATCCGGTGTACGATCGCACCTACTAGCCGAGGATCGGCGCCGGTTCACCCTTCCAGCAAGAGCCCGTCACCGACGATGTGCGCGGGCATGACCTGGGCCCCGGCTGCGGACAGCGCCTTGCGCACGGCCGGGACGCGTCCGGGTTCGGCGATGGTGACCATGCAGCCTCCACCGCCTGCTCCGCAGATCTTGCTGGCCAGGGCCCCGGCGTCCCTGGCGGCAGCCATCATGGCGTCGATCTCGGGCGTGGTGACTCCGTCTGCCAGTCCCTTGCGCAGTTCCCACTCGGCGTCCAGAAGACAGGATAGTGTGGTCAGGTCCGAGTCGGCGAGGCAGTCGCGCATGGCCAGGGCGACCGCCTTGATCTCGCGCATGCGCGCGACGGTGTCACCCTCGCGCTCTATGTACCGCTTCAGCATAGCCCAGTTGGTCACCGAGGAGAGGCGGGGTATGCTGGTGTAGGAGACGACGAGGCGCTCGTTCAGTAGATCGATGAGACAGTTGCCCTCTGAGAGAGACTCGAAGCGCCAGCCATCGACATCGAACCAGATGGAGCATACGCCGCCATAGGTGGGCGGGAAATAGTCCTGCTTGCCCGTGGGAATGCCGATGGCTTGGGCCTCTATGTTTGCGCCCACATCGATGATCTCCTCTGGGCTGAGGTCACGCTCGGTGATCTTGTTGAGGCAGTGAGAGAGAGCAATGAGCAAGGCTGATGAGGCCCCAAGCCCAGACCCCGCTGGCGCCTGGCTGTGCACGACGACGTTCAGCCCGGCCTCGGGCCTGTAGTAGTGCAGGGCGCGCTTCACCAGGTCCAACCGCCCCCCGAATTCCATCCGGTCGAGAGAAGGTATCTCCTCGCTAAGATCGAGATCTTCAGAAGCAATCAGGATGCGAGAGTCCTCTCGGGTCTCTATGCTGGCGCAAGCTCTTGTGCTGATGGCCGCGTTGACGGTGAGGCCGCCTCCTTCGAACAGGTAGAGGGGATAAACGTCGAGGGTGCCCCCTGCCAGATCGATGCGCATGGGCACGGTGGCCTTTGCTTTCACCGGTGTCTCTCCCTAGTTTGCTCTCCCGCCGTGCCACATGCCCCTGGGCAGGTCGTAGCCTGATAGCCGACCGCTAGGCGACCGCGTACCTGGGACATGGACCTCGCAAGATCACGACCCGCATTCCGTGCGCAGCCAGTGCCTCGCTGAAAGCCGCCTCCATCGCTGGCACATCATCCGGCGTGCATTCGAGGGGCTCCAGGCCACAGGCCCGGATCAGTTGGGCCAAGTCGGCGCCCCTCCGTGGCCGGCCCCGTTCGTCAGCGGCGCTGCCCGGGTGCGCCTGGCCGCCGGTGAGGGCGGTGGTGCCGTTGTCCAGCACCACCACCAGCATGGGAAGGTCGAGCTGAGCAGCAAGGGGCAGGGCGTTGATCCCCGTGTGAAAGAAAGAGGAATCACCCACCAGTGCCACCACCCGATGCTCCCTGTCGCTAACCGCCAGGCCCATGCCCAGCCCCAGCCCAGCACCCAAGGAGTACTTGACGTCAAAGAGCTCCATGGGGGGCAGATTGGCGCGCACCATACATCCCGTCTCACCGATCACGATGTGCGACTGGCGTCCCCCCTGGCGGTCCATCGCCCGCAGAAGGGCCTCAAAGGCCGGGCGATAGGGGCAGTCGTCGCAGAGTGGTACTCTGCTGGGCATGGCTCTATCGACAGCCTCTCGCAACTCTGGCCGAATCGCGCCGTCCAGCCCGGCGAGGGCATTGGCCAGGTCTGCTTCGGTCAACTCGCCCTCTGCGGGGAGCAAACCGTCCTCTCTCCCCAGGATCTCTGTTGGCAGGCGCGCTCGTTGGGCCAGGGCGCGCACTGACTGCTCGACAAATGGACCACCCTCTTCCATCACCAAAGCCCGTTCGACCCCGTCAAACCAGCGGATGAGCGTCCGCTCGGGGAGGGGCCACACGCTGGCCAGGCCAAGGATGCGTAGGTTCGACGGCGGCTCGCCCAAGGCGCGCAGTAGCTTGGCATAGGTGTAGCCGGCAGCTATCACGCCGATATGTCCGTGCCCGGCGCTCTTGTCGTAGGGCGAGGCGTTCCAGAGCTCGGCCATCTGGCGCAAGCGTTGGTGCAAGTTGCGGTCAGCGCTCACAACTCTGGCGGGAAGAACGACCCAGCGGTTGCGCTCGCGCAGGAAGCCCGCCCCAAAGGGTGCCAGGTCCTCGGGCGTTGCCACTGGTCCCTCGGCCAGGGCGAGGGCCCGGGTGACGCGAACGATGATCGGTGTGCCCAGCGACTCGGACCAGGCGTAGGCCTGTCGCACCAGCGACCCCGTCTGCTCTACTCCGAGCGGCTCAACCAGCGGCACCTGGGCGAGGCGGGCAAGCCAGCGGGAGTCCTGCTCGTTCTGCGACGCCCATCCTCCGGGGTCGTCTCCCAAGACGATCACCAGCCCCGCGTGGCATCCGCTGAGGCTCATGGTAGCCAATGGATCGAGGGCCACGTTCATCCCCACGCTCTTGAGCACCACCAGGGCGCGCGACCCAGCCAGCGACGCGCCAAAGGCCACCTCCATGGCCACTTTCTCGTTTGGTGCCCAGTGCACATGAGCCTGAGTGGGCTGGCTCCAGGTCAGAAAGCTATCGAACACTCCTGTTACCGGAGAACCGGGATAGCCGGTCACAACGCTGACGCCGGCGGCCAGTGCTCCCACGGCCAATCCTTGATCGCCACGCAAGGTCCTGCTCATCTGGATACCTTAGTCTCGGATCGCAACGATGGAGACCTGCCTGGGCGCAAGCTGCAGCTCCTCGCCGACAGGCTCGTTGCGGAGGATGTCCAGACTGCCCGCCAGGCCATGGAGGGTGTGGGGCTGGTCGTCGTGGTTGAGCAGAAACAGGAGCTTGCCCCTCTCCGATTCGCGCACGGTCACCTCCACTGCCGACGGCACGTCTTTGAGCAGGGGTTCCACCATCGCCTGTTGCACGGCCAGACGAGCAATCCACTCTGCCGTCTCGCGAGCCAGGTAGGTGCCCACATAGATGACCTTCCCCTCGCCGACCATTGCGAGAGTGACCGCCGGCTGGCCATCGATGTGTCCGCCACGCCAGGTGGCCAGGACCTCGGCCACGGTGGGCCGCAGCACCTCGTACCACAGAGCCGGCATGACCTCTTCCTCGAGGCTTATGCGATAGTGCCTCTCAGGGCGCTTGCCATACTCCTCCACGGTGATGCCGGCCAGATCGCGCAGCAATCCGGGCGGTGTCTCCTCGATGACCACGTTGTCCATGTTCTTTGTGGCGCTCCGGGCACCGATCAGCAGGGTGCCGCCGTCTCGCACATAGCCGGTGAGTTTGCCGGCCAGGTCCTGATCGCACATGGCCAGGTGAGGCACCACCAGTAGCTTCAGCCCGTGGAAGCCATCTGCCGGATTGACATAGCCGACGGCGAACTTGCCCATCCAGAGGGCCCGGTGCAGGTGTTCGGCCGCCTCCAGTGGCGTGGGCAGGCCCAGCGACAGGGCTCGGTGAGCATCATCTTGCTCCGGGCTGTGGAGAATCCCCACATCGATATGCACGTGGGTGCCCAGAAGGTCGCTGGCAAGCCTGGCGAATTCGGCACCCTCTTGCTGGGCCTCGCGATAGCGTCTCCGAGGGACGCTGTCGTGGTCGAGGATGCCGCACCAGTACTCTTCGGCGCCAAAGCGGCAGGTGCGCCAGCGAAAGTGCATGATGCCGTCCGCCCCGTGGGCCAGGGATTGGTAGCTCCACAGTCGCATCTCGCCGGGGCGAGGGTTGTCGTGCAGGTACGTTTTCTGCCCGCCCGGGCCGCCCTGCTGCTCCGGAACGATCAGGTTGCCGGCGTAGCTTCGCGCTTGGTCCAGTCGGGAGGCGATGCAGGCGGCACCCTCTGCCTTGGTGGGTGCAGTGTCGAGCCTGAACGCGGGATAGTTGTCGAACCCCAAAAAGTCGAGATCCTTGCTGAACTCGTAGTAGTCGAGGTGTGGGAAGATGCCGTTGTGGATCACGAACCAATCGGGGTTGGCCCTGCGCAGCTCGCGTACCTGCTCCTGTTGAAACCGCACGGCGATGTATGATAGATAGCGATAGTAGTCCAGGCGAGCCGAGGGGTTCTCAGCGCCTGGGCGGCGCTCGAAGGGGAGCTCGACATCGTCGAAATCGCCATAGGTGAGAGCCCAAAAGGCCGTGCCCCAGGCCCCGTTCAGCGCGTCGATCGAGCCGTACTTGCGCTTCAAGAAGCGCCGGTACTCGGCCTGGCAGTTGGGGCAGACACACTCGGAGAAGCCACAGTTGAGTTCGTTATCCGTCTGCCAGCCGACGACGTTGGGATCCTGGGCAAAGGCCTGCGCCATGGCCCTGGTGATGCGCCGTCCGTGGCTGCGGAACACCTCGCTCGCGTAGCACGCGTGCTGCCGCGACCCGTGAGTGCAGCGCCGGCCGTCAGGCATGACCCGCAAGACCTCTGGGTGGGCGCGAGTCAGCCAGCGGGGCGGTGTGGCCGTGGGCGTGCAGAGAATGGTGCGGATGCCGTGTTTGCCCAAGAGGGCGATGACCTCCTTGAACAGCGAAAAGTCGTAGGTGCCCTCGCGTGGCTCCATCCGATCCCAGGCGAATTCGGCCATGCGGACTATGTTGAACCGGGCCTCGGCCATGAGCTGAGCGTCGCGCTCCCACATGCTCGGATCCCAGTGCTCGGGATAGTAGGGCGCGCCAAAGAGGATCGTGCTGAGGGGGGTGGGGCGCGTGTGGGTCTGTGGAAGAGGCTTGCCTCGCAGGTAAGGGTTCATCTGCCGTGCTCCCTTTGCATGGAAGAGTGAGGATGGCCAGCAAACGTCGCCGATCGAGTGCCAGTCTATGCAAGGCAGGGGCAAAACGCAAGCCGCCGACGCGAGGGTTGAAGCTGCCTTCGGGCGTAGGGGCGATTCGCGAATCGCCGCTGCCGGGCGATGGCCACCTTCTCGGCGTTTCTCGACGCCGTCACAAGACATACGGAACAACACGAGCCGCCGTCTGTGGCGTGCCGTGCACGTAGGAGACTGCAGGACAAGTCAAATTGCTGGTCAGCCGCCTCTTGACCGCGCAAGTTCGAGGCGGAAGCACCCAGCCTTCCATGAAGCAAAGCCGGGCGGCAACGGCGAAAGACGGTTGACAGACCCTAGTTGGCGACCCTGCACTGGAGAGTGCTGCAGAATATGGCTGGGTGTAGGGGCGCCTCGCGATGCGCCCCTACCAAAGACAAGCAAGGGAGATAGCATCTATACGACAGTATCGCGGGTGCGGCGGCAAACGCACGTCCCCCGAATTCTGCAACAGCTTCACTACGGGGTGCCTGCGCCCCTGCGCTACGGGGTGATTGCGCCCACCATGTGGTGCAGGTAGGCTTCGATGAGGGGATCTATGTACCCGTCGAGGATGGCTGCGGGGTCCCCGGTCTGCCAGTCGGTGCGCAGATCCTTCACCATGCGGTATGGATGCAAGACGTAGGAGCGGATCTGATTGCCCCATCCGGCGGTCACGTGTTCGCCGCGCAGCTCTGCCCGCTCCTCTGCTTGTCGCTGCAGCTCCAGGTCGTAGAGGCGAGACTTGAGCACTGCCATGGCCCGCTCGCGGTTCTGAACCTGGGATCGCTCGTTCTGGCAGGTCGCAATGATGCCAGTGGGAATGTGGGTGAGTCGCACGGCAGTGGCGTTCTTCTGCACGCTCTGGCCGCCATGGCCCGAGGCGCCAAAGACCTCCAACTTGACGTCGTCTGGGTTGATCTCGACCTTGATGGCGTTGGCCACGTCTGGGATGACCTCCACAAGGGCAAACGAGGTATGCCGCCGGTGGGCATTGTCAAAGGGCGATATGCGCACCAGCCGATGCACGCCCCGCTCAGAGCGCAGGTACCCGTAGGCATTGGGGCCTTTGACCTCTGTGGTGACGCTCTTGATCCCGGCCTCGTCCCCCTCGCTTTGATCGATGATCTCGCCGGCAAAGCCTCGACGATCTGCCCACCGAAGATACATCCGCAAGAGCATTTCGGTCCAGTCCTGAGACTCGGTTCCTCCCGCGCCGGCATAGATCGACAATATGGCATCGCGGCCATCATGCTCGCCCGACATCATCAGCCGCAAGCGCATCTCCGATAGCCTGGCCTGAAGGCCAGCCGAGTCGGAGGCCATTTCCTCCATCATCGACTCATCGCTCTCGGCCTCGGCCATCGCCGATAGCTCGGCCAACTCGTCCACCTGAGAAGCCAGATCACGCCAGACGGATACGCGAGACTGAAGAGACGAGAGTTGCTGCATGGTCGCCTGGGCTTGGTCAGGATTGTCCCAGAAACGCGGGTCGGCCGAGCGCCTTTGCAGCTCTGCGATGCGACCTTCCACGGCGGCCAGGTCAAAGATGCTCCATGAGCCCGCGTATCTCTAGTTGCATAGCCTCGAGTCCTGTGCGCAGGTCTTGCACGTGCATGCTGCCCAACCTCCATAGCAGAATGGGGCGCAGTCGTCTGGCCCCAGCTCATGTTCCCTTGTCGAATAGGCTCCTGACAAACAGCTCCGGATCGAACTGGCTCAAGTCCTCCAACGACTCTCCCGTGGCCGCAAACAGCACCGGCAGTCCCAGTTCGTGGGCCACGGCGAACACGATGCCACCTTTGGACGTGCTGTCCAGCTTGGCCAGGACGATGCCGGTCACGCCCACCATCTCGTCAAACTTTTGCGCCTGGATCAAGGCGTTCTGGCCGGTGGTCGCATCCAAGACAAGCAACGTTTCATGGGGAGCCAGATGCACCTGCTTTTGGGCTATGCCTCGCAGCTTGCGCAGTTCTTGCATCAGGTTATACTTGGTGTGAAGGCGGCCGGCCGTGTCGATGATGAGCACATCCACGCCGCGTGCTTGACTGGCCCGGATCGCGTCGAACACCACCGCGCCAGGATCGGCGTTGGGCTGATGGGCCACCACGTCCACATCCACGCGCTCTCCCCAATACTTGATCTGGTCGATCGCCGCAGCCCGAAACGTGTCCGCTGCTGCCAGGAGCACCTTGTCCCCCTGGTCCTTATGGAACCTGGCCAGCTTGGCTATGCTGGTGGTCTTTCCCGAGCCGTTGACCCCAACGACCAACACGACACTCAGCAGCCGCTCGCCCTCCAGGTAGGGCCGCTCCACCCGGCGCAAGATGCCCAACAGCTGCTCCTGCAACATAAGCTGCACCTGAGCCGAGGCTTTCACCCCACCGGACTCGACCTGCTCGCGCAGCGCGCCAACCAGCTCCACCGTGGTCTTTGCCCCGACGTCGGCCTGGATGAGCAGCGTCTCCAGTTCGTCCCAGGTCTCGTCGGTGATGCTGTGGTCGCGGAACAGGCCAGCGACCTTCCCAAAGAAGGACCGTCGGGTCTTGGTCAAGCTGTCCTGGAGCCCCGTTGAACTCGGCGACACATCGACCTCCTTGCGGCACACGCGCGGCGACAGAGTGGCGACCGCCACGTTCATTATACCAGCGTGACCCACGACGACCAAAAGACGTGGGTGGGAGGTCTTTGGAGAGCTTCGGCGATGAGGCGAGCCACTCGATAGCCGCCCGGGTGATGAAGCTCCAGCACGAGAGGTGCCAGACTGGTGGACGCCGCTTGCGGCCCCAGCTAGGGACGCCGTCTGTGGCCAGCCCAGATGGTGCTGGCCAGGAGAATCAGCAGCAACCCGGCCAGCAACCCCCACAGGACGCGCAGGCCACGCCAGACCGTCCATATTGGCGACAGGGGCTGGGTCATGGGGGGCTGCACAGACTTGGCCTCGGTCTCACGGGGTGCCAGGGCCGCCACTTTGGCCGGAGTTGGCGACGGTTCAGGAGTGACGGTGACTGGAACCTGAGTCGGGGTGGCGGTTGGTGGTTCGGGAGTGACGGTTACTGGAACTTGAGTTGGGGTGGCGGTTGGTGGCTCGAGAGCGGGAGACACAGGAGTCGGCCTGGCAGTTGGCGGCTCGGCAGTGGGAGACACAAGAGTCGGGCTGGGTGCCGATGTCGGCTCTAGGCCACGGCCGGTCGCCAGGGCCTTTTCAGATGGGGCTATGGCGGCCATGCCGGTGTCTTCCAGGCGTGGGATGCTCGGCGACGCCCCCAGTACTGCTGCCGCGTCTGGTGGTGCACCGCCGCCACGCGCCAGGTCGGCTTCGGCAACTGGAGAGGGTGATGCCAGGGCCGCCGGAGAGGGCTGTCCCTGCACGAGTTCCACGCGTGGTCCTTCTGGCGCTGGGGTTGGCGCCCCTTCTTTCTCCGTGACGACTTTGGTGGGAGGTGCGGTCGCAGCGACCTCGCGCTCTATCACCGCCTCGACGACTGGAGGGGCCTCCGGCACCCTCTCCACGGCGACTGCCTTGGGCAATCGCGGGGCTGCGTCTGGTATGGGGATTGCCCCCATGCCAATCAGAGCGTCACCCGAGACGAGCAGGACAAGCAGGAACGTGGCGACCACCGTGGCCCCACGTAGATACGAGTAGGTCAGGTTCCAGCGCCGGTTTCGAGCCTGTTCCGCTTGCAGCTCCATGGGCAAGGCGAATGATCGGGGCACGCTTCTCAAGGGAGCTTGCTGCAAGAGCATCACCGTGTCACGAAGGGAGGCCAGTTCCTCCCTGCACCCAGGGCAGATGGCCAGGTGGCGCTCCAGCCGCCTCTTCTGGTCGCCAGTCACCTCGCCATCCAGGTATGCAGACAGGTTGGCTTGGGCGAGGCGGTGGTCGAGCCGATCTCGTATTCTCAACGGACTGGTCATAACCAATCGTCCCCGGCTTGGTGTTCTAACCGCCTCTTAGACGGAATCGATCGGGCAGTTGTTCCCTGTGTGAGAGCAAGTAGTCTCGCATCTTGGCCCGGGCGCGGCTCAGGCGCGATTTGATCGTGCCAAGGGAGACCATGATGGTCTCTGATATCTCCAGGTAGCTCATGCCCTGGATGTCTCTCATGACCAGCACGACCCGCTGGTCGTTGGGTAGGGTCTGGATGCCGGCCTGTATGAACGCACCCAATTCGCGGCGCTCCACCTGGTCCTCTGGCTGTTGGCCATGATTCTGGAGAAGCTGACTGTGGTCATCGTCCTCGAGAATGTCATCGAGTGGCGTGGTCGGTCTGCGCTGCCTGGCTCGAAGCTGATCGTAGCAGCAGTTGGTCACTATGCGCAGGAGCCAGGCCTTGAACGAGCCACCACGGAATTGGTGCAACGCCCGATAGCCCCGCAGAAAGGCTGCCTGGGTGGCGTCCATCGCCCCATCCTGGTTGCCCACCACGCGATAGGCAAGGTTGTATGCCATCTGCTGGTAGGCGAGCACCAGCCGGTTGAAGGCGGTCAAGTCGCCCTGGCGTGCAGAAGCGATAAGGGCCTCTTCGTTCATTGACCTGTTTTGCAGAAGGTGGCCGGCTGCGCCGAACGAACGTGTCGCCGGGCATCGTGCTCACCCCACGGGGATGAACCCCGCGCTGAGAGGCTGCCCCGAATGAAACCGACCTCTCGGGAGTCAAGTGCCCCCCGATCTCCTTCGTGCGGCGGAGTCATCCCTGGGAGAACCCTCAGAGAGGGGCAGTCAATCGGCATTTCCAATCTCGCGCTCTGACAGGGTGCAAAGGGCAGCTGCCTTCGCGGTGGCTGCGATATCCAGAAAACACTTGGCAGGCAGGTCGCGGTTGTGCAGCAGCGCTCCACACACGTACCCCGTATGGGGCACACGTACAATGCAGTGTCTCTATCACCTTCGGAAAGGCTCTATAGATAGGCCAAAAGGAGCATCTTGAGCAGAACCGCAGGATCATAAGGGGGTCGCCCCACACGTGCCCCAGCCGAGGTACAGTTGCCTTTGTAGTACTCCAGCAGCCTGTATGTGAATCGCTGCCAGGGCACCACTTGGCCCAATATGCGGAGGAAATCGCCCTCGGGGACCACTGCATCACAGAGCAAGTCACCACAGAACGAATCCATGTTGCCGGATCGGAATCGCTGCCTGCTCATCCTGGCCCTGCTCTGTGACATCTGATCTCACCCCCAAGTCTAGTCAAGTGGGCTCACAAAGCAAGTTGGCCAGGGGCTTTCCGGCCCCTTCAGCGTAGGGGGTATCGTAAAACGTGCGTGTCAGGGTATAATATCCAGTGATTCTGTTTGAATACCAGGACTGATGAAGCTGAGCGCCAAGACTCGCTCTCCTAGGAGGACACCGTGAGCAAGGTTTACGGAGACATCACCCAGACTGTGGGCAACACCCCCCTGGTGCGGCTCAACCGGGTCACCGCTGGCCTGGGAGCGGAGGTCGTGGCCAAGCTGGAGTCGTTCAATCCGCTCTCAAGCGTCAAGGACCGCATTGGGGTCAGCATGATCGACGCCGCGGAACGGGAGGGCAAGATCCAGAAGGACACGACCATCATCGAGCCCACCAGCGGCAATACGGGCATAGGCCTGGCCTTCGTCTGCGCTGCCCGGGGGTACAGGCTGGTGCTGACCATGCCCGAGACCATGACCGTAGAGCGCAGGAATCTTCTCAAGGCATTCGGCGCAGACCTGGTGCTTACCCCAGAATCGGAGGGCATGTCCGGCGCCGTTCGCAAGGCCGAGGAACTCGTCCGCGAGACCCCCAACAGCTTCATGCCCCAGCAATTCAAGAACCCGGCCAATCCGCGAATCCACCGCGAGACGACCGCCAAGGAGATCTGGAACGATACCGACGGCCGGGTGGACATCGTGGTGGCGGGGGTGGGCACGGGCGGCACGATTACCGGCCTGGCAGAAGCGCTCAAACCCCGCAAGCCCGGATTGAAGGCCATTGCCGTCGAGCCGATCGGCTCGCCGGTGCTCTCGGGTGGCAAGCCAGGGCCCCACAAGATTCAGGGCATCGGAGCTGGCTTCGTGCCCGACGTACTGCGACTCGAACTGGTGGACGAGGTCATTCAGGTGACCGAGGAAGACGCTGTTGCGACAGCCAGGAGGCTCGTTCGGGAGGAGGGGATCTTTGCCGGAATCTCCTCTGGTGCCGCGGCGGCCGCTGCTTTGCAGGTTGCCGCTCGGCCAGAGAATGCGGGGAAGCTCATCGTTGTGGTTCTGCCCGATACGGGCGAGAGATACCTGAGCACCGACCTGTTTGAGGGAGGGGGGTGAAGCGTGCGGATGAGGGCCTTGGTGACCCACACTCCGGATTTCGATCTCGACGACGTTACTTTGCTGAAAGTGGGGCGTCACTTTCCCCGCACCAAGGCAGTCGTGGACATAGTTCCCGAGGACGGCCTGGTGTCGGTTCGTTTCTCCAGGCCGCGCCCCATTGGAAGACTTGCGGCGTAGGCGCGGGGCACCCTGCCCCGACAAAACGTAAACAACTGAGATAGAACCTATACGATCGCAGCGCCGGCGTTGCTGAGAAAGCCGTGGCTGCCATTCTGCAACAGGCTCTTGGAGCACCAGGACAGGGGGCTGTCTTCTACTCGGGCGATGTCCTGGTAGGAGGAGGTGTTGTCAGAGCCTGTACTCAGTGCGAGATAGCTTCGGAGGCACATCGACAAGGAGGACGGCCATTGTGGCAGTAACAGTGGATGCTCGGGGGCTGCCTTGCCCACAGCCGGTCATTCGTACCAGGAACGCCATGCGTGAGGCGGACGAGATAATCGCTCTGGTCACGGAAGAGAATCAGGTGAGCAACGTGCGTCGCCTGGCCGAAAGGTCGGGTTGGCAGGTGGTGGTGGAAAAGCGCCAGGATGCTTACGCGGTACACATGGTCAAAGGAGAGGCCACCTGCGAAGTGGGACTCGCGCCCGAGGTCACGGCCCAGGCCGGGTTCCAGCCCACGGTGCTGGCTGTTTCCAGCGACCGAATGGGGCGCGGGGAAGAGGAATTGGGAACCATTCTGATGCGCAGCTTCTTCTACACGTTGACCGAAATCGAGCCCCTGCCGAAAACGATCATCTTCTTTAACGCCGGCGTCAAGCTGACCGCAGAGGACTCTCCAATCCTCGAAGATCTGAGGGCGGTGGAGGCAAAGGGAGTTGAACTCCTGGTCTGTGGCACCTGCGTAGAGTACTTTGGTCTCAAGGAGCGTATTGCGGCTGGGGCGATTTCCAATATGTACACCATCGCTGAAACGCTGCTGAACGCAGGTCGTGTGGTGTCGCTGTAGAGCCGGGATGGTCATGCCCAGGCGAGGGGTGACGGCGGACAGGACCCAATCTCCTGACCGTGGAAGGTCTCGGGTTTTGCCGCGGCCTCGGAACTCGTGGCCCAGGCATTCTCCGGCCACAAGCGGCAGAGGCGTGGACAAGTCGCTCGACTGCTCAGGCGTTGTGGCCGCAGAGAGATTCTGCATTGATGCCACCCGTCGAAAAGGCCAGGTCGC
Organism: Anaerolineae bacterium; assembly: GCA_035529675.1. GTDB lineage: Bacteria > Chloroflexota > Anaerolineae > UBA1429 > UBA1429 > DATKWG01. Next base: position 19,765 of record DATKWG010000245.1, read on the forward strand.
TTTCGTGGGCGAATGCCCTGATGAACTCAAGATCAGAGTCAGCCCAGACATGATACGCAAGGGCCTGACCATGCGCGGTTGCTGGTACTAGAACCTGTCGTTGTTTCCGAAGATCATGCAGGTCATCCAGGAATCGCCGGTGATCGGCAAGCTGATCAGCCATGTCCTGCCGATGAGCCAGAACCAGGAGGCGTTTGAGATCTCTGCTTCTCACCAGTGCGCCAAGATCGTCCTAAAGCCCTGGGAGTAGGGGGGCTTCGCCGTGGCCCGAGCTTTCTGGAGCCGCCGGACGAGACACATGTGCGCTAGAGGTCACTCATGGCGGAGACCTCGATCGCGCTGACCACTAGAGCGCAGGGGCGCAGGGCTGTGGGCTCTTGCCAAAACCATAAACTACACTAGAGTGGCAGCAGAGGGCTATCGCTGCGGACCCGTGACATTGGCATCCGCTGGGGGTATAGTATGTACAAGGATCTGCTGCGACCCCTGCCGCTTCGCGAAGTCGAGCCTACGAGTGGGCGCGTTTCTACCTGTGCAGCGAGGAGCGCGCACGCTTCTTGGCGGTGAGTGGGTTCGGCGGGTTCCCCGCCCGAATCTCCGCCGGAGACTGGCTGGTCAGGGCGCTGGAAGACCAGTTGCCCAACTTCGACCACGCTGTCAGGCAACTCGGCAAGGAGAACGAGGAGCACTTCCTCCTGTTCCCAGAGCTCCTGGAATGGGCGGGGCTATACAGCAAGTGGATAGACCCCGTGATGATCGAGGGAAAGCCCGGCGTGGAGGAGGCCCTTCTCGGCTTGCACAAAGAGACCAACGAGATGCTAGCCAAGGCCGTCAGAAGGTGATGGCTCGACAAGCGCCAAGGATGTTCGCGTGATGAATAGGTTGCTGCCGTAGAGTCTACGGCAGCAACTCACCTTGTTCCGCCGAGGGCAACGGGAGGGCCGCTGCCACAGTCATGAAGTTCAAGGTGAGTCCAGGTGCCTCCCCCCGGCGCGAAGGTGGAATGGGGCGAACGGTGGGCCTATGTTTGCCAACACCGGGAGGTGATCATCGGGTGAAACCCTTGCCGGTCGCGTTTATTCAGGGAGATGGAGGGCCAGGAGGAGTGATCTGTGCTGGTCCTCGCTTTTGGTGGAATGGCCCTGTGGGAGAGCTCTCATCGGCTCTCCCACGACGAACGCTTGTCCTCATCGCTGGTCGTCCGGTCGAGCTGAGGTCGCCTCTCGTGGGAAGTGGTTACAGAAAGGACTCGGGGTAGGGGATAGGCGATTGTCGAGTAGCGGAATGGTGGTTGCCGGAGAATAGAGAAAGGAGACGATAAGCATGGCAAAGTTCCGGATCGGTCACAGCGGCATCACTTGGGGATATGATGCGGAGGCGGCCGAAGAGGCTGTCAGGGATGTGGCTGCCTTGGGCTATCGGGCCTACGAGACCATCGGACGAATCATTGATCAGTATGAACAAGAAGAGCCTGAGGGGTTCGATGCCCTGTTAGCTCGATATGGGATTCCCCTGTCGGCCGTGTATTGCGGCGCCCAATTCCACGACCCCACTCAGGCGGGAGATGCCATAGAGGATGTGGTCAGGCAGGCAAGGCGGGGACACGAGCTGGGGGCTACGACGCTCGTTCTCTGCGCAGCCAGCCGACGACCAGGAGCCTACACCGAGAACGCACAGTGGCGTGGCATGGCGAATGCATTCAACGAGATCGCGCGGCGAGCCGCCGACATGGGGATGATCACCGCCATCCACCCCCACACGGGTACTCTCGTCGAGACGCGGGCCGAGATCGATGCGATCCTGAACGCCATCGATCGGGACCTGGTGGGTTTTGCGCCCGACACGGGCCAGATAGCCAAGGGAGGCGCGGACATGATCGCCACCCTGCGCACCTACAAGGAGCTCATCCAACACGTGCACCTGAAGGACTATGGCGGAGGCAGGGAAACGGGTTATGTGGGCTATGAGCCCGTCGGAAATGGCGTACTGGACATACCCGCAGTGTTTGACATTCTCGACGAAGCCAACTTCGATGGTTGGATCTCGGTGGAGCTGGACGGCACGCCAAAGGCCCCGCGGCCACCTCGGGAAGCCGCGGCCATGAGCAAACGCTATCTGGAGGGGTTGTTGGGGGATCGAGCAGAGTGGTAGGACCTCGAACGCGATCGGCGACACAACCGAAGACGGAAAAGGGTCGCAACGGGAACGCTCTGTTTGCTGCGTGACTCTGACAGGTGCGATCCTGAATAGTGCACCAGCACGGAAGTTGAGCAGAGAAGGACGTCCTGTCAGGGTCTGCCCTTCTGAAGGGGGCTGAGCAAGAAGGGCAGAATGCGTCCGACAAGCGTGCCAGGCTACTTGGCCCTGGAGTGGAGGAGGCGCTGGCCGCAAGGGGTCATCAACTCCGGCTGGTTGACATCCGCGGCACGGAGACCGACCGCAAGCCGTGACGTTCTGAACATACCTGATCTCATGGCCACTATGAAGAATATCGACGTTGTTTTCCATACCCCTTTCTTTAGTAGATCGGGCTACGCGAGCGTCATTGAAAGCGGGGACAGAGTTGAGAGAGATGTCAAGACCTTCGAAGTGAACGCTTTCGGCACCTTCAACGTTCTGCGAGCCGCGCAGGAGGCGGGTGTGCCCAAGGCAGTCGTGGTGACCAGCGAGGCCGCTCGCGGCCAGCGCATTCCCATAACCGACGTGGAGGTGTGCGACGAAGAGACGCCAGCCAAGCCCGACTACGTCTATGCTCTGACAAAGTACACGCAAGAGGTGATGTGCGAGTACTTTACCCGGATCGAGGGGATAAAGACGATCTGCCTGAGGAATG
>DATKWG010000246.1:0-4364 GCA_035529675.1 Anaerolineae bacterium
GCCAGGAAGGTACCCGCGCACTTGGGATGGACCAGGCCCATCTCATAGTAGTTGGTGTTGCGGATCGAGGTCATGCAGTGGCGCTGGGCGGGCCCTGGCCCGTGGAACTCGATGTCCAGCCCCAGACCCTCGGCCGCGTGCGCCAGCTTCATCACCCCGGTGATGCCATCATAGCCCACATCGCCACGCAGGTAGTCGGTCGCATCCGCCAGGGCAAAGTCCACGTGGGGCTCCAGAGTGCGCACGTGTTCGGTCATCAGCAGCGGCGTCCTGATGAGCTGTCGGAGCTTGCGGTGTGCGAACTGGGAGATACCTCCATCCTTGTAGGGATCTTCCAGCCAGAAGAAGCGCTCGTCGTCGCAAGCCCACCCCACCTTGACCGTGTCGCCGAAGGTGTCCAGCTCACAGGCGGGGTCGAGCATCAAGTCCATCTTGTCCCCCACCCTCTTGCCCACGGCATGGATGTTGGCGATCTCCAGATTGACCAGCGAACCACCCCAGCCGTGTATCTTGAAGGCGGGATAGCCCATCTCAAGACACTGCTCGGCGAAATCGGCATAGGCCTCGGGCGAGTCCAGGCCGCCATTGTGATCGCCGTGGGGGGTGCTGGCGTAGCACTTGAGGGGCCTGATATGGCCGCCCAGCAATTCGTAGAGGGGCGCGTCATAGTACTTGCCGGCGATGTCCCAAAGAGCCACATCCACTGCGGCCATGCCCACGCGACCCATCTGTCGCAAGGCCCGCTTGACGTCCTGGTAGATTCGCTCTCGCTCCAGGGCGTTCCTGCCCATGAGATAGTCGGCGAATCCGCCCAGGGTCGCCAGGTTCCCCATGTTGGTGAGACACTCGCCAGTTATTCCCAGGTCGGTATGCACCTGCAACACAGCGGCCCTGCGCTTGGCCTTGCCGCCCGGCTCATACACCAGGTTGAACCCGTTGTAGTCTGTCCCCATGTCGCTCAAGGTGTGCTCGAACTCGGTGACGGTGATGCCCGTGATGATCGGCTTCTTGCTCATGATCTGCTCCTTTCGCAAGTCTCTGGCGTGCCGCGGTCGCGGAACCCGCCCCAAGGACTCTGGTTGGCCAGATGGCCGTTCCTGTGATCGGGTTCTGGGGCTGGGCTCGTGACCGTGCGTATCGCCGGCAGCATATTCAGTCGCAGCGCGGCCGTCAAGCTCTCTGTGGAGAGCATCGAGAAACGGGTTTGTCACAGGTGAGCCGTAGCGCAGCGCAGGCGAGGCATCTCTGTCTTGTGCGGTTTAGACTCTTCACTTGTACCCCTGAAGTTCGGGGCACTTGCGCTCAGAGTGACAATGACGGGAGATCACCCAAGGTTTCTCGATACTCTCCTTGGGGGATGCGCCGTTGCCAACGGGTGTCACGGGGGGGCGTTGGCCCGGCTGGGCCGCTGAACGCTACCTGACGGATTCCCCGTCCATGAGTTCCCGCTCGATCTCTCTTTCGAGGTCCACCAGTTCCGAGGAGAAAGCACGGGGCGCACTGCCAGTCAGGGCTATCTCCCGGCGCACGTGGCCGGGATGGGGCGAGAGGATGACCACCCGGTCGGCCAGGATGAGGGCCTCGCGAATGCTGTGGGTGACAAAGAGCGCGGTCTTGCCCGCGCAAGAGGCGCGAATCTCCCCCTGCAGGCGAGACCGCAACAAGGCATCGACCGAGGCCAGAGGCTCGTCCATCAAGAGCACTCGTGGATCGAGCACCAGGGCGCGCGCCAGAGCCACCCGCTGCTGCATGCCTCCCGACAGTTCGTGGGGATACAGATCGCCTGCCTCGGCCAGACCCATGCGCTCTAGGGCCTTCTTGGCGATCCGCTGGCGATCGGAGGGACTGCGGCCAGCCATGCGCAATCCAAAGGCCACATTCTTTTCCGCGGTCAGCCAGGGAAACAAGTTCGGGCTTTGAAAGATCAGCGTGCGCTCGGCACCCCAATGGGTGACAGGCCGGCCATCGAGGAGGACCTGGCCCGACGTGGCTAGCTCGAGGCCAGCCACGATGTGTAGCAGGGTGGTCTTCCCGCAGCCGCTGGGCCCCACCACGACCACAAACTCTCCCTGCCCCACCTGAAAGTTGACTTTGCGCAGGGCCAGGACCCCGCCGCCATTGGCTGCGAAGCGCTTGGAGACATTGAGGATCTGCAGGAAGCTCACGGCCTGTGCTCCCGAAGGGCCTGGGCGTACAGGCGTGAGGGCTCGAGCCCGGCCCGCCACCGGCACACGACCTTCTCCACACGCAGAAGGAGCGTCTCTGTGGCCAACCCCACCATGGCCACGGCGATCATTCCCACGATCACATCCTCGGTACGGAAGAGGTTGCGGGCCTCGATCATGAGAAACCCAACTCCTCGTCGCACGGCGACCATTTCGGCGGCAATCACGCACATCCAGGCCAGCCCGAGTCCGATCCTGGCCTGGGTCAGAAGCGCCGGCACCAGGCGGGGCAGGATCGCGTACCATATGGACTGCCGGCGGCTGGCGCCCAGGGTGAGAGCGGCCTTGATCAGTTGTGGCTCCACAGCCTTGGTCGCCGCCAAGGTACCCACCAGCAGCGAGAAGAAAGTGCCCACAAAGATGATAAAGAGGGCCGGCGGGTCGCCAATCCCGAACCAAAGGATGGCCAGGGGGATCCAGGCTGGAGGCGAAAGGGGCCGCAGCGCGCTGAGTAGAACGCTGCCCAGCTCCTCGAGGAGGGGATACAGCCCGAGGGCGATGCCGGCGGGAAGGGCCAGGAGCGCCGCTGCGCCAAAGCCCAGCAACACCCTCCATGCGCTCGCCGCAACATCGCCCAACAGACGCCCGCTCACCAGTAGCTGCCAGCCTCGGCGGAGCACCGCGCTGAAGGGTGGGAGCAGCATGGGGTCAAGAAGCGAGAGACGGGTGGCGGCCTCCCACAGGGCAGCCACCACCAATAGGGGCGCCCAGGGAACCAGCCTGTGCCGCCATCCCGCCGAGCCCGTGACGTTGGTGCTCATCAGCGACCCTCGAGGGCCTCCTCAAGGGGCTGGAGGTTCAGCAAGTCATAGTCGCGGGGGACATCATCGATCAGCCCGTAGCGCATCATGAGGGCCGCCATGCGCGCGATTTCACCTGACCGCACCGAGTAGTCGAAGCGCATCTTGGAGGGCGAGAAGGTGCTCTCCACCAGGTCTCGGTCAAAGGAGCCCAGCGTGTCCACCAGGATCTGGGCGGCCTCGCCAGAGTTATCGTTGACCCAGTCCACGGCTTCGCAGTGCGCCGACAGGATTGAACGCAACGCTTCGGGCTGCTGCCGCGCGAATGCCTCACTGGCCAAGACGACGCAGCAGGGATGGTCGGGCCAGTCCGCGGTGTAGTAGGTCAAGATGTGGGCCCAGCCCTGACGCTCGGCATCGGTCATGAAAGGCTCGGTGTTCGAGGTGGCGTCCACCTGGCCGGTCTTTAGTGCGGAGATCATGTCGCCCAACTCGCCGAAATAGAGCAGTTCGAGGTCGCGCTCTGGATCAATATCGGCCTCCTCCAGGGTGTTGCGCAGCAGCACATCGAGGATTGACGCTCGGATGGTTGCCACCTTCTTATCGCGCAAGTCGGCCACCCCGGTGATCCCATCCCCCTTGCGCACCAGTATCCCATCGCTGCCCCTGCCGGTCACGGCGACGATGCGAAGGGGCGCGCCGTTGGCGATGGCGGCAATGGCTGTGGTCACCGGCAGAGAGCCCATCTGAAAGTCACCGCGCTTCATCGCCTCGATGATCTCGGTATTGGTGGGTACCAGTTGCACGGTCACCTCGACCCCGCGCTCCTCGTAGAGCCCTTGCCGGTCGGCCACGTAAAAGGGGGTCTGGCAGTTCGAGGTGCGCACGCCGATGGTGACGGGGCCAGATTCTTGCTCAGGCGTGCAACCCGCAACGGACAGCACAAGAACAAACACCAGGGCTTGCACGAGACCGCGTCGTGAATGATTCACAGCCTATTCTCCCTCCTGTTGCGCCTGCAGCGTCCCCATTCGGTCTCTCGCTCGCTCACGCGGAGCCGGAGGCCGGCGAATGCGCCCAGACCCCACAAGAAAGGGCACTCGTGCCACGTGAATGGCTGGGTGCCCAAGGGCTGACATACCAATCAACTGCTGAGATTATATGCCCAAAGCCTCGTCTTGTCAATGCAGACTGGCGTCGGCCATGGTGCTGAGGATTTGCCTGGGATGGCGACGAGAGCGTCCTTGCAGGCACCGTCAAAACCGGGCGGCGCTCTCCGGACGAGAAGGGGCCTTCCTTATCCGCGTGTCGCTCTCAATAGGTCCGGGTTCCCGGGTAGTTGCTGAACCTGTGGGGCAGCTTGGCTCTGCGCCCAGGGTGGCGTCACTGACTGAGGATG
>DATKWG010000247.1:0-13263 GCA_035529675.1 Anaerolineae bacterium
ACGCGGCACGAGCTCTCCACTCCCGACATGGCGTTGCGGGCGTCAAAGACCAGGCCTGCGTGCGCGCCCACCCACCCCCAGTCATATCCAGTGTGGGCAGTATGAACCAACACCAGGTCGGTCCATTCGAGCATCTCTTGGGTCAACGATGCGGAGCGCAGAGTGTACCCTGACCTCAGGCGAAGGATCGGCGCGTGGGGATCGTTGTACGCCACCTGCGCGCCTCGCTTGCGCAGCTCGTCTATGATGGTCAGGGCGGGGCTTTCACGCAGGTCCTCGACATCCTTCTTGTAGCTGACTCCCAGAACGAGGATGCGCGCGTTCCTTATCGGTTTGCCCTCATCATTGAGAGCATCAGCGATGCGACCCACCACATATTCGGGCATGCCCGAGTTGACCGTGTCTGCCAGCTCGATGAATCGCGTTCGCGAGCCCAGGCTCCGCATTTTCCAGGTCAGATACAGGGGATCGACGGGTATGCAGTGCCCACCTAGTCCCGGTCCCGGGTAGAACGGCATAAAGCCAAAGGGCTTGGTCGATGCTGCCTCTATCACCTCCCATACGTCGATCCCCAGCCGGCGGCAGATCATGGCCAACTCGTTCACTAGTCCGATGTTGACCGCACGAAAGGTGTTCTCCAGGATCTTGGTCAACTCGGCCACCGCTGGACTGGAGACGGTCACCACGCTATCCAGGGCAGTCTCGTAGAGGGCTGCGGCCACCTCCAGGCAAGCCGCTGTCACGCCGCCAACCACTTTGGGCGTGTTGCGCACGCTGTAACGCCGGTTGCCCGGGTCCACTCGTTCCGGCGAGAAGGCCACGAATAGGTCCTCGCCCACCCGGTAGCGGTTTCCGACGATCCGCGGCAACAGGATCTCCTCGGTGGTTCCCGGATAGGTAGTGCTTTCAAGCACGACGAGCATTCCCGGATGTGTATGTTTCGCCAGATCATCTGCAGCAGCAACAATATAGGAGATGTCGGGATCCTTGGCCTTGCCCAGGGGCGTGGGCACGCAAATGAAGGAAGCGTCGGCATCCTCGATGGCTGCATAGTCATCTGTGGCCCTGAGATGCCCGGACTCCACCAGCTCGGCCACGAACTCGGAGGAGACGTCGCCTATGTAGCTCCGACCGTCATTGATGGCGGCGCATCTTGTGCGATCCAGGTCGATGCCGGTGACCCGAAACCCTACGCGCGCGAACTCGGTCGCCAATGGCAGACCGGCATAGCCCAGGCCGATCACGCACACCTGCGCGCTCCGATCCGCAATGCGCTTCAAGAGCCTGTCTTTCACTGAAAGTACCTTCGGCATTGGCGAATCCTCATCATATCTGCATTGATGGCATTCTGCGGGGCACGAGGAGTGTAAGGCAGGACCACCGCCGCGTCAAGGTTTCGATTTGAGTGGACACGAGGGCATGGACGAGCAGGGTGTTCAAAGAAACGTCTCGCCCATAGAGGGGGGCTGCCCATCTACCCTTCCCCCCGGCCCCCCCCGTGCACGGGGAGGGGGGCCGGGGGTGGGGTCACCCTGTCCCATCAGAAGTAATCAAGGTGACTGGACAGCAAACGAATACGTGACGGATCCCTCCCATCGGGGCACGTTTCAGGGGCGGAGGCCAAGATGGCCCAATTCTGCACTCTCTGATTGGCAGAGGCGCCGCGGGAGAGAGCGATTTACCGTGTCATCGCCGTCTTTTCACACCCCCTCGAACCGAGATTTGACGGCGACGCCTCGCATCGCTATAATAGTTAGTGTACTAATGATTAGCTCCCTAATGGTTCTTTGTTTGCAGGGAGGACCCATGGACACCGCCCGAGATCTCGCGGGGTCGATCGTGCATCGGTACTTGACTCTGTCGCGCTACCGGCGCTACTGTAGTCATCTCATCCGCAAGACGACCAACGTTTCCGGCCGACAGCTTGCTGTGCTTCGTCATTTGGTGGAGAATGCTCCGCTCACCGTCACGGAGATCAGTAGGTTCCTCTACGTGCGAGATGCGACCGCATCGCCTCTGCTCGAGCGCATGGAGCAGGCCGGATACGTGACCAGGCGCCGCTGCCACGAAGACAGTCGCAAGGTGCATGTGGAGCCGACTGAACTGGGTCGCCAGGTTGCGTTGGAGGCGCCCATGGGTATCATCGAACTGATGCGTGTGCGCCTCCCCGACCTGTCCGTTGGCGAGCTCGTGGCCATAGATGAGGCGCTCGGAAAGCTGTCTGCCCTCGTCGGCGTGGACGAATCCTTGCTGGATCGAGGGAGTCACCACGGAGGGAGACATCATCTATGAAAGCGATCCGGCGCGTATTCAGCTACATGCGCCGTTACTGGCTGACTGTAGTCGTGGCATACGTCTGCATGCTCGCCATAGCCGGCGTTCGGCTTATCAGGCCTCAGCTCATCCGGACGGTTGTGGATGTGGGCATCGCAGACAACCGACCAGACGTGGTGGCGCAGTCGGTGATCCTCTTGCTGGCTCTGACCACCGGTCAAGGTCTGCTCCGCTTCGGCGAGCGCTACTTGAGCGAGAAGGTGTCTCAGGGCGTAGCCTACAACATGCGCAACCAGGTGTACCGCAAGTTGCAGAGCCTGTCCTTTAGCTACCACGACCGAACGCAGACGGGTCAGTTGCTTTCACGCGCGACCAGTGATGTGGAGCGCCTCCGCCGCACGACTGGCCGCGAGGTCCTGGGTCTGGTAGATTCCCTCGTACTTCTGGTGGGTTCAGCTATCATGATCTTTCGGATGAACGTCGTGTTGGCTGCCCTCTCCTTGCTGCTCACGCCAGCGATCTTCCAGACGGCCAGACGCTTCATGCAGCGCATACATCCGATGTGGCATGCCCGGCAAGATCAGGTCGCCGTCCTGACGTCGCGTCTGGAACAGAACCTGCGAGGGCTGAGCGTGGTTCGCGGCTTTGCTCAAGAGCCAGCCGAGACAGACCGTTTTGATCGTCAGAACGACACGATCTACCAGACGTCGATGACCGTGGCCCGTGCGAGCGCCATTACGTGGCCCCTTGTCTTTCTCATGGCCAGCGTGAGTACGGTGACGGTACTATGGTTTGGCGGATGGTTGGTGATAGGCGACCAGCTCACCCTGGGCGAATTGGTGGCTTTCAACAGCTATCTCGTGCAACTGATCAACCCCATACGTCGTCTCGGATTCATCTTGACTGGCCTGGCCGAGTCGCGGGCGTCGGCGGAGCGCGTGTTCGAGATACTCGACGCCAAGTCGCAGGTTGAGAATGCGCCGGACGCGAAGGAGCTGGGCCCCATAAGGGGGGAAGTGGCTTTCGAGAACGTCACCTTCTCCTACTTCGATGGGTCAGAGGTGCTTTCCGACATCTCTCTCCACGTCGATCCTGGTCAGGTGGTGGCCCTCCTTGGCCCTACTGGATCGGGGAAGAGTACGATCATCAATCTCGTTCCCCGCTTCTATGACGCGACCAGCGGCACCATCAGAATCGATGGCATGCCCCTCCGTTCGGCTACCTTGGAGTCGCTGCGTCGGCAGATTGGCGTTGTCTTGCAGGAGACCATGCTGTTTGGCAGCACCATCCGCGACAACATCACCTTCGGACGACCCGACGCGACTCAAGAAGAGATCGAGGCCGCAGCCAAGGCGGCCGCCGCCCACGATTTCATCATGGCCCTGCCCGATGGCTATGACACCGAGGTTGGCGAGCGGGGAGTCACCCTCTCGGGAGGGCAGCGACAGCGCATCGCGATCGCGCGAGCCCTCTTGCTCGACCCACGAATCCTCATCCTGGACGATGCGACATCGAGCGTGGATACGGAGACCGAGCAAAGGATACAAGAGGCGCTGACCATGCTGATGCGGGACCGCACCTGTTTCGTCATTGCCCAACGCGTCTCCACCGTGCGCAACGCCGATCTGATTCTGGTTCTCGATCAGGGTAAGTTAGTCGCCCAGGGCAGGCACAGCGACCTCATTCGGGAGTCGGGCATCTACGCGGACATCTACTATCGTCAACTGAGGCCGGAGGATGGACGGCCTCAACCAGTCTTTGATGGGAGCTATCAATGAGCTTCTCTTTCGGCGCTGGGTCATTTCATGGCCCTCATATGCACTTCCGCACATCTCAGAGAACCCAGGATGTGACCGGCAAGCTCTTTGACTGGGGCATCACCCGCCGATTGCTGCGCTACCTCTTGCCGCACAGGGGAAAGATGGTCCAGGGGGCGCTGCTGATGTTGGCCGGTGCTGGCCTGGCGCTGTTGGCGCCCTATTTGATCATGCTGATCATCGATGAGTACATCGCCAACAGGGACCTTGCCGGCTTGGGTTGGATGGCCTCGGCAGTTCTGGCGATCTATGCTCTTGATTTTGGCATCTCCTGGCGACGCAGGTTGGTCCTGAGCGAGGTCGGCAACCAGGTGTTGCGCACCATGCGAGGAGACCTGTTTCGCCACTACCAGCTCCTCTCGATGAGCTACTTTGACACCCACGACGCTGGATCTCTCATATCGCGCATGTTGAGTGACGTGGGGGTCATCAACGAGTTGCTCTCGAACGGCATCATCACCATGTTCGCCGACTCCGTCGTCTTGGTGAGCACAGTGGCGGTGATGTTGGCGATCAACACCCGCCTGGCTCTGTTGAGTTTCACCGTATTGCCGTTGATGGCTATAAGCACAATTCTGTTTTCCCGACGCGCTCGCATGGCCTACCGGCAAACGCGAGAGAAGATGAGTGCTCTGACCGGTCGCCTGGCCGAGGATCTCGGTGCGATGCGGGTGATCCAGGCCTTCTCAGAGGAAGATCGCACCAGCCGTGATTTCGAAAGCGTGAATCGGGAAAACCGTGACGCCAACCTGTTTGCAGCGGCTCTTTCCTCGGTCTTTGGCCCGGTAATGGAGATGCTGACCATGCTGGTCACTTGCATCATCCTTTGGTTCGGGGGCCGCGCAGTGGCCGCCAACACGCTGACCTTGGGCGTGATGGTCGCTTTTCTGAGCTACACTGGCCGGCTGTTTCAGCCAGTGCTCGACCTGGCCATGATTTTTAACACCTGGCAGGCCGCCATGGCCGGCGGTGAACGGTTGCTGGAGATCCTTGACACGGAGCCAGATATCCAGGATGCGCCAGATGCCGTCGCTCTGCCGCTCGTCGAGGGGCACATCGTCTTTGATGAGGTCGGTTTTCAGTACACTGCCGATGTGCCCGTTCTCACCGAGGTCAGCTTCGAGATCTTGCCCGGAAGGACGGTTGCCCTGGTTGGCCCCACCGGAGCGGGCAAGACCACCGTGGCCAGCCTGCTGATGCGCTTCTACGACGTAACCGAGGGAGCCATCTTGATCGACGGCCAAGACATCCGCAAGGCAACCATTGCATCGCTGCGCCGGCAACTGGGTGTGGTACCTCAGGAGCCGTTTCTGTTCCAGGGGTCCCTTGCCTACAACATCGCCTTTGGTCAATCTGATGCCAGCCGTGAAGAGATCATTGACGCCGCCAAGGCTGCAAATGCCCACGAGTTCATCATGCAGTTGCCACAGGGTTACGACACCGAGATACTCGAGGGTTCTGCCAACCTCTCCCTGGGACAGCGCCAGTTGATCTGCCTGGCTCGGGTCATACTGGCGTCACCACGTATCCTGATTCTGGACGAGGCCACTTCCAGCGTGGACCTGCGCACAGAGGGGCTCATTCAGGATGCTCTGGAGCGGCTCATGGCCGGGCGCACTTCTCTGATCATCGCTCACCGCCTGGCCACGGTTCAGCGAGCGAGCACCATTCTGGTCATCGATGAGGGACGCATCGTGGAGCGTGGCCCCCACGCGGAGTTGCTGGCAAACGAAGGGGTCTATGCTCATCTCTATCGCACCCAGTTCCTGTCCCCAGAGCCAGCCCCGGCCTAGGGATACGTCGATCAGCTGACGCCCCAACGAGACCGGGCGGTTTGCCGGCATCACAGACCTTCTATCGCAAGCAGTCCTGTGTCCATCTGGTGAATCTCGCGTCAAGAAGATGCTCTCAAGTGAATCATGGCGATGCGGCCTCCGATTCACAACACCGACCCGTCTTTCCCAGCAGCTCCGTTCAAGGAGGGCGCCATGATTCCTGACCTCTGTCTCTCTCGCTTTCGTGCCTCGCATGGTGAGCCACACCTTGGTCTCGTCTCGGGTGGGCAGGTGTACGATCTGACCGCCCTGGGCGCCGCAGAGCATGCTTCCGTCGAGGCCTGGCTAGAGTTCGCGGCGGGGGATGTGGGCAGGGCCGTGGAGGCCTTGCGCGGCGTGCCAGACGGCGCTCAGCCGGTCTGCTCTGCCGAGGCTCTCCTCGCCCACGACCAAGATCCCAAGGTGCTGGCCCCGCTGGACGCCCAGGAAGTCTGGGCCTGTGGCGTCACCTACGAGATGAGCCGCGCGGCTCGGATGCGCGAGTCGGAGGATCCGACGATCTATGGGCGAGTCTATGATGCGCCGCGACCGGAGATCTTTTTCAAGGCCACGCCTCATCGGGTGGTAGGACCCGGCGAGGCCGTCGGCATCCGTGCCGACTCGACGTGGAATGTGCCGGAGCCAGAGATGGTCCTGGTGGTGACTCCCCGGCTGGAGATCGCGGGATACACCATCGGCAATGACATGAGCTCACGCGACATCGAGGGCCAGAACCCTCTATACCTCCCACAGGCGAAGATATATGACCGCTGCTGCGCCCTGGGGCCATTCATCCGGTTGGCAGGGGACGATTTGGACCCGCTGGCTCAGACGGTCGAGTGTGTGGTCTATCGCGGTGGCCAGATCGCGTTCAGAGGGGAGACCCACACCTCGAGGATCCACCGTCCCCTGGACGAACTGGTGGGCTGTCTGGGGCGCTGCAACAGCTTCCCCCGTGGTGTGTTTCTGATGACCGGCACCGGCATCGTGCCGCCTGATACCTTTACCCTTGCCGATGGAGACGTGATCGAGATCGCCTTTGAGGGTCTGGGCGCCTTACGGAATCCGGTCCTTCAGTTGCCCGTGGATTCGGGCGCGTCGCGTGTTCCACCGCTCGGCGACCTGTGAGAGAGTCCCTGGGAGCATCTCGCCCTTGCGATCGGTTTGCGGCAGCGTCGACCTGTTGCCGCGATCGCTGGACCAGCGTACGATAGCTGGATTCCCAGGTTGACGGTGGGCGAGTCATTTTGGCGATACGAATGTCACCGAAGTGAGGGGCCAGGGAGGCCAGCTCTTGGGGGAGTTTGCCCCAGTGCTCGTTGAGGATGATCTCCTCGAGGCGTTGGGCAGTCGGCTCTACCCACTCCCAATCCAGACGGAAGCGATCGGCCTTGAGAAAGTAGTTGCGCTTCTCCCAAGCGGTGAGGGTAGTCTCGACCGTCTCGGCGATGCCCTGCAGGCAAAAGACCAAAAGGGCAGCCATGTCCTTGGATTCCTGGTCGAGCTCGCGCTTGAGCATCAGATGACGCAGGACCTCTGCGATGGTGCGTCGCAGTTGATTCCTTCTCTTGCCTGGGCCGGCCATGTTGATGACTCTGGTCATGTCTCACTTTCGGATGGGATTGGATAGTCCGAGGAGTATATGAGGCCCCGAGTGGGTCGTCAAGAAGCCAGTTACTCGTTCTTTTGGCCTTGGATCTGTGCCCGGGCCTCACCAGCCGGCTTTTGCGGGTCGCAGGATGGATGGCAATGAACAGAGAAACCGAGTTGTTGCATTTGGGCGATACGCCGCACGAGTGGGAAGGGGCGGTGAATCCGCCGGTGGTGCATGCTTCTCTCTTCTGCTTCGAGAGCCTGCAGGAGTTCATTGATACGCTGGAGGGGAGGAAGCAGCATCACACATATGGCCGTTCGGGCAATCCGACCACACGCGTACTTGAGGAAAAGATCGCGTTCCTGGAGCAGGCGCAGGACGCGTTGGCTCTGGCCTCTGGGATGGCGGCGATCACCACGACTCTTCTCGCCCTCGTGAAGGCCGGCGATCATCTCTTGGTCGTGTCCTGCGCCTATGGTCCGGTGCGCAGGTTTTGCGACACCGTGCTGCGCGGGCTTGGAGTTCAGACGGAGTACTTTGCCCCTCAAGAGGCAGCCCACCTATCCTCGCGCATCAGAGCCAACACGCGCCTCATCTATCTTGAGTCGCCTGGCAGCATGACCTTCGACATCCAGGATCTGCGCTCCGCAGCCCAGGTAGCGCGCAAACACAAAGTGATCACCCTGGCGGACAACTCTTGGGCCACACCTCTCTACCAGAATCCCATTGCCCTGGGCATCGACCTCGTCCTCCACTCGGGGACCAAGTACATCGCCGGCCACTCAGACTTGCTGCTCGGTTTGGTGGCCGGCCCCAAGGACCTGATGGCCCGCGTTCGAGAAACGGCCAGGCTCCTGGGAGGCGTGCTGTCGCCAGATGACGCCTATCTGGCCATCCGGGGAATCAGGACGCTTCCGGTGCGCATGGCGCGCCACCAGGCATCGGCCTTGCGCATAGCCCGATGGCTGCAGGAACGCTCCGAGGTGCGGGAGGTGCTGCACCCTGGTCTGGAGTCATTTCCGGGCCATGAGCTGGCCAGGTCGCAGATGACCGGTTACTCGGGCCTCTTCAGCTTCCGGCTTCAAGGTCGAGATGGGCCAGCCCAGCATCGTTTTGTAGATAGCTTGCTCAGCCTGTTCTACCTCGGCTACAGTTGGGGGGGATACGAAAGCCTCATCGTGCCGCGCATGGACCAGGATGATACCTACCGGGTCAGCATAGGCCTGGAGGACCCGGACGATCTGATGACCGCATTGAATGACGCACTGGTCGCCTGGTCCCAGGACTAGTACTTGCTTGCACAAGTCTGCGCTAGTCCGAACAAGTGTCCTGACGCAGAATCCGTGTTCAGTTCTGAGGAAGAACGCACCACAGAGCTTTGCACCAGCACAAACCGCAAACTGGCCAGATATTGGGCATCCGTGCAAGCGAATACTAGCGCCGGTTTCGTGTCTCACACTCCCTTGCCAGGGAGCTTTGCCGGAAACCAGTCGGCGCCTGAGCGTCCTACTGCTTCCTCAAGGGTCGCTTGATGCAGCTGCCGGGCGCCGTGCTTGATTCATAGACATCGGCCGCCCGGCTCGCGAGTGTGCCATCTGCTGAGGCATCCCCAGGGGCCCTGCCCCTATACGCTGGCATGTTGCATCGCGCCACAGGGGAACACGCACACCCTGGCCCTGTCGCCATATCTGCGATGCAGCTCGGCGATCACCTCTGGCCAGGTCTTGCAGAAGACGGCCTCCGAGCCAAACATCGGGCGCACATCGTGCTGGTTGAGATTGGGCGAGAAGACGATGTGAGGCATGGTGGCGTAGTTTCGGCTGCGCCTGGCCGCGCCGCCAAGGTTCCCCTGCCTGAGAAGCGTGCCGGGTCCAAAGACGGAGTGGAAGCCCAGACCCTCTGGGGAGGCAGAGACGATGACGACGGTGCCGTTCTCCTTGAGCACATTTCGGCGCGTGCCATACAGGGGCACACAGGCCATGCCCGCCTGGGTACCCTCCGAGTCCTTGGGCCAGGCGTTGCACACGGCAACGTCCATCCCCTCGGGCATGTCAGTGCCATAGAGCTCCTTGCCGATCGAGACGCCCTCCCAGAACGCCTTCTCAGGGTCGCCTGTCACCATGGCCATGATGCCGCAATCGGGATTGAGCAGGGGGTTGACGATGTAGCTCAGTCCCACGATGCGAGCGACCTCAGCGACGTGCTCCCTGAACGCATCTTCCGGGCAATAGGCATGGGTCAGGAAGATGGTCTGTCGTCCACACACCCCAGGCAGCACCAGCTTGGCTCCGCCGCCAAACATCCTCCCGCGCGGCGTGATCATCCCGGCGGCGATCTTTAGATCGGAACGGGCGAAATCACGATTCACCCAGATGGGAATGCCCCGAGACGAAACGCCGTAGAACTCCAGGTTGTCATAGGCGTTGTGGTTGATCACCTCCAGGCGATCTAGCAGGTCCACGCCGATCTTTTTCACGAAATCTGGGCGGGTCATGGAACGGTGGGCGGCGATGGCGCAGATGATGCGCACCTCGCTGTCGTCGAGGCCAGCCGCTGCCAGCTCCTCCAGGATATAGGGGAGCACGCGGTAGCTGGGTGTGGGCCGGGTCAGGTCGTCGATGAGGATCGCGGCGTCGCGTCGCCCACGGGCCACTTCTCTGAGGGGCGGCGCGCCGATCGGCTCGGCAAAGGCGCGCCGGATGCCCTGGTCGCCGATGTCGAGGCCGCCTTTCATTCGCGCGACGATCAGCTCCCAGGAATCGGGAAAAGTGAGCGTGTACTTTTCGTCGCCATACCACATGGCCCAAGGAATGGATACAGTCGTCATGAGGTTCCCTCCACTAGTTGATGATGTCAGCATTATAGCCGGTTTTCCATCCATGTCAGGCGAAGAGGAGCAGGCCGGTGACGATGGGTGGTTGCATGCGCAAGCCGGTTGGCCCGGCAACCCCACACAATGGAAGGGCGGAAAGCAGCACGCCCCAGGTGGGGCCAACTCTGGTACTACAACCGTACTTTCGTTCTGCCTGCACCTGTGGCCCAGGCACAGGTGAGCCGTAGCGCAGCGAAGGCGAAGAATGACGAAGGCCCTTTTTCGGCACCGTCCCACTCGCAGCATTTGACGTGGCAGAAGAGCTGTGCTATAATGTTGCGAAGTCTGAACCGAGCGGTTTCTTGCCTCAGAGCTGACCTCGGCTGCTGGGCTTCTGAACGGGAGGCCCATGTACACAGGGTTCCTTTGTCGCCACCCCAAACCATGCTGCCTGTCCAGCCCTCTCCACTTGCTGTGCATCCGCTGAAGTGAGAGAATTTGTTTCGGCATCGCGTAGTCAATAACTCCTTCCGAATACTCGACGGAGCGTGCAGAAAGTGAATATCGTTGAACTTGAGATGCTGACTCTTAGCGAGTTGCGCGACATAGCGCGCAGCAAGGATGTCTCAGGCTACAGCCGGCTCAAGAAGCAGGACTTGATCTTCAGGCTGTTGAGGACGGAGGCCGAAGAGAGGGGATTCATCTTTGGTGGAGGAGTGCTTGAACTCGTACAGGAAGGCATCGGCTTCTTGCGCAGCGATCACCTCCTCCCAGGCCCCGAAGATGTCTATGTCTCTCAGTCTCAGATCAGGCGTTTTGGGTTGAGGACGGGCGACATGGTCATCGGCCAGGTGAGGCCGCCCAAAGAGACCGAGAAGTACTTTAGCCTCTTGCGCGTGGAAGCGATCAACGGCCTGGATCCTGAGCAAGCCAAGGATCGGACTACCTTCGAGCGGCTCACTCCCATTTTCCCCTACCAGCGCTTACGCCTGGAGACCACTCCCGACATCTACGCGACCCGCCTCATAGACATGCTGGCTCCCATAGGGCGTGGCCAGCGCGGCATGATCGTTTCTCCGCCCAAGGCCGGCAAGACCACCATCCTCAAGCAGATCGCCAATGGGATTGCCGCCAACCACAACGATGTGCACCTGATGGTCGTCCTCATCGGCGAGCGGCCTGAGGAAGTTACCGACATGGACCGTTCCGTCGAGGCGGAAGTGGTCAGCTCGACTTTCGACGATCCTGTGCAAGACCATGCTCGCGTGGCCGAGATGGCTCTCCACCGTGCCAAGCGTCTGGTCGAAATCGGTCGTGACGTGGTCATTCTCATGGACAGTCTCACTCGACTCTCCCGCGCCTATAACCTCATCGTGCCTGCAAGTGGGCGCACCTTGTCTGGCGGCCTCGATCCGGCTGCAGTCCAGCCGCCAAAGAGATTCTATGGCGCAGCCCGCAAGTTGGAGGAGGGTGGCAGTCTCACCATCATCGCTACCTGCCTCGTAGATACCGGCAGTCGCATGGATGACATCATCTATGAGGAGTTCAAGGGGACGGGCAATATGGAACTCCATCTGAACCGCCGCCTTGCCGAGCGACGCATTTTCCCGGCCATCGACATTCAGCGCTCCAATACCCGACGCGAAGAGCTCTTGCTGGAGCCTGAGGTTCTCGCTCGCGTCTGGACCCTCCGCCGCATGATTGACACCGTTGGGGGCCTGGAGTCGGTTGAGCTGATTCTTGAACGCCTGGGCAAGATGACAACGAATGCCCAGTTCCTTGCTGCCCTGAACAAAGACATCTAACAAATGCTTCCTCCGCGGCACTCCCCTGCCATGCCCGACTCTGCATCTCCAGACGGCCACGGTCAGTTCATGTTGCTTGTGCCTCGGCTGATTCTCCGGCTCCGCGACCCGCCCCTGCTATCGCGCTGCGTCGGCCATCTCGCCGTGGGACTGTTGGTGCTACTAGCGGTCTGGAATGTGTTGCCCCTCAACCTCCGCGCCCCACCTCAAGACTACCTCACCGTCCCCGGACCTGTTTCGGCCGAGCCGAGCGCAGGGCTGACGTGGTCAGGCGCCGCTACTGACAGGCGCTATCTGGAGTTCGCCTCAGTTCCTTTCACCCTTCGTATCATCCGCGACGTGTTGCCCATGGCGGTGCCTGAGCGCTCAGTGCTCACCGATGTGCTGGTCTACCGGGTCCAGCCCGGCGACAGCGTATCCGGCATCGCACAGAGATTCGGGCTGAAGGGCAGCAGCCTCCTCTGGGCAAACGACAATCTGGCCGACAACCCGGACTTTTTGCGCGTCGGTCAACAACTGAACATTCTTCCCATCGATGGTGCCTACCATACCGTAGCAAAGGGTGACACACTTCAGAGCATTGCCACAAAGTATAAGGTGGAGCCATCCGTCATCTCCAGCTACAGCGCCAATGGCCTTGAGTCACCCTATACCCTGGAACCTAGTCAAGAGCTCATTATCCCTGGCGGCACAAAGCCCTACGTTCCCAGGCGCGTGTTCGCCTACGAGGGATCAGTGCCCAGGGATGCCAAGAAGGGCACGGGGAGTTTCGCCTGGCCGATCAGCGGCTACATCACTCAGAGGTTCTGGGAGGGCCATCGCGCCATCGACATTGGAGCCCCTGCGGGGAGGCCCATCGTCGCCTCTGACTCGGGCTACGTCGCTGTGGCCCAGTGGAGCGATGTCGGCTATGGGCGCATGGTCATCGTCGATCACGGCAATGGCTTTCAGACGCTTTACGCGCACATGCAAGTCTACTATGTGGAGGTTGGCCAGTCTGTAGCCAAAGGCCAGAAGATCGGCCTGTGCGGCTCCACTGGCTGGTCAACCGGGTCGCATCTGCACTTCGAGACCATCCAGAACGGTGTGTGCCGCAACCCCTTCATCTATCTGCCCTGACACTGCAATCCCATGGGGCCTGTCTGCT
>DATKWG010000248.1:0-3591 GCA_035529675.1 Anaerolineae bacterium
GCCGCTGAAGGATTTGCTTGTAGAGGCAGTGAGTGATGCCGCCGATAGTTTCGCCTCGACGATGGTCACGGGCATAGCCGCCGGCTGGAATCCCAGGAGACTGGCCAGAACACTGCGCTCTGAGTTCGGCATGGGACTGACTCAAGCATTGAAGATCAGTCGCACGGAGCAACTCAGGGCCTACAGAACGACTAGCCTGAATGCGTACAGGACGAGCAATGTCTGTAGTGGTTGGGAGTGGTTGGCGACCTTGAGTCCCAGGACGTGTATGAGCTGTTTGGAGAAGGACGGCACTCGTTATCCCTTGAGTGCGGAGTTTGAGGATCACGTTCAGGGGCGGTGTTGCCCAGTTCCGATCACCCTATCCTACGCCGAAATGGGCATAGACGCGCCGGAGCCAGACTTCACGCGCGAAAAGGGGCACGATTGGTTCTTGAGACAGGATGAGGGCACGCAACGGGGCATGATGAAGGCCCTATATGATCCCTGGAAGGACGGCCAGTTCGCCCTTGAGGACATACCGAAACTGGTGAAGAGTGACGTCTGGGGCAATAGCTGGACGCCGAAAACGCTGGAGCAGTTGGTGCCAGAGAAGGAGGTGCATCATTCCATACCGAGCTAGGGGCAAGGTTGTCTACGTGAAACGCGGTGCTCGTTGGATACAGCTCAAGGTGCACCCGACGGCGGCAAAGGCAAAGGCGCACGCGGCGGCACTGAACATTCATGTGGATCATCCTGAGAAGACGCGAAGGAGGAAACGGTGACGATGACGAAGCAGAGAGAAGATCGTGTGACAGAGGGGCTTGAGAGCCGCCTTCGCAAAGCGCATATGCGATTGTTGCGCGACGGCGCTTTCAGCAAACTGGGGCGCATGATTGCAGAGGCTATTCTGGCCCAGACCAACTGTGAGCCATCTGCGATTCGGGGTGGCATAGAACTACTGGAAGAGATTATGCGGAGCCAGGATAGTGAGAACGTGCAAAGGGACATTGTGAGATTGCAAGAGTTGATGGAAATATTGGAGACGTAAGATGGCCGAGTATCCG
This sequence comes from Anaerolineae bacterium, assembly GCA_035529675.1. Classification (GTDB taxonomy): domain Bacteria; phylum Chloroflexota; class Anaerolineae; order UBA1429; family UBA1429; genus DATKWG01. The sequence goes on from DATKWG010000248.1 coordinate 1,047, forward strand.
ACTGACATCCACGGGCCTGCTGCTCAGGCCAGGACGGTGACGCACCTCTACGCCCGCTGCGATGTGTGTGGCGTCACCTGGGCCATCCGCAGCCCCACGGGGGCTGACGAGAAGGGCTGTTCTTTCTGCGATGCGCCGGAAGAGGCAATAACTGTGATCAGCGAGCATCCCAGTCGATCGGGACGGCTTGTTCGATAAATACGTGACGTGCATGGTCAAAACACGGAGGCGAAATGCCAGAAGAGAAGGACCCCAAAGACGTGCAGGGCGACGGGAAACCGCCCGAGGGGATTCGGACGTTCACACAAGATGAGCTGAACACCATAGTCTCCGACAGATTGCGTCGGGAGCATGAGAAGTACGCCGACTACGAGGATCTGAAGGCGGCCAAGGCTAGGCTCAACGAGATCGATCAGGAGCGCCTGACTGAACTGGAGAAAGTGCAAAAACGCGCTGACGATGCTGAGAAGGAACGCGACGTGGCCCGTCAGCGGGCGCAGGATACGGCGATCCGCGCCGCCCTTGCAATGGAGGCGGCGAAAGCCGGTGCATTGCATCCAGAGGACGCCTTTCAGTTGGCCGATCTGAGTAGCGTCACCATTGGCGACAATGGGGACGTGCAAGGAGCGACCGAGGCCGTGGCCGCGTTAATCGCGGGCAAGCGGCTTGTATTGAAAGGGCGGGGCGCAGCTGACCTAGATGCTGGCGCTGGAGGCGGCGAACGCACTGGCGAACGCAAGCCAACGCTTACCGCCGATGAGTTGGAAGCCGCCGGCAAAATGGGTCTCACGGCAGAGGAATATCAAAAAGGGAAGAGGTAGAGACAATGAGTACACGAGGGTTTGAGTTCGCATACATGCTGGATGGCAGCAATGCTACGCCGCTCATCCGGGACTTCAAACTGGGAGAGCCAACACTGGCGCACTGGGCCGGCGACGCGGTGACTATGGAAGCCGACGGCTGGCTGGACCTGGCAGATCAGCCCGATGACGAGATTCTGGGCATCCTGCAAGAGAGCGTTGGGACTGCTGACATAACCGAAGGCACCACGCTGGCCAAGGTTGCGATCGCCACGCGGAATCAGGTCTGGCGATGCTCGATGGATGCAACCAGCACAGCACTTGTTGTGGGATATACCAAGACTTTGAGCCTTGCAGACCAGAACACGCTTGATGCAGACGGCACCGCCGCACACATAGTCTTGATAGATACCGAAACGGGCGAGGACGGCACTGTCATAGCCTATGTGTCGTTTCTTGATACCACGTTCGGCAATACGTAGGGGGTTATCATGGCATCAAGAGGATTTGAGTTTGCGTACATGCTCGACGGGTCGAACGCCACGCCCCTCATCAGGGACTTCAAGCTGTCTGCGGCTGCTGCCCACAAGGTGGGAGATTTAGTAACCGTGGCGTCTGATGGGGACGTGACTCAGGTGACGGGCACCACGACTGAGGTGTTGGGCGTCATGCAGGAAGCGTTCACGGCGGCGCAGGTCAGTGCGGGCACGACCGTGGGCAAGGTGGCCATCATCACGCGCGAACAGGTATGGAAATGTTCGATGGATGCGACGAGCAGCACGGCAGAGGTGGGCGCCAGCAAGAAGATCGACACCTACGACTGCAACACCATAAGCGCCACCGATATGACAAATGGCGCGATGATCTTGGTGGACAAAAGCGAAACGGACGACGACGGAAATGTGTTGGCCTACGTTGTGTTTGCTGACGCGACGTTTGGCAACGAATAGGAGATAAAGGAAATGGCTATTTCAGAACAATGGGCAGAACTGTTGCTGCCCGGACTCAGACGAATCTTTGAGGTTCAGCGGGACGCTCTAGCGGCAGTATCGTTGGTTCCTGGACTGTTCAACATCATTCCCAGCACCAAGGCTCAGGAGTTCGATCTGGGCATTGGCGGCTTCGGTGACTGGAAGGCATATAAGGGAGTCATCGAATACGACGACATGGAGCAACTGTGGAAGACCACCTACACGCACGAGGAATATGCGCGTGGGTTCAAGGTGGAGCGAAAACTGGTAGACGACGACCAGTACAACATCATCAATCGTCGGCCTCGCGGTCTGGCGCTTTCGGCCATGAGAACGCGGGAGAAGCACGCGGCCAGCGTCTTCAACAATGCACACACCTCCACCTACGCGGGCGGCGACGCCATCGAGTTGTGCGGTGCGCACCCCTACTCTCCATCGAACTCCAGCACGCAGAGCAACGACGGCACTTCGGCACTGAGCTACGACGCCGTGGTAGAGACGCGCCGGCTCATGCGGGAGTTCAAGGATGATCGGGCGCAGCTTGTGCAAGTGAACCCGACCCTCATCCTACACCCACCCGAGCTTGAGGAAACGGCGAGCGCGATCGTCAACACGATGAACAGGGTGGATGTTGCGGACTATCACGACAGCTTCATCCGGCGCAAGGGAATCACGAACGTGGGCTGGGACTATCTGACCGACGCCAACAACTGGTTCCTCATCGATCCGCAGTTGGCCAAGTTGTTCCTGCTCTGGATCGACCGCATTCCCCTG
>DATKWG010000249.1:0-2945 GCA_035529675.1 Anaerolineae bacterium
GATGGTGGCCGTCCCCGAGTAGGGGCGATTCGCGAATCGCCCCTACACCACGGTCCATATCCGTCCCTTGTTTTCGTTTACACGGTGCTAGCCGGAGTAGCCACGCAGCACGCCGCCGATTCGCCTTCAGTCAGATTCGGAGCCGCTTTTTCGATACCTTCATTCCTGCCGAGTTGCAGCCGCCTTCCCTGCCGTGATATACTCATCCTCGAAGCTTCCCCTGGGAGAGTGGGCGCCATTGCCTGGCGTGAGAGACCAGCCGCGCCACCAGGGACTCGCACCCGGGCGTGCAGGAGTATGCGAAGCTTCTTCCCCAGGTCGATCGACCTCTGATCGCCACCGCTTGACTCGGGAGGACACTCGAGCATGAAGCCAACCACGGTTGAAGAGTCCCTGGACAACGGCTTGAAGATCATCCTGCGTGAGACTCATGTGGCCCCAGTGGTGAGTACCTGGATATGGTACCGGGTGGGCAGCCGCAATGAAGTGGGAGGCTGCACAGGGATCTCTCACTGGGTGGAGCACATGATGTTCAAGGGATCGCGTCGCTTCCCAAAGGGAGCCATCATGCGAGCCGTCAACCGCCACGGGGGCTACCTGAATGCCATGACAAGCCGCGACTTTACCACCTACTACGAGACGCTGCCTGCCGACCACGCTGAGCTCTCCTTGCGGATTGAGGCCGACCGCATGGTGGGAGCTGACTTTGATCCTCGCGAGGTGGCAGCCGAGCGTACCGTGGTCATCGCCGAGCGGGAGGGATCCGAGAATGAACCCCCCTACGTGCTGGCTGAGGAGGTGTGCGCGGCGGCCTTTCGAGTTCACCCGTACCATCATCAGACGATCGGTTGGCAAGCGGACCTGCTCAACCTAACCCGCGACCAGTTGTATGCTCACTACAGGCAATACTATGCCCCCAACAATGCCCTCCTTGTCGCCGTGGGAGACTTTTGTGCCGGTGCCCAGCTCGATCTGATCAGGCGCTATTTCGCCGACCTCCCCCCCGCTGATCTCCCGACCACGCCGGTCAGCCCGGAGCCCTCTCAGCGCGGTGAGCGGCGCGTGACCGTGCGAATGCCGGGATCTGCACCTTTGGTGCACATCTCTTACCACACTCCGCCCGTCTCTCACCCAGACTACCTGCCATTGGTGGTGCTGGACGCGGTTCTCTCTGGAGGCAGGGCGATGTTTGCTTTTGGCGGCTCCCAGGCGCGGAGCGCGCGCCTCTACCGCGCATTGGTGGAGACCGGGCTCGCCGCCTCGGCCGGCAGTAGCTACCACCCCAGCCTTGATCCCTTCCTTCTCTCCATCGGAGCGACCGTCAGAGACGAGCGGGATCCGTCAGAGGTGGAAAGGGCCTTGCTGGCCGAAATCCACAGGCTTCAAGAGGAACCAGTGCAGCAACGCGAGCTCGCGGTGGCCATACGGCAAACCCAGGCTCAGTTCGCCTACAGCAGCGAGAGTGTCAGCAGCCAGGCCCTGACCCTGGGCTTTCTCGACATGGTAGACACCTACGAACGCATGGACACCCTCTTGCAGGAGCTTGCTCAAGTGACCCCTGATGACATCAGGCGGGTGGCCCAAACCTACCTGACAGAGGATAACCGCGTCGTGGGGTCGTTCCGGCCAACCAAACCGGGCTCGAGCCCAACCACAAAACCCTCTGGGCCGCCGAATTGGAGCGCACCCAACCGAGGGATGTTCGCCTACTTGTCACTACCACACAAGCCATCCACAAACCCCGAAACCATCACCCGGCGAAGGCTGGACAACGGCATGGTCGTGCTGGTGCACGAGAATCCCACCAGTGCAGCCGTGGCCGTCGAAGGGAGTATTCAGGCTGGCAGCTCACACGAGACGGATCCGACTGCTGGACTGGCCAGCCTGACCGCGTCCATGCTCAGAAGAGGCACCGACCGCCATACCTTCCAAGAGATCAGTGCTGCGCTAGATGACGTCGGCGCCTCGCTAGAGTTCTCCTCCGGTCACGATGACACGAGCTTTGCTGGCCGAGCGCTCGCTGAGGATTTCGATCTGCTCGCCGGCTTGCTGGCCGAGATGCTCGCCCGGCCAGCGTTTCCCCCCGAAGAGCTGGAAAAGCTCCGTGGCCAGATCCTGACCCGTCTGGGCATCCTGGATACGGATACAGGCTACTGCGCCAACCGCGCCTTCATAGCCTCCTTGTATCCGGCAGACCATCCCTATTCGCGCCCTGCCGCAGGCACTCGAGAGACAGTGTCGTCGCTTGCCGTCGGAGACCTGGTGCGCTTCCACAGGGCCTACTATCACCCCGAGACCCTCATCATCAGCCTGGTCGGTGCGGTTCGCGCAGAGCACGCGATTGACAAGCTCGCCGCCACGTTGGGGCGATGGCATGTGGAAGCTTCTGTCCACCCGCGGACTATTCCCACTGTCGAGACGCCGCCACAGATCATCACCAAACGGGTGCCAATACCGGCCAAGGCCCAGGTTGACCTGATCTGGGGCGTGGTCGGCATGGCCCGCCCTTCTCCCGACTACTACCCGGCTATGATGGCCAACCTTGTGCTTGGCCGCCTGGGACTGATGGGCCGTTTGGGCGAGAGGGTGCGCGACGATCAGGGCCTGGCCTACTATGTGACCAGCAGCCTGCGCTCATCTCCAGGACCGCGTCCGTGGAGCATTGTGGCCAGCGTCAATCCGAGGAATGTAGACCGCGCCGTTGCATCCATCCTGGAGGAGCTGGAGCACCTCCGCGACGAGCCGATTCGTGACACGGAACTGGACGATAGCCGCACCTACCTGACCGGCGCTCTACCCCTGCACCTGGAAACGAACGCGGGCATAGCCAGTCTCTTGATGGCCATTGAGGAATACGATCTGGGGCTGGACTATCTGCTGCGCTATCCCGACATCATCGCCAGCATCACCAAAGAGGACATACATCGTGTGGTGCGCAAGTACCT
>DATKWG010000250.1:0-5903 GCA_035529675.1 Anaerolineae bacterium
ATCTGCGCCGCACCGGTGATCATGTTCTTGATATAGTCCGCGTGCCCAGGACAGTCTACGTGGGCATAGTGGCGGTTCTCGGTCTCGTACTCCACGTGCGAGATCGAAATGGTCAGGCCACGCGCCTTTTCCTCCGGCGCATTGTCGATCTGATCGAAGGCCATGAACTCTGCCAGCCCCTTCATGGCCAGGACCTTGGTCAACGCCGAGGTAAGCGTCGTCTTGCCATGATCCACATGCCCGATGGTGCCCACATTCACGTGGGGCTTGGTGCGCTCGAATACTTTTTTGGCCATCTCCCAGGACCTCCCGTACAAGTTCCCTCTCGCGGGACAGAGGCCATACCACTGACAACGATGGAGCCCACGATGGGACTTGAACCCATGACCACGTCCTTACCAAGAACGTGCTCTACCGTCTGAGCTACGTGGGCACCTCACCTGGCAGAGCCGGGCGCCGTCTGGTGGGCAGGGAAGGATTTGAACCTCCGAAGGCTGAGCCAACTGATTTACAGTCAGTCCCCTTTGGCCACTTGGGTACCTGCCCACGCTTGCCAGTGTTCTGGCGTTGCTTCCACCGACTGGGCCTGCTATCCTACCCAGAAGATAGCCTATTATAACACCGGTGCAAACGGTGGTCAAATTGCGGCGGGCTGTGGCCTTTGACTTGCCCTTCAACGACAACAACATATACTGGTAACCAGGGCTGGGGCCAAGGTCGAGCGTCCGTGGATGGGGTTGAGGAGAGGCGCACCGATGCCAGATGCCGCTGTCTCCCTTATGGCCGGAAGGGTGGCCCGTGGCGCAGGGCTCTGGCGAAGGCGTATGGGGCTTCTGGCTCTAGTGGCCACCATCCTGGCCTCTGTCTGGCTTGGTTCATGCGGCCCGTCGCAGGGACCTCCGCGAGGATCTCAGGGGACTGTGGTCGCAAGAGCGGTGGCCCGCGCCGTCCGACCGGGCTTGACCCCCAAGCCCACATTCACTCCCAGGCCCACTCGCACCCCGACGCCGACCCATACGCCCGTGCCCACGGCCACGCCTACCCACAGACCCAGTGAGACCGCCACGCCTACGGACACGCCCGCGCCCACCGACACTCTCAGACCCACCGACACACTCGCCCCCACTCTTACGGATACCCCGGTGCCCACGCCCACGAGCACGCCTGTCCCAAGCGCCACGCCCGTGCCTACCGAGGAGCCGACCGCGCCGATACCTTCGGCAGCGGAGGTGAGGATCAGCCATATTCATTGCGACGGGGAGAAGGGCAGCAGTGAGCCCGACGAGTATTGCGAGATCGTGAACCAGGGCGGAGCACCGGTGAACCTGAAGGGTTGGCGTCTCAATGCCGGCAACCCTGGGCAGGACTTTTTCTTTCCCGATTTCACCCTGGGGCCGGGACAGACCTGCCGGGTGTATACCAACGAGCATCATCCCGAATCGGGCGGATTGAGCTTTGGGAGGGGCAGCGCCATCTGGGCCAACAAGGGGGATTGCGGATACCTGTATGATGCGAGCGGGGGGGAGGTGGCGAAGCGTTGCTATGGCGACAAAGGGTAGACGCCAAAGCCGACGGAGGGAATCGAACCCACAACCGGCGGTTTACAAAACCGCTGCTCTGCCCTTGAGCTACGTCGGCTGACTGCGCACCTATTATACCGCCAGGGGCATGGTGGTCAAAACGGAAGCCGCCGCCCTGAGTCTACTCCTCCAGCTTCTTGTAGAGCACCCAGTATCTGCGGCCCGGCCCCCGCTGGAAATAGATCTCAAAGATACCGCCGGCCTCGGTCTCCACCACATAGTAGTCGCGATGCCTTCTGGAGAACCAGGGCTTGCGGAAATCCAGGCGTCTCTGCGCATCCCTCACCCTGGCGATGGTGTACTCTACCCCATTCCAGACAAAGGCCGTGGGCGGGCCCGGCTTGGCGGCAAAGAGGACGGTGATCTCCTGGCTGATGAATTGGCCCACGCGCAGCACATCCTTCTCCGGGCGCCTGGATTGGCTACTTGTCCGCTGGGACGGCCCTGCCGCTCCAGGCCGCATACAGCACGATCGATCCTGCCACCGAGACGTTGAGCGAACCGATGCGTCCCCGCATGGGAATGCGCACCAGCAGATCGCACGTTTCGGCGGTCAAGCGCCTCATGCCCCGCCCCTCACTGCCCACCACCAGCACCAGGGGCATGTCCAGTGAAACCTCACGGTAGTCCTGCGCCTCGGGAAGATCCTCCACACCCACCACCCAGACCCCCTGGGCCTTGAGCTCATCCAGGGCGCGCGCCAGGTTAGTCACCCGAGCTATGCACAGATGCTCGACTGCCCCCGCCGAGGCGCGGCTCACGGCCGGAGTGATGCCCACCGAGCGGCGGGTGGGAATGATGACTCCGTGCACGCCCACGGCTTCGGCAGTGCGAAGGAGGGATCCCACGTTCTGAGGATCTTGCAGCGAATCCAGAGCCACCAGGAAAGGGGGCTCGTCGCGCCGTCGGGAGACGGCCATCAGAGTGGGGAGTTCGACGTAAGGATAGGACGAGACCTGGGCTACCACGGACTGGTGCACGAGGCTTGCGCTCAGGCTATCCAACACCTTGCGCTCGGCCCGGACGACGGTGACGTTCATCTCGCGACAGAGTCGCAGGATGTCGAAGATGATCCCCGTCTGTCTGACACCTTCGCCCATCACCACTCTGTGCACGGTTCGCCGCCCGGCAGCAAGCGCCTCTCGCACCGAGTTGCGCCCGGCAAGGGCCTCCACGCATCCTCTCATTCAGTGCGCCGTCGCGTCCAGCGTCCAGCTTGTGCCCTCGGGCCTGTCCTGCAACTGTATGCCCAGGATCTCTAGCTGGTCGCGGATTCGATCGGTGAGCGCCCACTGCTTGCTCTGGCGAAGTCTAGCCCGGGTGTCGATCAGCACCTCGATCAGGTCGGCCGAAAGACCCGCCCCGAGTTGCTGGCCCAGGTCGTCGGGCAACACGCCCAGCACGTCGCCAGCCAACCTCCGGTAGAGAGAATCGATCGCCCGGAGATCGCCAAGCGATAGCGGTTCCGGTCCATTGAGGCGGGCGTTGATCTGCCGGTTCAGCTCAAAGAGCGCGGCGATGGCTCCAGGTGTGCCAAAGTCGTCATTCATGCTCTCCTCGAACTGGCTGCGTGGGCCCTCCAGCAGGGCGAGGGTTCCCTGCGACGCTTCTCCCTCGGGGGCGCCGCCGCTCAGGCGCCGGCGCACATGCCGGAAGGTGGTGAGCAGTCGGTCGAGGCCCCTGCCCGCTGCGTCAACTGCCTCCTCCGTAAAGTCGGTCGGCCCGCGATAGTGGCTGAGCAGAACAAAGAACCGGATGACCATCGGGTCCCAGCGCTCAAAGGCCTGCTCAAGGGTGACAAAGTTGCCCAGCGATTTGTGCATCTCTTCGCCACTGGTCATGAGCATGCCATTGTGCAGCCAGTAGCGCACAAAGGGCTTGCCCCGGGCTGCCTCGGCCTGAGCGATCTCGCACTCGTGGTGGGGGAACTTGTTTTCCACGCCGCCGCCATGGATGTCGAAAGGTTGCCCCAGGTACTTGGTGGCCATGGCCGAGCACTCGAGGTGCCACCCAGGGAACCCCTCTCCCCAGGGACTGTTCCACCGCAGGATGTGCTCAGCCTGGGCCCGCTTCCAGAGGGCAAAATCCGCCGGATCGCGCTTCTCCTCCAAGACCGCGATGCGGTGCCCGCTGCGCGCGTCTTCGGTGCGCCGCCCGGACAACTTGCCATAGCCCTCGAACTTTGAGACGGAGAAGTAGACAGAGCCATTGACCTCGTAGGCGAAACCGTTGGCCAGTAGCTCTGCGACCAGATCGATCATCTCGGGAATGTGGCCAGAAGCTCGGGGTGAGATATCCGGGCGGGTCACCTTCAGACGGTCCATGTCGCGGAAGTAGCGGCGCGCATAAGTCTCGGCGAGTTGCAGCGGATGCACGCGCTCGCGCTTGGCGCCCTTGATCATGCGGTCTTCGCCGGTGTCCAGCAGGTGACCCACGTCGGTGATGTTCTGAACGTAGAGCACCTGATACCCCAGGTAGCGAAGATAGCGAACCACGGTGTCAAAATTGACGTAGGTCTTTCCATGGCCCAGATGCGCATCATTGTGAACCGTGGGACCGCACACGTACATATGCACGCGTCCCTCGCGGAGGGGAACGAAGGCTTCCTTCTGTCGCGTCAAAGAGTTGTACAGTCGGAGAGTCATTGCTCTATGCCTCTGGCGCAAGCTCATGGATGGAAGAGAGAAGGGGAGACGCGTCTTGGGGCGCCGCTCAACGCCGGTCTGATAGAAGGCGGCCAAAGATCATGCGGCCGGCAACGGTCTGCAGCACCCGAGTGACCTCGATCTCGACGTCTGATCTGATGTGGCGCCTGCCGTTTTCGACGACCACCATGGTACCATCGTCCAGGTAGCCAACCCCCTGGCCAGGCTCCTTGCCCTCCTGAACGATCTGCACTCCGAGCATTTCCCCGGGCAACACGACAGCCTTGACCGCATTGGCCAGCTCATTGATATTGAGGATCGGGATGCCCTGCAGGGCAGCGACGCGGTTGAGATTGTAGTCATTGGTGAGAATGGGACAGTCTAACTCCTGAGCGAGCATCACCAGCTTGCCGTCTACCCCGTAGGCATTGGGCACATCGGCTTCTGATATCTCAAGAGACACGCTCTCATCTTTCTGGAGCGTGCCCAGGATCTCTAGACCTCGGCGCCCCCGATTCCGCCGCAGTTCATTTGCCGAGTCGGCGATGTGCTGTAACTCGTTCAGAACGAAGCGCGGCACGATCATGATACCGGGCATGAAGCCGGTGCGGGAGATGTCGGCTATTCGGCCATCGATGATCGCGCTTGTGTCTAGCAATACGGCCAAGGGCTTTCGCCTGACGGCGTCTCGGGCCACGAACAGCCCCAGGACGGAAGAGATCTCCCTGTCGCGCATGATGGTGACGGCTGCACCGAGCAGGCCAAGGGCGACCGCAGTGACAAAGGGCAACGCTTGCCCCAGGATTCCGGGCAGCAACGACAAGGGCAGGGCCAATAGGGCGGCAATGATCAAGCCGACCACCAGCCCGATGATGCCCATGACCAGCGAGCGCGCGGGCACCTCACGGAGTTTCCTGCGCAAGGCGCGATATGGCGCGAGTGTCAGATGGGGCGCAGAGATGAATCCGACAGCCGCCCCAATCAAAGCCATGATGAAGAGATAATAGCCCCTGGCAATGGGAATGGCCTCGGGGGGAACTCTCTTTGAAAGCTCCAGGGCCAGTTCCCACCCCAGGATCGCGAAGGCGAGCATGATCGAAAGGCGCAACACGATATAGATAGACATGAGTGCTCCTCCTGGCAACCTTGCCTGTTGGCAGACTGTGCGCCCCTTTTTCGGTTGGATTTCGTCTGACGACATTGGCATCCGAATCCCCAAGTGGCTGTGAATACTCTCCCCTAGTCTGGCGAGGCCACCCAGCTCGCCTATTGCCATCCGTTGCTCTCGACAGAAAAAGCGTGCGCCAGGCCGCACACCCGAGTAGTCAAGATGCTCATGGTCAACTGTGAACCGACTACCTGAGTCGCCGGATGTTCGTAAGCTACTCTATCATATCGGCCTCGATTTGTCAATGACGGTGCTGGCGGGGCGTTCGCTCACTGAGCGCCATGTTGGGGCCCGGCATAGCGTGGGCCAACGGGTGGCGCCACCTGAAGCCGGCGTCTAAGAGACTGTGTCTGCGGCTACTTGCCGACGGAATGGCTGTTTTGGCTGCACCACTGGAAGCTGCGTAGCCCGGGCCCGCTTCGTAGGAGGCACTTCGTGGCCTTCTTCGCCAAGCTTGACACAACGCCGCAAAGGCGCACAATGCAGCCAAGGGACGATGGGGCAGGGAAC
>DATKWG010000251.1:0-6433 GCA_035529675.1 Anaerolineae bacterium
ATCGGTTGACCCGCGACATTCCCATGAGGCGCATCCCCTGGGATGAAGGGGAGCCGGGGCACTTTGAAGTGGATCTTGTTCACCATTGCGGCCCGTCCAGTTCCGGGGAATACCTGCACACTCTCCAGATGATCGACGTGACCACCGGATGGAGCGAGCGAGTGGCCGTGTTGGGACGCAGTTACCTGGTCATGCACGACGCCTTCGAGCGCATCATGGCTCGGCTCCCCTTTGCAGTCGTCGAGATCCATCCCGACAACGGTTCAGATCGAAGACGCGGCGAAGCCGCGCTCCTCAATTACCATCTGCAGCGCTACTTCCGTCAGAAACTCAAAGGGGCCAAACTCACGCGTAGTCGTCCCTGGCAGACAAACCGATAGTCCTACGGAAGAATGACAATCGCTTCGTTGAGCAGAAGAACGATACCTTGGTACGGGCCCGCTCCGCGTCGGTCATGAGCGACTTGACACCGTGGCTCAAACCCAGGCCCTCAACGCACTGTATGACCAGATGTGGCTCTATTACAGTCTGTTCCAGCCACTGATGCGCCTGGCTGAGAAGACTGTCATCCGTGAGGGAGGCCAGATCACACGAGTGCGACGCCGCTTCGACACTGCCCAGACTCCTTTCGATCGCCTATGCTCCGCCGGGGGAATCTCAAAGGAAGGGCAAGAGGAGATCGGACTCCTCAAGCAGATGATCAACCCCCGCCAACTGAAACGCGAGATCTACGACCCCCTTCACCGAATCTTCATGCTGCCGAATGCTACCTCCGGGGTGACCGAGGACGTGTATCAGACCCTGCGTGTTGCTGCAGTCGCATAGAAAGGAGGAGGCTGCCCAGTGACGTTTTCATTTGATAGAACAACCCCCTCCGGTGACGTTATCATTTGGCTGGACACGGCCAACGCCCTGGCTCCCCGCCCTGCGCGCCCTGCTAAGCCCTTTGGTGCAAGAAGGCACTGTGGTGCCAGCAACTCTAGCTGTTCGTTCCACCAGAGACGCCTTACGACGCTTGCTGCTCCTCAGTGCCCGCCGGGCGCCAAAAGGCGGCCGCGTGAGGTCCTTCCGACGTTTGGCTCGGAACCGGGTTTCCTTGGCGCCATATGCCTCCACCCAGCAAGTCCAGACTGCAAGCCAAGTGTCACCTGTCGCGTCTACCCAGGCATCGATGGAAGGGGCGCATCACATTCCTACTCCCCGTCGCCACCACAGTACTGCACGTGCAGGACTCGCGCCGCCCGCTTCTTCGCGGCCTCCTCGCGCCTATCGTATCGGGCGGCGTGGCCACGCTGCTGTGGCCAGCCATCTTGGCAACCGTGGCGATGTCCATGTCAGCGTCGAGCAAGTCCGACACAAAGCTCCTGCGCAAGCCATGGGGAGTAGTGTCCTGAGCGCCGGCCTGCCTGGCCCACCGCATGATCACATCGCGGACTGCCTGAGGTGTCGTGTCTCTTCTCTGGGTCGCCCCTGGTGCAGGGCACGGTCAGGATCCTTGCTCCCAGCGCATGATCAGGGGCAGCCACTGAGCCCACGCCCCCGGCACGCGCACGACGACATCGTCCACGTACATCCAGGTAACCTTTCCCCCTATCCCACTGTTCAAGACCTCGAAGTAGAGCACGATGTCTCTTCCCGCATAGCCATCCAGATCGACGGAGAAGTGCCGCCAATCCTCTCCGTCTTCGCAGGTAGTCAGGAGGGTCTCCTCCAGGCGGTAGCCCGCGTTGAGAATCAGCACCCGCTGCCAATCATAGGTGCTCCATAGATTCGGATCGGCTGCTCCAGGACTGGCTTGGTTCCGGTTGGCTCCCAGCGGTGCATAACCTTCCCAGAGAACGCTCTCGGCCGAGGGTGCCACCAGCTCTTCCGTGCCGGGAAGGTACCAGAAGGACACCGATATCCTCGCGGCATCGGCCGGGACCGAGATGTGCTGATAACCGTGGAATAGGAATAGACGTCTGTTTCCCCCGGGGGCAGGCCCAGCAACGCCGACCACGCGCCGCCATGGGACAGGCCGTTGTTCCGACGTGCCCTGGCAGGAGTCAGAGGGTAGATCCAGGCGCCCTCCTGTTCAAAGCCGCCATTGCGAACCAACTCCAAGCCAAGAGGCAGGGTGGGTGTGGGAGTATGGGTGTGGGCTGGGGTGAGCGTTGGCGTCTGGCTGGGCGTGGGTGTGGTTGGCTGGGGAGTGCCGGTCCAAGTGGGCGTGTGAGTGGGCGTCTCTGTAGGGCTGTCGGGGGCGTAGACCTCGATAGCTTGGTAGTCATAGGCTCCGATGGCGCCGGCAAGCTCCTCGTAGCGATAGTAGCGATCCTTGCCCTTGGGAATGTCTCCCATGTACCAATAGACACCGTTGCCATCCCACACGTTGGGATCGTGGCAGATGGCCCAGAGACCGTCGGAGGAAAACCCCTTCATCACTACCCAGTGGCTCTGGTCGAAGGCGTAGTAGCGCCCATAGCTATGCCCCGGGTCGGAATAGGCGAGCTCATAGTCTGTGCCTGGGGTGATCCAAGACATCCACAGGTGTACCAGGACGATGCTCCCCCGCAGGTCGATGGCATCGTGGATCTCCTGCATGGAGTGGAGCCGCTGGTTGGGCACCTGCCATTCGTCCAGAGCCCACTGCAACTGGATCGGGTATGTCCAGCCGGATCCCCCGATATAGTCGCGGATCGCGGCGATGGGAACCCACAGGTTGTCACGGGCGAACTGGATGGCCATGGCTACTGAGGTGGGCCCGCAGTTGCTGTGGGCCATCGCTCCACTGTCCCATTCTCCCTGATAGCGGTACCAATCGTACGGTGCGTCGGCACTGTGAGCGCCTCCTGAGATGCGCTCCATAGAGGGTCGTGCGCGCAAAGTCTGGCGAGGAGAAAGGAGCAAGACCTCTTGGGACGCACTTGAGACCAGAAGGAGAGCCTGACTTCGAGACCCGCGTTGGAGGCCCCAGCAAGCCAGCGTTCCATCATCGAGCCAACGCACCCGCGTGCAAAAGCCGGACAACCCGGAGAGGCGACGGCAGCTTCCGTCTTGGGGCTTGGCCACATAGACGTGGCCGTCCCCGCCCAACAGCGCAAGTCGCAACCCATCTTTTGACCAGCCAAGCTGAGTAATGACTCCAGGCAAGCCCACCACGCCCAGCACTGTTACGACCTCAGCGCCCTGGCTCAAGTCGGAAAGCAAGCGCACTGTCCCGCCCTGGGCAAGAGCCAACGTACCTTCTGGAGAGAGAGCGTAGGCTACCGGGCCATCGGGTGAGAGAACCGCCAGAAGGCGGTGTCTTCCGGTGACCACCTCTATGGACCATAGGCCTCGAATGCCATCGCTGATCAAAGCACAGACCAGATGCCGTCCGTCGGGGCTCCACACAACCTGGGGTCGTCTGGTGCTCTGCGCCTCAACGACCGCAAGGACACGTGCTCGCCCTTCAAGATCGGCGACCATCAACTGGTTGCCCGAAATCCAGGCCAGTCGCTGACCCTCGGGCGACCAGGAGGGCACGCCGTATGGCCCTGGGCCACGAGCCAGGAGATGGCGTCGGGCGTCACCCGTGTCGAGCACCCACAATCCGGCGTCATGCTCGCTGGTCGTAGGCCCAAAGTCAGGCATGAGCCAGTAGGCCAGTCTCCTTCCGGTGGGAGACAGCGTCGGTGCCCACGCACGTCCCCCCTCGGTCACCCGCCAGCGCGCGACTCCGTCCAGACTCACCAGCCAGATGTCTCCATCACTCACGTAGGGAAGGAGGGGGAAGGTGACGGGAACCGGTTCGGTGTTAGCCGGGCGACCATTCTGGGGAGAGGCAAGTCCCCGTTCGGCGCCGCTCAGGGTGAGACAGGAAGCCAGAAGGCAGATCACTACGAGCCTTGCCCTGGCCATTACCATTCCTTCCTAGTTCAACCTTGGCCATGAGGGGTCCCTCGACGGCCCTCGCCACTCTCACTTGGCGACGAAGCAGTGCGCGCAGTATGCAGTTCGAGACCACGTGTCGTCAAGATGCTGGTCAAGTCGCGGTCGCTACGGGTATCGAAGAACCCGGCCCCGCCGTCGCTTGCGGGCCTTCTTGCGCACCTGGCAGGTTTCTTGCGGCCACCTGCCGAGCGCCTGCTTCAGCCAGTCGAGGGCGTAGGCCAGGGCCAGAAAGCCCAACAGGAGGCCGATGATCACCGCGTAGACCTGGCGCCACGATCGGGCATGTGGCCACTGCCAACGCCGAAAGCGCCTCACGATACCCCCTTGTCAGTGGCCACCCACGCACATACTGAGGCAAGAGGCGACAACGACCAACAGCCCCAGAACCAGCGCACCGCCTACAAGCAGCAAGAGGAGTCTCACAAACCACAGTGTACACCCATTGCCACCTCCTCCCAGTTGCCGTCCGCAATGAGGGCACGTGAGGTAAGTCCCCCAATACTTCTTCCCACACTGGCTGCACTCGACCAGCGGCATCACGCCCCCCCGTTGGCATAGTCCACATATGCCTCTGCTGGGTCGGTGTCTCTGTCCAGCTCGTGGGCATAGGTGAGGATGGTGTCCAGGCTCTTGTGCCTAGTCACGGTCATGATCTTGACCGCTGGCACCTTGTGGCGGATCAGGTTGGTCACCAGCGCGTGGCGTAGACTGTCGGTCGTCTTGCGTGGGTCGCGGATGCCCGCCTGGCAGTAAAGGTCTTTGACCATGTACCGAATCCAAGACGTGGTGAGCGCCCCGCCACGGTTCCGGTTGCCAAGCCCACAAAAAAGGGGCGCATCGAGGTCGTCTCCCCTGGGATGAACAGCCAGCCAGTCGTACATCGCATCTACTACGTCCGGGTGAACCAGGTACACGGCCTCATCGGCCTCATCGTGGCCTTTCCCGTGCGCGTAGAGCTTCAGCTTGCCGTTTGAGCGCAGGTCGCCCACCCTGGCCCGTTGCACCTCTATGGTGCGCACCCCGGTGTAGACCATGAGACAGAGCATCGCCCTGGCCCTCTTGCCCGCTGGTGTCGAGGTGTCGGGCTGGGCCAGAACGCGCAAGACCTCAGCATCGCTCAAGGGGTCGCGCTTGTGGCGCTTGCCGCCCCCCTTGCTTTTGACAGTAGCGCATGGGTTGTAGGCCAGGCCCCGCTCGGCCACCGCCCAGGCAAAGAAGGCTCGCACCCCGGCGTAGTGGGTGGCGATCCCGTTGGGCTTGTGGCCCGAGTTGCGCATGTGAGCAAACCAGGAGCGGATCGCCCGAGGCCCCACGCTCTTATAGGCATCCTGGCCCTGGAACCAGGTCCAGAACTTGGCCCTGCCCCGGCCGTAGGTGATGGCCGTATCGCGAGCCATCTCGCCCGCCTCGACCCTGGAGCGCATGTCCTCTCGCCACTCCTCCATCAGCACGGCTGCGTCGAAACTCCGGGCAAGCCCTCGTGGTGCTCTGACGGTCATCTCAGTGGCCATGTTGCCCCTCCTATGGTGTACCTGCTATATCGGCGACCTATAGTGAGTATACACCCGAAGGGGGGTCACGGCTGAGTTTCGCCAGCTCCGCGCCCGCCCTAGCCCCCTTGGGTGCCCAACTCCAGCGCTTCGGCAGGCTCCTCTCACGGGAGAGGCGCTGAGGAACTGGTTGCTTGAGGAGCGACAAGAGTTACGCTATAATGTCTGTGCAATGCCCTACAACACTGCTCCCCTCCCAGCTAGTCGCATCACCCGGAAGGCTGGGCAGACGCTATGCCTGAGAACACCCTCTCCTACGGCGACAACCTGGACAGACGGCGGGACCACATGCTTGGTGCGTCCCTGCCGCATGATGATGCGCTAGGCACCAGCAACCGACAAAGGTACGAAGAGTGCCAGTGACCCTATCACCTCAAGAGTTTGTTTCCAAGTGGCGCAAGATTACCCTGAAGGAGACATCGGCTTCGCAGTCCCACTTCAATGACCTCTGTCGCCTGGTGGGGGAGCCCCCACCCGTCGAGGCCGATCCCGCTGGCACCTGGTACACCTTCGAAGCAGGGGCTAGCAAACTTGGTGGAGGCGAAGGTTGGGCCGACGTCTGGAAGCGGGGCTGCTTCGCCTGGGAGTACAAGGGGAAGCACGCCAACCTCGACGCCGCTTACAACCAGCTCCTAAAGTATCGCGAATCGCTGGAGAACCCGCCGCTGTTGATCGTCTCTGACATGGATCAGATCGTCATCCACACGAACTTCACCAATACGGTCAAACGCAAAATCGTGTTGACGCTGGATGCTCTGCTGGACCCGACCAGGCTGGATAGCATGCGGGCCGTTTTTCAGAACCCTGACTACTTCCGCTCGGAACAGACCCCGGATCAGGTCACGCAGCAAGCCGCTTCGCAGTTCGCACACCTAGCTGCCCTGTTGCGAGCCTACGGCAATGACTCCCAAGCCATCGCACACTTTCTCATCCGGCTCCTATTCTGTCTCTTCGCGGAAGACATCAAC
>DATKWG010000252.1:0-4851 GCA_035529675.1 Anaerolineae bacterium
GCAACCTGACCGCCATTGTCACTGTTGCCGATGATGGCGGAAGTTCGGGAGTGCTTCGCAGAGAGATGGGGCTGCTCCCTCCCGGTGACCTGCGCAACTGCATTGCCGCGCTTGCCGAGGCCGAGCCCCTGATGACTCAGCTCTTCCAGTATCGCTTTGGGCAGGGCACAGGCCTGGATGGACACACGTTTGGCAATCTGTTCATCGCCGCGATGACCGCGGTCACCGGCGATTTCGCGAAGGCCATCAGTGAGGCAGGACGCGTTCTGGCCGTGCGCGGGCGAATCCTCCCCTCTTCTCTGGAAAACGTAATGCTGTGTGCTGAGGTCCATAGCCGCACGAACCCAAATGCAGACCCGTATCTGATCCGTGGACAGTCCAGCATCGCCAAAGCAGGGGGCTTTGTCGAGAGAGTGTATCTTGAGCCAACCGATGTGAGGGGATACCCAGAAGCGACGAGAGCCATATTGGACGCAGACATTATCGTGGCGGGCCCGGGCAGTTTGTACACCAGCATCCTGCCCAATCTGCTGATTTCCGACATCAGCAAGGCTATCAGAGCCTCTCCTGCACTCAAGGTATATGTCCGCAACGTGGCCACACAGCCCGGCGAGACCGACGGATATGATGCAGGCGACCACGTACATGCCTTGCTGGAGCATGTGGGATCGAGTGTTTTCCACTATATGATGGCCAATTCGACTACTGACTGCCAGTTGCCTCCCGGTTCAGGCAGTAAGATGGTCGAGCCACGCTTTGCCATCGTGGATGACTGTAGTGTGGTAGTGGAGGATCTCGTGGATAGAAACCTTCCCTGGCGCCATGACCCAGCGAAGCTGGCCGGCGGCCTAATGGGTCTCTACCATTCGGCTCGCGGCGCGACTGAGGCCCGCCAGCGGCATTCGGCTCGGGCCGAACGTGCGGCTGGCCACTGATGATGTCCTATTCCGCGTTGGATACAATCTTGCGAACTACGAAAGGAGCTCAGAATGGCAATCAAGGTCGGCATCAACGGATTCGGTCGGATCGGACGACAGGCATTCAAGGCCATGGTAGACAGCTACTGGGACAGCATCGAGGTTGTTGGTATCAATGACCTGTTTCCGCCCCAGAGTTTTGCGCTTCTCCTTCGCCATGACTCGGTGTACGGTGCCTTCGAGGGCACGGTCGAAACTACCGAGGATAGCCTGATCGTGAACGGCAGGGAGAGCAAGTTCTTTGCCAAGCGTGACCCCTCAGAGATCCCCTGGGGCGAGTTGGGCGTGGAGGTGGTGGTCGAGTCTACGGGGGTCTTTACGACTGGGGAAAAGGCTGGTCTCCATCTGAAGGCCGGGGCAAAGAAGGTTATCATCAGCGCGCCGGCCAAGGGCGAGGACATCACCATCGTCATTGGGGTGAACGAGGATGCCTACGATCCAGCCAAGCACCACATCATATCCGAGGCGTCGTGCACCACCAACTGCCTGGCGCCGGCAGCCAAGGTTGTCAATGACAACTGGGGCATCGTCAAGGGGCTCATGACCACTGTCCACTCCTACACCTCCGATCAGCGCCTCGTCGATCTGCCCCACAGAGATCCGCGTCGTGCGCGCCATGCGGCGCTGAATATCATCCCCACCACCACGGGCGCGGCCAGGGCCCTGGCCCTGGTGATCCCGTCGCTCGAGGGCAAGTTCGATGGCATGGCCATGCGCGTCCCCACGCCGACGGTCTCCATCGTTGATTTTGTCGCCGAGCTGGAAAAGCCCTGCACCAAAGAAGCCCTGTTGGCCGCCTTTGATGCCGCCGCGGCTGGTCCAATGAAGGGGATCCTGGGAGTCTGCTATGAACCCTTGGTCTCCATGGACTTTAAGGGCGATACGCGCTCGAGCATCATCGACGCTGATTCCTGCATGGTCGTCGGCGACAACCTGGTCAAGGTGGTCAGTTGGTACGACAATGAGTGGGCCTACTCGTGTCGCATCGCCGACTTTATCGTCTACATGGGAAAGAAGGGGCTCTAGCCATCACAGTTCTTGCAGGTCCGAGCCAGCTTGCATGGACGAAGAGAGAGTCGAAACCGGGGGATGGGCCGAGGATGATCCATCCCCCCCAGTGTGAGGCTTCTTTGGGTTGGCCGGAGTTGAGGTCATGCCCTCCCGATGCGTGTCTCCTGGCACGATCGCCCTCGGGACATGAGGCCGAACACCCTCATGTCGAACTCGCGGTCTCAGCGCCGATTCCAGGCAACCTGCGGCCATAGTTCCAGGCTTTTCTCATCACCCAGTATAGGGGTGGGGAATAGACATAGTCGTAGGCTCCCGCGTAGCGGACCACCCTCCCGCCAAAACCCTCCTTGAAGCGTTGCACCCCCGCAAGAGAAGCAGTGGGGGAATCGGTTTTGGTGTCTGGAATGCCCCACAGATCGTATTGCGTGCTCCCCTTCGACTTGGCCCACTGCATTGCTCGCCACTGCAACTGATGATTGGGCATCAGTTCGCGGTGTTCGTTTGACGATGCGCCGTACATGTACCAGGATTGGCGGTTGAAAGCATAGGCAATCAACCCTGCCAGTGGAAGGTCACGATAGTAGGCCATATAGAGGACTGCTCGTCCCGATGGCGCAAAGAGCTCCAGAGCACGCCGATAGTAGTTCCGACTGTGTATGCCGAACCCGTTACGCTCGCCGGTTATGCGCATCAGGTCATAGAAGGTGGCCATATCCCCGGTAGTACCCTCGCGCACGATGACGCCCTTGCGCACCGACAGGCGGATGTTGTAGCGCCATTTCGACTTCATCCCCGCCAAAAGTTGCTCCTCGTCGGGCCTCAGGTCAACAATGATCGTCCGGCGGGGTTGGATGCACTCCTTGCTGGGACGCAAGCCCTGGGCCAGGAGGCGATCATGTGGGGAGGTCTCTTCCTCATACCATTCTGGCTCCACCTTGAGCGAAATGGCTCGCATGCGACGAGACCGGCAATGTATGGCTTCCCAGAGTGCGTTGAGGGCTCGGAAACTGTTTGTTTGCTGCACGTCCTTCCGAGCGACGACGGGCCCCTTGGGGATGTAGCCCAAGCTGAGAGGGCCAAGCCTGCGATAGAGTACCTGAGCGCCAGCCAGCAGCACGCCGTCTCGCTCCACCGCCAGGCGAACCGGAATCCACCCAAAGGCTCGCTTCAGCTCGCCCCAAGCCCACGTCTGCAGCAGATGCCCCCTCGGGTCCCGAGCAACAAGCTCGTCCCACGCCTCGTGCCTGGGGAAGTCCGATTCAATCGACTCGAGCACTCGCATGGATGCCCACTCTCCTACGCACTCGGTGGCCTGGGCGGCCACATTATACCACAAGTCGGGCGCGGTGGCGTCGCGTTGTTGACTCCAGGCCAGGATTGGCGTACTATCGGCACCGGAGGTCGAGAATGAGCGAGTCCAGGCCGTCCAGGCCAGTCAGTGCCGCCCAGATCGCCGGCATCCTATCCTCGACTCTCGCGCTGTTCTTCGTGGTTGCCTTCGCGGGAAAGTCACTCGATGCCTACCGCCTGAGTAAGTGGCGCGACAGACTGCAGGTCGAGGTCGCCGAGATGGTCCGCCAGCGGGAGGAGCTCGAAGAGGAGGTCCGTCGCAGGCAGTCGGCTGCCTGGGCCGAAGAGGCACTTCGTGACGCTGGGCAGGTCTCGGATGACCTGGTGAGGGTCATAGTGGCAACCTTCACCCCCAGTCCGCTGGAAAGCCCCACGCGGCGGGCCTCCCCAACCGCAACACCAGCCGCCGCCGGTCAAGATGCTCTCTTTCGGAGCGACAACTGGAGAGCCTGGCAGCGGCTCATCTGGGGATTTGACTAGGGTGACCCTTCGCGGTATAATCTTTATCGTCGATGCGGGGTGGAGCAGAGGCAGCTCGTTGGGCTCATAACCCAAAGGTCACAGGTTCGAATCCTGTCCCCGCTACTATTGTTTGGGCGGCGTAGCTCAGTGGCAGAGCAGGGGACTCATAAGCCCTTGGTCACTAGTTCAAATCTAGTCGCCGCCATGATGATTGGGCCTCTCTCATGATGAGGGAGGCTTTTTTTCATGGTCGCAGAGGACCCGCCTGGCCGCGCGCTTGACCAGGAGTTATGTATCGTGTAGACTGTGTGTGTTGGCCAGACATGGGAATGAAGGGGAGAGCGTGGTCGATCTCCAGAGACGCTGCGATCTGTCGGGACAGTCAGACAAGGCATAGGGGGCAGATATGTGCGTACTGCTGAAGAGCAGTACGGGGAGGACGTCTCCAAATGAAAGCTAGAATCCTGGGGTGGAAGTGGGTAGGGGTCACACTGGTGCTAGTGGTCGTGGCATTCGTCCTGGAAAGAGTCAAGTTGTGCATCCCGGGCTTTCCCACGCTCCTGTTCGAGATCCTGTTTGGCGCTATCATAGGAGGTCTGTTCACTCTGTACTTTGACGTTCTCAAGGAACCGGATCTAGTTGTCAGACTATGGTGCCAAGGCAACCCACAGCACATGGTTCTCAGAGGAGTGAACAAGCCCTTCCATGTGCTTCACCTACAGGCAGTCAACCGCCCGCTGCCTCGCTGCATGACACGAATTGGCCTGGTGCGCGAACGAGTAAGAGAGGCCCGAGGCTGGATCGTTTTCAGAGACTCGTGCGGCAAGCTAGTGGAGCCCTCGTGGCGCCTCAACAACGAGTCAGAACCCCTTCGTATGCCTATACGCTGGGCGAATTCCCTACAACCTGGCAAGAGGTTCTTGGTCAAGCGTCCAGAAGACAATAGTCTGCTTCCTTGGACTGCCTTGGACCTTGAACGGCTGACCGATGTGAGGCCCATCAGTCCGGGTCACCTACAGGGCACGCCAGGTGGTGTCAACGAGGGGGTCTT
>DATKWG010000253.1:0-2318 GCA_035529675.1 Anaerolineae bacterium
GCTGAACCTGGAGCATGGTCAGGTCGGCATCATCATTCTGGGCGACTACACCGACATAGAGCAGGGGGATGAGGTCCGTCAAACAGGCCGCATCGCCTCCGTTCCCGTTGGCGACGCTCTCGTCGGGCGAGTGGTCAACGCCCTGGGTATGCCCATCGATGGCAAGGGTCCCATCGAGACCGATGTCTTGCGCCCTGTCGAGCGAATCGCGCCCAATGTGACAGTCCGCCAGTCAGTGAACAGGCCCGTGCAGACAGGCATCAAGTCGGTAGATTCCATGTTCCCCATCGGCCGCGGGCAGCGGGAATTGATCATTGGCGATCGTCAGACGGGCAAGAGCGCGCTGGCTATCGATACCATCATCAACCAGAAAGACAAAGACCTGATCTGTATCTACGTAGCCATAGGCCAGAAGCGCTCCACTGTGGCCCAGGTGGTGGCCACATTGGAGCGGTTCGAGGCCATGGATCACACCGTCGTCGTGGTGGCCTCAGCTTCCGAGGCTGCCGCGCTGCAGTACATCGCACCGTACGCTGGCTGTGCCATGGGTGAGGAGTCTATGGAGCAGGGGAAGGACGCCTTGATTGTCTACGACGACCTCACCAAGCACGCCTGGGCTTATCGACAAATCTCACTGCTGCTGCGGCGACCGCCTGGCCGCGAGGCTTATCCTGGCGATCTGTTCTATCTCCACTCTCGGCTGCTGGAGAGGGCCGCCAAGATGCACCCTGACTTCGGAGGCGGCAGCCTGACCGCCTTGCCCGTTATCGAAACGCAACTGGGAGACATCACTACCTATGTTCCCACCAACGTTATCTCCATCACCGACGGGCAACTCTATCTGGAGTCAGACCTCTTTTACGCCGGCATTCGACCGGCCATAAACGTAGGCCTGTCAGTCTCCCGGGTCGGCGGCAAGGCCCAGACCAAAGCTATGAAAGCGGTCGCTGGCAGACTGAAGCTGGAGCTTGCCCAGTTCAGAGAGCTCGCGGCCTTCGCACAGTTTGGATCCGACCTGGATCAGGCCACTAGAAACCAGTTGGAGCGAGGCCAGCGGCTAACCGAAATACTGAAACAACCTCAGTATGAGCCGGTCCCACTTGATCACCAGGTCATGCTCATCTACGCGGTCACCCACAATTACGTAGATGACGTTCCTCTTGACAAGACTAAGGAGTGGGCAGACGGGTTCCTCCGCTTCATGGCCACCGTACACCCCAACGTTGGCCGTCGAATCATGGAGACGGAGAAACTAGACGAGGAGACCGAGAACAAGCTCCGCGATTCCATTGCCGAGTACAAGGAAACCGTTCCGAAGTAGCCTCTTGGCGAGAGCTGTCCTGGTCTGGCATCGACAGCCAGGAGAGGCGCGACAACTGGGTTCGGGTGAGAGATAGCGAGGAGTAGTCTTGGCCACAGCACGCGAGATACGGAGAAGGATTAGCGGCGTCACCAACATCGGTCAGGTGACGCGGGCCATGGAGGCGGTCTCTGCCTCCAAGATGAGAAAGGCCCAAGAAAGGGTGTTGGCCTCTCGCCCGTATGCCGACAGAGCGTGGGAGATCCTCACCTACCTGGCCAGCCAGCCAGCGGCAGGGAAGGTGTTGCACCCCTTGCTGGAGAAGCGGGCGATAGCAAACACAGGGTTGCTGCTCATCACGCCGGACCGCGGTCTGTGCGGCGGATTGCCCACCAATGTCATACGAGAGGCCGTGGCCTTTCTGCACCGGCAACCAGGCCACGTACGAATCGTCTGCATCGGCCACAAAGGCTCTGAATTCATGCATCGGTACGGCGGAGACATCGCTGCGGATTTCTCCGGGATTCCCGATCAGCCACCTTTGACTGACATCACGCCTATAGCTTATCTGGTCATCGAGGATTTCCTCGACGGCATCTTCGACCAGGTATACATGGTCTACACACAATTCGTCAACACGATGGTGCAGCGTCCGGTGACGCGGCAGTTGCTGCCCATTGAACCGGCCGCTGCGGAGGCGACGCGGACCTTGTCCTACACTATCGAACCAGACCCGGAGACCGTCATCGGCGAGGTGCTCGAAGGTTTCACGGTGCTGCAAATCTACCAGGCGATTCTGGATGCTCAAGCCAGTGAGCACTCTGCGCGCATGGTGGCCATGCGTGCAGCCACAGAGAACGCCGAGGGGCTGGTCGAGGACCTGACTCTGAGCTACAACAGGGCTCGGCAGGAGGCGATAACCACGGAGTTGTTGGACATCGCTGGGGGCGCCGAGGCTTTGGCCAAGGGGCGCGCCGCGGCGAGATAGAAGCAGACAAGAACAGGGAGCCGTCGAGAC
>DATKWG010000254.1:0-2156 GCA_035529675.1 Anaerolineae bacterium
GGCGCGGTCTGGCCTGGTGATCGCAGGGCAAGTGCCAAGACCGTGTCGGCGGGAACAGGAGTGGTCGCGTATGGCAAAGAAGGGAAGGAGCTCTCGCAGATCGTCGGCTGCTAGGCGAAAGAGGGCGGCGAAAGCAACCGCTTCGAGCGTGGCCAGGCCCAGACCGACCGGGGTGAGGAGATCATCGCGCACTCTATCCTCGCCCAAGAGCGTGGATTTCGGCACCGAGTACCATTATGTCCTAGGTGATCTGAAGCGCATCGCCATTCTGGCCGTTGCCATGCTCGCGACTCTGGTGGTCTTGGCCTTGATTGTGCGTTGACGCGGTGGATCTGCTGCGCCCGCGCCATCTGCACGCGCGTCGCGCGATGCCCATCACAATGACGAGACACGCGGCGCGCCCAAACAACGCGGCCAACGCGCTGCCTGAAAGCGTATAGAGTGTTGCGTCAACCCAGTCCAGAGACCACTCCAGAAAGATGTACTCGCGTTTCACGGGCGTCCGAAGCCTTGCCCGAACTTCAGCACGGATGAGCGATGCCAGCAGCTTCCAGGCTATGGCCATCCAAACGCCCCAATAGGCGCCCAGAAGGGGTATGAGCCCGGCCCGATAGGTTGCCGCGTCAGCGGTGTGGCGCAGGGCATTGGCCAGAGTGCCGGCCCAGGTACCCCGGTTGGACCCCAGGACATTTGTGGTCCTTGTGCGCCAGTAAGCACACCACAGCAATGCCAGCCAGGCTGCCGCTCCCCCAGTGGCGGCAAGCACCTGAGGCAACACATCGCCCCAGTTTGCCCCTTGGACCCCCACGTCGCTAGCCGAAAAGACGCCAGCGAGCAACATCGAGAAGGGGAAGGCAATCGCGAAGGCCAGTCTCACGGCTTGTCCGAGCGAGGGCCAGGACCGCCACTGGCGCACGCGCAGGACGCTGGGATCGGAAGTGTGCTCAAGCCAGAATCTCAGCGAACGAGTGGCCCCGCTGCCCAGGGCGCAAAGAAGCATATACGCGAGGCCGGCCATCAGCGGCCGCAGCTGGTCATTAGGCAACAGAGACACTGGCATGTCGGAGAGCTCCTACTTCGGTCGTTTTCCCAGGCGCGGCGGCACTGCTGCTGTTGCAGGTGGCCAACTCACCATATCTATCGTCGTCAGGATACCTCCCGTCCTTTCTCGGCTGCTGCCCTCAGCTTTCTCACCCCTTCAGCGATTGTGATGCCCGGCCGAAAGATGCTGGAAGTGCCCCCCACGAAAAAGTTGGCTCCCGCGCTTGCCATGCGAGGGACATTGTTGAAGCTGACGTTTCCGTCCACCTGGATGTCGGTGGCCAGGCCGCAGCGTTCGAACATGCTGCGCGCGTCGGCGATCTTTTGCAGGGTGCTGGGTACCAGCTTCTGTCCCACAAAGCCGGGGTTGACCGTCATGATCAAGAGAAGATCGATGTCTTCCAGCAGATAGTCCAGGGTGTGCAAGGACGTTGCAGGATTGAGGGCCAAGCCAGCCCGCGCGCCCAGACTGCGAACGCGGCTCAGAGTCCGTTGGAGATGCACCGAGGCTTCTTGATGGACGACCAGGATATCAGCCCCGCCCTCGACAAAGGTCTCCAGGTAGCGTTCAGGTCTTGCGACCATGAGATGCACGTCCAAGGGCAGAGTCGTGGCCCGGCGCGCGGCGCGCATGATGTCCGGGCTCAGGGCAAAGTTGGGTACGAAACACCCATCCATCACGTCGATGTGCAAGTAGTCCACGCCCGCGCTCTCCAAGGCGACGAGGTCGCGCTCGAGATGCAAGAAATCGGCGCAGGCCAGGGAAGCACAGATCCTGATGGGGGGTTGCGACAAGGGTGCTGTCTCCCTACTCATTGGGATGGACCACGACCTTCATGCCTTGGTGTCCCTCGGCAGTGGCGAAGGCGTCCTGGATCAGGTCCAGGGAGAACCTGTGGGTTATATAGTCCTCGGCGTTGACCACGCCCCTAGCCAGTATCTCGAGGGCAAGGCGGTGGTGCCGTGGCACGCTGCCGTGAGAGCCGGTGATGAGCAACTCCTTGTAATGCACCAGGTTGCTCTCCAATGGGATCGACGGTGAGCCTTTGGGGAGACCGCCAAAGAGAACGATCCGTCCTCGGTTGGCCACCATGCGGATCGCCTGCATGTGCGTC
>DATKWG010000255.1:0-4572 GCA_035529675.1 Anaerolineae bacterium
ACAACGGCACGCCAACTCTCGTCTACACCGGGGTCAGGCCCCAAGTGCAGTGTGTTGCCACCAGCTCCGACGACTTGGTCACCTGGCAGAAGCATCCCGCGAATCCGGTGATCGAGTCGCCCCCGGAGGACCTGGACGTCACCGGCTTTCGAGATCCATACGTGTGGAAGGAAGGCCAGACCTGGTACACGGTCATCGGTTCGGGCATCAAGGGTGTTGGAGGAGCGGCCCTGTTGTATCGCTCGCCGGATCTCATCCGATGGGACTATGTGCAACCGATCTGCGTCGGCCGTGAAGCGGAGACCGGCCATATGTGGGAATGTCCCAACTTCTTCTCTCTGGATGACAGAAAGGTCCTGGTTGTCTCCACTCGCAGAAAAGCACTCTACTTCATCGGCTCATATGCCAGCTACAGTTACACTCCAGAGGTCAGGGGCGTCATCGACTCTGGTGGAAGTTTCTACGCGCCGCAGGTGCTCATCGACGATCGTGGACGCCGCATCATGTGGGGCTGGCTCTGGGAGGATCGCAGCAAAGATGAGCAACTGGCCGCTGGATGGGCGGGCGTGATGTCCCTGCCGCGCATTCTTTCGATCCACGCTGACGGCACGCTGGCCCAGGAGCCCGCGCCAGAGCTTGGGATTCTGCGCAGAGAACATCATAACTGGGAAGACCTGGAGCTGTGCTCCGACTCTCGAGTGCTGGACCAGGTGCGGAGCGATTGCCTGGAGATCGTCGCCACCTTCGACCCTGGGGATGCCCGAGCACTGGGACTCAAGGTCCGCTGCTCCTCTGGCGAGGAGGAGGAAACCCTGATCGTCTATGATCGGGCAAACCAGTGCATGGTCGTCGATCGGGAGCGTTCCAGCCTGAGTTCTGGCGTCACTCTTGACCTTCGCCAGGCCCCCCTTGCCCTGGATGAGGGCGAATCCTTGCAGCTACACGTCTTCGTTGATGCTTCCGTGGTGGAGGTATTCGCCAACCGCAGGACATGCTTCGCCAGCCGGATCTATCCATCGCGTGCCGACAGTCTGGGGGTTGCCTTCTTCGCCCAGGGCGGCACCGCGAGGCTGAGATCCCTGGATATCTGGGAGATGGAATCGATCTGGAGATGAGAGGGGCGGTGATTGACCGGTGGCACGCCGGGCTCTCATGCATCTGCACCGAGCAAGCTCACGGTCGAGGCCACCGACTCGTCCAGGTTGAAGGAGCTGCTGGGTCGGCTCTTCTTCACAGATAGCTCACGGGCAGCGGCAGTGAGACTGTGGAACCAGTGGTGGCCGCAACCAGTCCCGCCTCCAGGATCTCTTGAGCGTCCCTGCCCACCTCGGCGCTGCACAGCCCCTCGATGGGTGCACCGCGAGTCAACTGGTTGAGGAAGTAGCCGGTCGCGCTGCCCAACTCGGGCGGGAGCTCGGGCACGTTCACTTCGATGCCCTGGTCGTGCTCGCGGGTGGCCAGCAGGACGCGCGCATGGGGGGGCGGCTCCACCACAATAGTCCCCTCGGTTCCATAGATGGCGGTCACGTAGGAAGTGAGGTGCCCAATCTGAGTCCAGGAAGCCTCGGCGATGGCCATGGCCCGAGGCCACTGCATGAGGATCACCGCGTTGTCGTCCACGGTGATATAGTCCTTGGCCAGGCGGCCCACTATGCCTGTCACCCGGCTGGGCTGCCCCAGCACGTAGCGAGCCAGCGCCGCGCCGTAGGAGCAGTAGTCCATCAGCGCACCGGCCCCATTCAGCTCGGCATCGTAGAGCCAGTTGTAAAAGTAGGGCGAGCACCCCAGCTCCTTGGGACCACAGTGGGCTGCCCGATACCTGAGGCCCGTCACCCGACCAATCTCACCCGCGCTGACCATGCCGAGGGCGTGCCGGAGCTCGGGCCGCCAGGCAAAAGGCCAGTTGACCATAAG
Organism: Anaerolineae bacterium; assembly: GCA_035529675.1. Taxonomy (GTDB): domain Bacteria; phylum Chloroflexota; class Anaerolineae; order UBA1429; family UBA1429; genus DATKWG01. The sequence continues at coordinate 1,915 of DATKWG010000255.1, forward strand.
CTGGACACCCGCAGTGCGCGCAGCGGCCACCATGAGATCGGCCCCCACCAGACTGTCGGCCATCGGCTTCTCCACCATCACGTGAAGGCCCTCCTCGGCAGCCATCTCAACCAGATCGACAGAGGTGGCGTTGTCGGCGTAGACGTACACGGCGTCCAGCTCGGTCCTGCCAAGCATCTCCTCGTACGACTCAAAGACTGCCCTACAATCATAATCCGACCGGACTCTTTCGAGAAGGGGCGGGTTGGGATCGGCCGCTGCCACCAGATCGCCCAGGGGTGACGCCCGCAAATCGGCCAGGCTACGCCAGACGTGATCGTGGGTCAGACCCAGTGCTCCGATCCGCAGTTTCTCACTCATGATGTCTCCCTTCCATGTGACGAGCATCTTGCGTGCCCAGGTCTCCTCGTGGTATCAGTCTCCGGTCACACAGGGCATCCTGACTGAAACTCGTGTTCCCTTTCCTCTGCCGGACGTGATCTCGAAGGTTCCTCCGAGCATCTCCGCACGCTCGCGCATGCTGGCCAGTCCCATCGCCTCGCCACCGCCCTCCATACTGGAGAGGTCGAAGCCCACCCCCTGATCCTCCACCAAGAGGGAGGCACCAGCCTGCTCGATGCTGAGAGCCACCGTCGCCCTGTCGGTTTGGGCATGTTTCCCCACGTTGTTCAGAGCCTCCTGCATGATGCGCAGGAGCGCTTCCATCTGCTCCCGGCTAACGCGCCCCTGTCCCTTCAGGCGGAGTTCCACTTCCAGGTCTCCACGGCCTTTCAGATCGGTCATCTGGCTGCGCAGGGCCTCTTCGGTCTCCGGAGCGAGACGCAGCTCGAACACCAGGGAGCGCATCTCCGCCAGAGCTCCCCGGGCCATCTCTTGCAGGCGGCCCAGTTGCACCGCTGCCCGTTCGACGTCTCGCTCCAGCATGACCCGGGTGGCCGGGGCGGTCAGGGCTATGCTGCACAGCGACTGTACGACGGTGTCGTGCAGCTCACGGGCCAGACGGCTGCGCTCTTCGGCCACGGCCAGCTCTCGGGCCTCCTCACAGAGCCGTATGCTGTCAATGGTCAACCCGATCTGGTGACCAATGAAACCGAGTAGTCGGCGGCGCTGGCCTGCGAACTCCTGACGATCACGGCCGAGAAGGAAAAGAACCCCCAGCGTTCTGCCCTGCGATCTCAGGGGAACGCTGACCAGGCAGCAGAGTCGCTCATCCTCGCCCACGAGGCTGACCAGGCCAGGATCGGTGGTGGAATCGCCCGTTGCCACGGCAATGCGGCCCAAGCCCTCCTCTGTGCTGAGGCCGTCCATCCTGCTGGCAAGGTCTTGGCTGAGCCCCCGATGTGCGACCAGGGCCAGCCTGCTGGGGCTTGCGTCGAGCAGGCAGATCGCTCCAGCCTCGATCTCCATGACTCGGAGCGTCCTTTGCAGGGCGTCATCGAGGATGTCGTGCAGGTTCGGCCACGAACTCCCCACGTCGGGCATAGCTTCGAGACCTCCTGTTCATGAGTCGCTCGGGGCAGGCTCTTCGAGTCGAGCGGTGATGCAATGCCGAGAGTCAGAGCGGGCAACCATCGCAGCCGTGGTTTCACGGTAACGATGGTGGGCCGGCCAGGGTCACCCGTCCAGCCTGCCCGACGCCCGGACTCTCGCACCATACTCCTCGAGGCGAGCCCTCTCATCCTGGGTCAGCGTGGCCCTTTGCGAGAGAGCCAGGGTCACTCGACGAAAGAGATCGATGTCGCGCAGCCCCATGATGGTCAGATCGACTGCCTCGTGGCTGAGAACGTACCGGTAAAAGTCCTCGGGAACTGGCTCGCCCTCGCTACCGAAGAGCTTCTCCGTGAAGGTAGCCTTCATGATGATGACGCCCATCCCCTGAGTCATCGCCTCAGGGAAGATGCTCCTCTCCGGCTCTTTCATGGCGCAGTTGTACCAGCAAAGCACGGTGTCAAAGAGGCCGGTGGCGGCCGCCTTCTGCAACTGACCCCAGTTGTGTCCGGTCACTCCGATGTGGCGGACGAGGCCCTCCTCTCGCGCCTTGCACGCGGCCACCATGGCCCCACCACTCCCCATTATCTGCTCTGTCTGGGCATCCGTATCCAGGTAGTGGATCTGCCAGATGTCCAGATAGTCGGTGCCAAGCAGGCGCAAGGAGGTCTCCAGGTCCTCTCGGGCTCCGGCGGCGTCGCGCCTGTAGGTCTTGCTGGCCAGGATCAATCTGTCGCGCCGCCCAGCGATAGCTTGTCCGATGACCCTTTCGTCCTCGCCATCCCGATAGCCGCGAGCCGTGTCTATGTAGTTGACCCCGCAATCCAAGGCGGCACGATAGCCATCGGGTGTCTCGCAATAGGCTCCACCGATGCCCAGTCGCGTCACCCTCAGCCCAGTACGACCCAGTATCGCCATGGGAATGCTCTTGCCCATATTCCTCCTGCCTCCGTTCTCAGCCGATGCGCCCTTGCCTAGGTCTCTCTGGCCAAACGGCAGGATTCCACCAGCCTCTACCAGTATCGCCGCCGAGACAGATGATGTCAAGCCTCAGCACGACCTGGCCCCCACGCGCGTAGGGAAGCGTATCTGTGTGCTAGCGCAAGCGTTGACCACGGCCTGGTTTTCTGCTATAGGTACTATGTGCAGCGGAACGAGCGAACGTGAGCT
>DATKWG010000256.1:0-2916 GCA_035529675.1 Anaerolineae bacterium
CCTGGAGATCGAGGAGCTTCGATGCTTTGAGATCAACAACGATGTGTCGGGGCCGCCTCTCGTCGACATGGTTCCCTTTTTCCAGATGGTCCAGTCGGCCCAACGATCCTTGCTGATCCGTGGGTCGTTTTCTCCGGACGAGATTCGCCTACTGATGGATTCGCTGGAACCGCGTGGACTCTACCTGTTTATCCTCGTCACCAACATGAAGGAGGTCGCCGCCCTGAAGCCGCTATTGGGGATGTAGTTGCGTCGGGTGCCGCACAAGTTGCCCGCATAGAGGCTGGAGCGTCCCAGACTTGTGCATGGCGGAGGCCGGGAGGCCCAATTCCTCCCAAGGGGAAAAAGAGAAAGCCATGTCTTTGATTGCCATCATCACCGATACTGACTCCAGCTTGCCGGCTGATGTCGCCGCCCAATATGGCATCCGGCAGGTGCCCATCAACGTCCAGTTTGGCGAGGAGACCTTGAGGACTGGTGTGGACATCGACGATGCGCGCCTGTTCGCCCGGGTGGATCGAGAGGGCAGCCTGCCAAAGACATCTGCACCTTCGCCCGGCGCGTATTCGCGGGCCTATGAGTCCGCCTTTGACGCCGGCGCGGAGGCGGTTGTCTGCTTTTGCGTGAGTAGCGAGGTCAGCGGGACATACGGCGCAGCGGTGATCGCCCGTGACCTGTTGCCCGAGCGGGAGATCAGAGTGGTGGATTCACGCAGCCTCTCCATGGGCCAGGGGTTCATGGTGTTGGCCGCAGCCGAGGCCGCGGCGGAGGGCGCGTCCAGCGACGAGATCGTGGCCCGCGCTCTCGCGGTGGGCGAACGTACTCACCTCTACGCTGCCCTGTCCACGCTCAGGTATCTGGCTATGAGCGGGCGAGTGGGACATCTGGCGGCGGGAATGGCCGGCCTGCTCAACATCAGGCCGATTCTCTCTCTGCGAGAGGGCAGGCTGGATCTGCTGGAGAAGGTGCGCACCCGCAAGAGAGCATGGGCTCGGGTCATCGCCTTGACAGAGCAAGCCCTGGCCGGTCGGCGGGCCGAGCGAGTGGCCATCCTTCACGTCAACGCTCAAGAGGACGCACGGCTGTTCGAGCAACAACTGCGTGCAAGCCTGCCATACCCTGACGCGGTGATCGTGGCCGAACTCACGCCGGGGTTGTCGGTGCATTCTGGCGCTGGGCTGGTGGGAGTAACCGTCGTAGCTGCCCCCGATACGAGGGGGCGAAAGGAGATCGAGAGGTGACAGTCACACTTGGGAGTGGCGAATTCGTCTATGAGGTCGTTGAAGGTTGGGCAAAGCTGCCCGAGGGATGGAGCTTCAAAGAGGTGCCAGACGTGGCCGTGGACGCCGACGATCGAGTCTACGTGTTCAGCCGGGGCGAGCATCCCGTGATCGTCTTTGACAGGGACGGCAACTTCATCAAGTCGTGGGGTGAGGGCGTGTTCACTCGACCCCACGGCCTGACGCTGGGGCCTGATGACAGTCTCTACTGCGTGGACGACGTGGCTCACAGCGTCAGGAAGTGCACCCTGGACGGGGAGGTGCTGATGACCCTGGGAACCCCGGGCGAGCCGGCGCCGTATCAGAGCGGCTTGCCCTTCAACCGGCCCACCAAGGTGGCTCTGGACCCCACCACGGGCGAGCTCTACGTGTCCGACGGGTACGGCAATGCCAGGGTGCACAAGTACTCTGCCGACGGCGAGTACCTCTTCTCTTGGGGCGAGTACGGCGTCGCCCGTGGCCAGTTCAACCTGGTGCACAGCGTGGTGACCGACAGAGAAGGCCGCGTCTACGTTGCGGACCGGGAAAGCCATCGGGTCCAGGTCTTTGACTCGAGCGGCAAGTACCTGACCCAGTGGAACAACCTGCATCGGCCCTGCGGACTGCACATCGATGCGCCCATCGGTGGCGATAGGGAGCAGCTCTGCTACATCGGCCAGCTTGGGCCGGGGCTAGCGGTGAACAAGACGTATCCCAACCTGGGGGCCCGCGTATGCATTTGCAGTCTCGAAGGACGTCTCCTGGCCTGGCTTGGTGACGTCTGGCCGGGAGAGGAGCCAGGCCAGTTCGTGGCCCCGCATGGCATTGCCGTCGATTCGCATGGCGACATCTACGTGGGCGAGGTTTCCTGGGCAGAGCGAGGTCGGCACCTCGACCCGCCGCGAGAGGTGCGAAGCTTCCGCAAGCTGGTTAAGGTAACTTGAGTCACGCTGGCATCATGAGGAAGTGAACGAGGAATGCAACATGGGACAACTTGACCGCAAAGTAGCCATCGTCATCGGTGGCGGCAGTGGCATAGGCAGAGGGATCGCCAAGGCGTTCGCGGAGGAGGGGTGTTGCGTGGTCATAGCCTCCAGGAATGCAGACCGCCTCAACGCGGCGGCCAAAGAGCTGGGTAAGACCGGCTCGGAAATCATGGCGGTGCCCACCGACGTCACCGTCGAGGCCGAGGTGAAAGCACTGTTTGAGCGAACGCTGGACCGATTCAGCCGCCTGGACATACTGGTGAACAGCTCAGGGGCGTTCGACGGCGGCCCGATAGAGGGCATCTCGCTCGAAGCATGGAACCGGGTAATCGGCGTTAACCTGACCGGGCCGTTTGTCTGCACGCGCGAGGCCTTCCGCATCATGAAGGAGGCTGGCGGCGGTCGGATCATCAACATCGGCAGCATCTCGGCCCAGCGCACCAGGGAGAATATGGCTCCCTACACTGCCAGCAAGTTCGCCATCTGGGGCCTGACCCAGGCCGCCGCACTGGAAGGCCGAGAGTTCGGTATAGCCGTGAGCTGCCTTCACCCGGGCAACACCCTGGTGGGGCGCCGCGTGTCGGCGGCCGTGGGACCGAATGCGGAGCCGATGATCGGCGTGGAGAACATAGCCCGCACCGCTCTATTGATGGCCACGCTTCCCCCCGAGG
>DATKWG010000257.1:0-5471 GCA_035529675.1 Anaerolineae bacterium
CCCCCGATGTTGTGTGTCTGGATTATTCCTCCATTGATCGCTATGGTAGCAGCGTGTCGTATCGTCATGGGCAACCTGCTCGTACGAGTCACACACCTTGCCGCTGGCGCTGTAGTGGGCTACTTCTCATTGCCGTAGTCCACATACCCCTCGGCGGGATCCTCGTCGCGGTCCAGCTCGTGGGCGTGGGCCAGCAGGGTGTCCAGGCTCTTGTGTAGGGTGACCGTCATAATCTTGGTCGGCGGCACCTTGTGGCGAATCAGGTTGGTCACCGGGGCGTGGCGCAGGCGTGGGTGCTGTTGCTCGGGTCTCGCCCGTCGGCCTTGCGGTAGGCGACACTGGGCTGCCGGGATTCCGCCGTCGCGACGAGGCTTTCGCCAGCGAGCGCCTTCTCGTCTGAGCACGAAGAGGTCGCGCTCCTGTGCATAGGTCGGAGGGCCGAAGGTGCCTTCCCCTAAGGCTAGGAGTCCTGCTCTCTTTCGACGATGACGCTGACGACGAATCTGGTGCTGTCGGAAAACCTCACTTCCACTTCCGACCTGCCGATCTCCTTGATGGACCCATCGAGCAACACCTGGCGCCTGTCGATCTCTACCCCGATCTGCTGCGAGAGCCGCTCGGCGATGTGGGCGTTGTTGACCGAGCCATACAAGCGCCCCGTGTCGCTGGCCCTTACCTGGAAGAGAAGCTCCACACCCTCGAGGTCGGCAGGCTCCACCTGCGCCGTGGCCTTTGTGCTGGGCCGTTGTCGAGCCGTTGCCTCGGCGCGTCTCGCGACCTGTCTGCGCACTGCCTCGGTCGCCTGAACAGCCAGACCCCGAGGGAACAGGTAGTTGCGCGCGTAGCCGGCTGCCACGCGCTTGATCTCTCCTTGCTTGCCCAGCCTCTTTACGTCCTTCAAGAGGATGACTTCCACCTATCCGTCCTCCTTTGGCTCCATGGGTAGTGACACCCTCCACGCCAGGCCTCGCAACTGGCAAAGCCAACCGATATCTTGCTGCCTCGCGACGATCACACTGGCTGCCAGCCATGAGGCTGCCCGAGCCGACCAGCCGCCCGCGAGTTCCATGAACGGCGACGACCGGCCGCCATTCTGGATCGGCGAGAACCTGGGCTCCTGTTGTCTGCAGAAAGGGCCGCGCCAACACGCCGGAGGCACTCGAACCGCCATAGAGCCACGAGGCTCTCAGCACACGACATGCTTCTGGAGGCTCGCGCCGGGGTCAAGTCTACCCGCGTCCCCGCATCCTGTTGAAGCTGCTCTCTGCTGTGCCCCCGTCCGCCCGTTGCCAGGTACGCTCAACTATGCGAGCGATCTCGGCTCAACGGCCACTGATCTGGATCGGACAGGAACGGACGCCTACATTCTGCTCAGGATGTCGGCCTTCTTGGCATCGTATTCCGACTGGGTGATAAGCCCCGCGTCGAGCATGCCTTTGAGCTTCTTGAGGGTCGCCAGAGGGTCCTCCGCTGCCGGGGCTTGCGGCGCCTGAGCCTGTCCCTGGCCGGATACGCTCTGGGCCATCATCTGGGCCATGCCCATGCCTACCCCCAAGCCCATCCCCATCCCCGTGACCTGGCCGACCGCCCCGCCGCCCTGTTGGGCCGAATCACCCACGGCGCGCGCAGCCTTGAACTTGAGGTAGCGATCCATGTCGCCGACGGCGCCCATGGATGCGGCCTCGTCGATGGCGGCACTGGTCTCCTCGGTAGGGCTGATGGACAGGATATAGAGTTGCTTGAGGGCCAACCCGATGGCCGCAAAGTCATCCCGTAGCTTGACCCGGGCCGCTGCCGACAACTCCTCGAACATGGCGGGCAGGTCGAGGATCGACTTGACGTTCTCGCCCAGAAGGTCGGTCAGGCGGTTGATGATCATGCTGCGCAGGTAGTTGGTCACGTCCCTGGTAGAGTAGTACCCGCGTGCCCCCACCACCTGGCTCACGAACAACTGCGGCTCGGCAACGGTCATATTGTAGGTGCCGTGGGCACGAACCCGCACCATTCGCAGTACCTCATCGCGAAGGAGGATGGGCTCGGGAGTGCCCCATCGCTGGTCGAGAAAGTCTCGCGTGCTAACAAAGTAGCACTCGGCGGTGAAGGGTGTATCGCCACTAAAGACCTTCTGTACCAAGTTGACCAGCACAGGGATGTTGGCCGTCGTAATGGTGTGCCTTCCTGGACCGAAGGTGTCTAGCGCCTTCCCGTCGCGAAAGAACACGGCCGCCTGCCCTTCTCGCACGATCAGTTGGGAGCCGATGCGAAAGTCTCCCGACCCACGCTCAGGGATGCGGTGCACGATCTCGTCGCCCGAGGTATCGGTGTATTCGATGACATCAAGAATCCTTGCCATGAGTCTGTCTCCTTTTGCCTTTCCTGGTGGCAACTCTGGTGCCAGAGATTCTCTACTCGAGTATCACGTCCTGGCGCCGACTGAACGTATTGTTGAGAGCTTCCAGATCGGCAATCAATTGACCGGCCTCCGTCAGAGTGGCCGCCTCGGCCTGCGCGGCTTCGTCAAGCCTGTCCAAGTCCGCGGCGATCTTGTCTACACCTTCCAGCATGGCCTGGTCAAAGCTGTACAGTCTGTCCAAGGCACCCTCATCAACCTTTATCGCGTCAAACAGGCCCGCATAGCCGTAGCTGGCCGTCTTGATGCGGTCGATGAGGAGTTGCAGCTTGGTTACGCCGCGTTCCAGAGTGGACATGGCCTTCAGGCGACCCTGCGACACCATCGCATACTGAGTGTTGCTCAGCCGGGTCAATTGCTCCTCGTATTGTCGTGCCACGTACAGCCGCAGCAGCTTATCGGCCTCCCGACGCTGCTCCTTCTGCTTGTAGCCGGCGAACCCTGGAACCCTCGAGATCAACTCTTCTAGTTTGTTCTGGGAGGATTGTATCTTTTCTGTCAGATCGTCCAGCATTGGGTCTCTCCTCCTGCATGAGCTGGGGCTAGAGATGCCCGGAAGGTAATACGCCAACGAGGCCAAAGCGGTAATCCATCCGTATTGTATGCGAGTTGCGCGCATTTGTAAACCTGCCGCGTCCACTGTGACCAGAGTGCTTGCCAGCTCGCATCCGGCGCCGTCAGGCCGACCCATGCGGTTGTGCCTTCGTCTGCGTGAGGGCCTCAACCTGGTCGCAGAGCCCAATCAGAGGGCATTCAGCGCACCGTGGCCTGGTGGCCTTGCAGAGGGTTCTGCCATGACGAATCAGGTTCAAGTGGAAGGGGTAGTAGGTCTCTTGGGGCAGCAGGTCCTCCAGGAGCAGGTTGGTCTTCTGGGCTGTGGCCTTGGGGGGGACCAGTCCAAGTCGGCGGGCCACGCGCAACACGTGGGTATCTACGGGAAACGCCGGCTTGTGTAGGGAAAAGAGAAGCACACAGGCCGCCGTCTTGGGACCCACTCCGGGCAGCGAGGTCAGGTAGTGGCGCGCTTGAGAGACGGGCATTTGACCTAGGAAGCCCAAGTCAAGACTGCCTCGCTGATCACGCAGTTGGCGCAGGATATGGTGGATACGTGCCGCCTTGATTCTCGCCAGCCCTCCCACGCGTATGACCTGGGCAAGCTCCTCGGTGCTCGCAGCCAACGCATCATCCCAAGTCGCAAAGCGCCGCAAAAGCGATGCATAGGCCCGGCTCGAGTTCAGATCGGCAGTGTTCTGGGAGAGTGTGGTGGCTATAAGCTCGCTCAGAGGGTCACGCTTTTCCTTGAGAGGGGGCTCGCCATAGTGATCGAGCAGCAACCTGTGGATGCACAGGGCCTTGGCCCTGAGTTCTGGCGACGGTGTGGTCATCGATTCCCACTTTGCGCAGGCCATGGGCTGAGACGAGACCCACGGTTTGGCCCGCATCGACTGGTGAGGAGCGACCCATGCCTTCCGGGCAATGCGAACGCGCCCCAAGGGCCTCTTCCCACAGACTGCCGCGCCAAGGTGAGCCCCGCCTTGGCCCCAGACAGGGCTCACTTCGGGCCTCGGGCTGACCTAGTTCGTCGGTTGCTCCTCCAGGAGTGCGTTGAGATCCTTCACCAGTTGGTCCACATCTATGCCGTGGGCCAGAGCGCCTTGTTCAAGGCTCTCGAAACGCGCTGCAGCGCAGCCCGCACACATCAGTCCGTGATCGAAGAGGACTCTTATCATCTGAGGATGGGTCTGTAGTATCTGTCCGATGGGCATCTCTTTGGATATGGTCATCTGCTGTCTCCCTGCAATAGCGGGCATCTGTGTTGGAGGCCCTGCCGATCGCCCCGCCCAGTCGCGTTGGCCCCAGAGCCTCCTGCCGCGAATATTGTACCTCATCTGTCAAGAATGGGCAAGCCCTCGGGTGGGGGAGGGCGTCGAAAAACGATGACGGATCGCCCATGATCTCAGGCCGCGGCGCAACACAAGGTGCTCGGGGCTGTGGCCACGCTGGCTTTGTTGCGGCCGACTCGGTTTTTGTAGGGGCGCACGGCCGGCGCCCCTACACTTCCAACGCATCTGTGCCTGCAGTTCTTGTTCCCCGTGACTTTTTCGATACTCTCTGCTCTGAGGGCATCGAAAAACGCCGAGAAGGTGGTCGTCACCCGGTAGGGGCTATTCGCGAATCGCCCCTACACCACGGTCTATATCCGGCTTTTGTGTTCGTTTACACCGTGCTAGCTGGAGTATTCACGCAGCACGCCGCCGATTCGGCTCCAGTCAGATTCGGAGCCGCTTTTTCGATGCTCTCCCCGCAAGCACTCACCCTACTTGACACGTAGATTGCCTCGTGATATAGTAGCCGCTGGTCTGTCCGCGATGTGGTGGTGACCATTGAGTCACATTGCACACGTTGCCCGGCGAGCATGAAGGCTGTCGCTGCAGGCGAAAGAGGTCTCAGGGGAGAGTAGACATAATGCCAAGATGCTGGCGGATCCTTTTTGCTCTATTACTGGTTGCCACGTCGGTGATGCTGGTTGGCTGCGACGGCGCAACGTCTTCGGGCAAGAGTGAGCCAACCCCCACCCCCATTCCCCCGCCCCCGGTGCCCGAGAAGCCAGTCTACACAGTGAAACGTGGGACCGTTGTGAATACTCTCTCTTTCATGGGACGCGTTGCCCCGTCCATCGAGGAGGAGTTGTTCTTCCGCGAGAGTGGGCGAGTAAAGAAGGTCTATTTGAAGCGCAATGACCTTGTAGAGAAGGGCACTCTGCTGGCCGAGCTGGAGAACGATGACCTGGTGCGCCAGCTCGCCCAGGCGGAGATCGAACTGGAGACTGCCAAGCTGGACTTGGAGAAGGCCATAGCCGTGCGGCAGTTCGCCATAGCTGAGGCCGAGATTCAGCTCGAGATCAAGAAGCTTCAACTGGCGAAGGCGGAAGCAACAGACTACGGGCTGGATGTCGTTGTCGCGGAGGCCAACCTGGCCAGAGCCCTGGCCGGCCCCAGCGAGGAGTCGATTGCCATCGCTGAACGGGAGGTGGAGCAGGCCAAGAACTCGCTGTGGGGTG
>DATKWG010000258.1:0-7225 GCA_035529675.1 Anaerolineae bacterium
AAGCTCGTAGCGGTGCTGGCCATCGCCCAGATCGATGTAGGCCACCAGACGGAACTCCTTGAGAAGCTCCAGGGTTCGGTAGACCGTCGATACGTCTACGGAAGAGCTGCGGGCCTGAACTCGGGCATAGATCTCGTCAACGGTCGCATGCCCGTCTATGTGGTGTAACGAGGCCAGTACCATCTCCCGTTGGGGCGTGATCCGAAACCCGCGATCGTGAAGCTCGTTCAAGAAAACCTCCTCACAACACATTGCGGACCTCTCCTTGCTACAAATGGCTGCAACTGCAATTATGGGAGAATTCTTGATGTTGGCAAGATCGGCAGCAGTGTCGAATGGCCTGCTGCCGATCCCCCAGACTGGCGTCGGGCGACCCACGATGCGGGCACTAGCCTGGCAGAGTAGGGCCAGCCACAGCCCTGAGCGCATCGAAAAGCCCGCTTGGAATGGGGCCGGACGCGCATCGGTGGCGTGTTGCGTGGATACTCTGGCCAGCACGCCGTGAACGAAAACAAAGGGCCGACACAGGCCCTAGTGTAGCTGCGGGTTTCGCTGGCGCGGCCAGGACGGACAAGTCCGCACCTGGTCCCAGACCTTTTTTCAATACCCGCCGCGTTTGACAGCATCGAAAGAGGGCCATTGTCACAAATGAGCCGTGGCGCAGTGAAGGCGACGAATCGCTGTGTTGTGCGGTTTAGACTGTTCGCTTGTACCCCATACTTCTGGGGCACTTGTACCCCTGAAGTTCGGGGCACTTGTACCCCTGAAGTTCGGGGCACTTGTACCCCTGAAGTTCGGGGCACTTGTACCCCTGAAGTTCGGGGCACTTGCGCTCAAAGTGACAATAACGGGAGCACAGATTCTCTTCGACACCCCGAGCGAGAGTCTCGATCGGCAGCGGTTGGGGGACGATCGCCACGCTACTTGCCGGCAACGATGGCCGCCAAATCCTCTTCCACCGCTGCAATGGGCTTGATGTCGAAGCTCTTGACCAGCACCTCGAGCACGTTTGGCGAGACAAACGCCGGCAGCGTAGGTCCGAGGCGAATGTGTTTCACCCCCAGAGAGAGCAGGCCAAGCAGCACGATGACCGCTTTCTGTTCATACCAGGCGATATCGTAGGCGATAGGAAGGTCGTTGATATCATCCAGACCGAATGCTTCGGCCAGCTTCTGGGCTATCACGACCAACGAGTATGAGTCGTTGCACTGGCCGGCATCCAAGAAACGGGGGACGCCGCCGATGTCGCCCAGATCCAACTTGTTGTAGCGATACTTGGCACAGCCGGCAGTCAGGATGACGGTGTCGCGGGGAAGCCCTTTGGCGATTTCGCTATAGTACTGACGGGTCTTATGTCGGCCATCGCAACCGGCCATCACCACGAAGCGCTTGATAGCCCCGCTCTTGACCGCTTCCACCACCTTGTCGGCCACACTCAGCGCAGCGGCGTGGGCAAAGCCGATCGGGATGCTCCCATGCTCCAGTTCCTGCGGGCTGCCCGATTCGAGCGCCTTGGCGATGACCGGACTGAAGTCCTTCTGCTCGCCTTTCTCGCGGTCAGCGATGTGCCGGATGCCGGGCCATCCGACCATACCGGTAGTGAACATCCTGTCCCGATAGCTCTCCTTGGGGCTGACTATGCAGTTGGTGGTCATCAAGATCGCCCCGCCAAACTTTTCGAATTCCTCTCGCTGATGCCACCATGACCCGCCATAGTTGCCCACAAGGTGAGGGTACTTCTTGAAGGCGGGGTAGGCATTTGCCGGGAGCATCTCGCCGTGAGTGTAGACATTCACTCCCTTGCCTTCGGTTTGCTGGAGCAGCTCCGCCAGATCCCTCAAGTCGTGCCCACTGATGAGGATGGCCGGGCCTGGCTTCACGTCGATATTCACCTGGGTCGGCTCGGGGTTGCCATACGCGGACGTATTGGCCTGGTCCAACAAGGCCATCGCCTGAACCCCCATCTTGCCGCATTTGAGCACCAGGCTCACCAGGTCGTCCGCCGATGCGTCCTCATCCATCGTGGCCAGCAGCCCTTCCTGCAGGAAGGCCAGCAACGCGTCGTTGCGATGCTCCAGGACGTAGGCGTGGTCGGTGTAGGCGGCGAGCCCCTTGAGACCATAGGTGAGCAGCCACCGCAGCGAGCGGATGTCCTGGTCCACATCACGTGCGAAGCCGTCGGCCATGATGCCCACGGTTGCGCCTTTCTGGACCAACTCGTCCATGTCTCCCTTCTCGGGGAGCCATGTCGCCACGTCTGGCAGGGACTCCGAGAATGGCTCTCCCCGCGATTGCTGGTATGCTTCCAGGAACTTTGCCCCCAGCCGCTCGCGCAACTCGAGCGCCTTTTTCGCAAGGGCGACGAATCGCTCGGGGGCAAAGTTCACGTTGGTGATCGTGGCAAAGAGCGCCTGGGCCACGAATAGGTCGGCCTCTGGATCGCGAACTCCCAGTTCCATGGCTCTGACCCCGTAGAAAGAAACGCCTTTCAGGAGCCAAATGAGTAGATCCTGGAGATTCGCCACGTCGGTGGTCTTTCCGCACACGCCGCGAACCGTGCATCCCTGGTTCCTTGCCGTCTCCTGACATTGAAAGCAGAACATGCTCATCTTTCCCCCCCTTTGCCTTGCATGCCGCGGTCGGTGTAACTGGTTGCGCGGCCCCGTCGAACACGCGCTCCAAGGAGGGCAGTTCGCAGGCCGGGTGCGTCTCCCGGATCGCAGAGCGGCGCGTTTCCCGGGGCCCTATGCGTCGGTCTCCGCCTTGTCTGTCGTGTTCTCCAACGTGCGCACCAGTCGCTCGTATTCCTCGCGGCCTACACACTCACGCGCATGGGCGCACCAGTCGATGCACGAAGCGCCCCGGGAGCGGGTGACTTTGCGGCCGCACTCGGGACACTCGGCTAGCCGCTCGTGAGACCAGATCTCTACCTCTGTACCACAGAAAGGACAGTCGATGTATTCAGGCTGAACCTCTCTCGACCTGGTAGCACCCGGACAGCCTCTCAACCATGCCATGAGCCTTCCTCTGTTCGTGTGAAACCGTGTACCCTCTAGGTATCCGTCCCCCAGACGACCTCGTACCAGCAGCTAATCGCGTGCCGAGCGCAGACCGACTCGCACAATGCGCAGTAGGTGCAGTCGGCGGGCCGGGCGATGAACGGCCCATCTGTCCCCATCTCCGCTGCGCCGGCGGGGCACCGTTCTACGCATATGCCGCAACGATCGCACAGGAGCAAGTCGAATTCGGGCAGCGCCCAGTTCTCCATAGACAAATCAACCGCCTGGTTTTGTCATCCAGTATGGCAGAAGGGCGGTCCCCTGTCCACGACAAAAGTCGCATTCGGTCAGTGCTGCGCTTCTTATTCCAGCCCCTCGCGGTCGAGCAGCACGATGCGCTGCCGGTCCATTCGCAGCAGACCCGCGCTGGCGAAGGCCCGCAGGGTGCGTCCTACCATGTCGCGGACCGTGCCCAGACGAGCGGCGATCTCTTCTTGTGTGAAGCGCCGGGCTGCGTCCGCTTCGGCGTGCTCCAGCAAGAACCGGGCCAGTCGGCCCCGCACGGTGTGGAGCGAAAGATCCTCCACCAGGTTGGTCAGGTGATCCAACCGCTCAGCAAAGTCGTGCAAGACGGCCAGTGCGAGTTGGGGGCATTCCCCCACCAACCGACGGAGGTCGGCGGCGGGGATGGCGTACAGGATGGCTGGGGTGAGAGCCTGAACCGTGGCGTGGTTCATTCCGTGGGCTTGAAAAGCGGGGACGGTGTTGAAGGCCTGACCCGGTCCCAGTTGGGCCAGCACCTGCTCGCGGCCGCCAAGCGAAAGACGGGATACGCGCACATTGCCTTCGGCGATAAAGTAAGCCGCCTGGCAGGGGTAGCCTTCGAGGATAACCGTCTCGCCTGCCGCGTAGGTGCGGGCATGGGCCACGCGAGCCGTTCGGGCCAGGGCGTCCTCAGAGCAGTCGGCGAAGAAGAGGATGCGGCGCAGGGCCTGGGCAATGGTCTCCATCACAGGGCCATTGTAGCCGAGGGCGCGGTGGCGTCAAGCCTCGCCGTCGGGAGGGTGCTAAGCGACCCGGAGAGGCTGGGGCAAGAAGCACAGCCTTCTTGGTGAAATGCGAGTTTTGTCGTTGACAGGAGACCGGCTTCCTGCTATAATGTGTCTGAAGGATACTCGTTGTCTGTTAACGACTGGGCGCCACCCGAGATCATCCTGCAACTTCATCCTCGCGGCGCACGCGTTGAAACCTGCTTCACCAGCCAGTTGCGAAGCGGGGACACAATGGCTGCCACATGCTTGAAGACCCGGTTCTCCACATTGAAGCCTCAAGGACCTGGAGGAGCTCTCACCAATGGACAAATGGGAATGCCTGGTATGCGGTTACGTGTACGATCCAGAGGCGGGCGACCCCGATAATGGCGTCGGGCCTGGCACCTCCTTCGAGGCGCTGCCCGACGATTGGGTCTGTCCCGACTGCGGCGCAGGCAAGGATGAGTTCGAGAAGATAGAGTAGGGCGGGGAGTGAAGCACGTCATCGTCGGCAACGGCGTGGCTGGCGTCACGGCGGCTCGGGGTATCGTCCGGGCCGACCCGAGCGCGGAAGTACACATCTTCGGCTTTGAGCCCTATCCATACTACCGTCGTCCGTTGCTGTGGGAGTTCATCGCTGGTCAGATCGAGCGGCACGCGCTCTACTTCCGACCGCTGGATTGGTATGCCGGGCGCAGCATACAACTGCACCTGGGAGCAAGAGTCACAGGGCTCGACCCTGTGGGCCATCGCCTCGACGTGGAGGTGTCCGGTGGGAGGCCGGCCTCAGCAAGATCCGTGGAATACGATCGCCTCCTCCTGGCCACGGGTGGGCGCCCGTTCGTCCCCCCTTGCGAGGGAGTAGAAAAGGATGGTGTCTTCACCCTGCGGACGCTGGACGATGCGCTGGCAATCAAAGCCTATGCGCGAAAAGCCTCCACGGCAATAGTCATCGGCGGGGGGCTACTTGGGCTGGAAACGGCGCGAGCACTGCGCACCACCGGTCTCAAAGTGACCGTGATCGAGTTCTTTCCCCATCTGCTCCCACGGCAACTAGACGCCCAGGGAGCGGAGGTTCTGCAATCGCTGCTGGAAGCGCAGGGACTGAAGATAGTGACTGGCGGCAAGACGGAGGCCGTCTTCGGCGATGGGCGGGCAAAGGGCGTGCGCCTCCAGGACAGGCGGGTGATTGCCGGCGAGATGGTCATATTCTCGACCGGCATCCGCAGCGAGGTCGCCCTGGCCCGGGCTGCGGGATTGGAGGTAAACCGGGGCATCGTGGTGAACGAGCGCCTGCAGACGAGCGCAGATGACATCTTTGCCGTGGGCGACGCCGCCGAGTTTGAGGGACGGGTCTATGGCATCATTCCGGCCGCCATCGAGCAGGCCAGAGTCGCAGCGGCCAGCATGGTCGCGTCGGGCAGCGCGGTTTACGCGGGCACCCTCCCCACCACCACGCTCAAAGTCGCCGGGGCCGAGTTGACTTCGGTGGGGGAGAGTGTGGCGGAGGCAGAAGACTGCGAGCAGTTGCGGCGCGTGGACCTGGCGGCCGGACGCTACCGCAAGTTGGTCCTGCGTGGCGGGCGCATCGTGGGTGCAATCTCGCTCAACGACAGAGAGCGCGCACGGCTCATCACCCGACTAATCGAGGGGGGCGTGGACGTCTCAGCTTATGGCAATCGTCTCTTGGATGACGACTTTGATCTGAAGTCACTGCTGCACAGGAACGATTCTGAGGAGGTGTAATGATGCACAAGATGACTCAGGCCAACCTGGAAGCAGCTTTCGCTGGGGAAAGCCAGGCGCACATGAAATACCTGATCTTTGCCGACCGGGCCGAGCAGGAGGGGTTCCCCAACGTGGCGAGGCTGTTCCGGGCCACATCCTACGCCGAACAGATGCACGCCAACAACCACTTCAGGGCTCTGGGGAACCTGGGCGAGACGTTGGCCAACCTGGTAGCGGCCATAGAGGGCGAGACCTACGAGGTCGAGGAGATGTATCCTGCGTTCGGGGCGGTGGCCGAACTGCAGGAGGAGAGGGCCGCCGTCCGCTCCAACAGGTGGGCGCTGGAGGCGGAAAAGGTCCACGCCGGTATGTACGAAATGGCCCGCCAGGCCGTGCTTGCCGGGGGCGACGCCCAGGTGGGCGAGGTCTACATCTGCGAGGTGTGTGGCTGGACCTTGGAAGGTGAGCCACCCGAGAGGTGCCCCCTGTGTGGGGCTAAGCGGGAGAAGTTCACCGCCTTCTAGCCGGGACGATGGGGGATGGCAAGAAGGGCCACGCTGGCTGCTGGGCGCTGGAGGTGCGAGGGGCCTCGCTAGCCCAGCGGATTCAATCCAAGACACAAGATCGAGAAAGGAGCAAAACGATGGCAAAGGTAACGAGAGAAATGGTGGAGCGGGCAGGGGTAGACGTGGACACCTTGCTGGATTTGCTGGTCCGCAACGCGGCAGCCGAGTTAACGACCTACTACTACTACACTATCCTCCGTGTCAACCTGATCGGACTGGAGGGTGAGGGGATCAAGGAGATCGCCGAAACCGCCCGCATTGAGGACCGCAACCACTTCGAGGCCCTCATACCGAGGATCTACGAACTCGGGGGCAGACTTCCGGAGGACATGAAGGAGTTTCACGACATGTCGGCATGCCCCCCAGCCAGGTTGCCCGAGGATCCGACGGACGTCCAGGCCATGCTGACCGTGCTCGTAGAGGCGGAACGTTGTGCCGTGCGCGGGTATACCCACATCTGCAACTTGACCGCGGGCAAGGACCACCGCACCTACGACCTGGCCCTGTCGATCCTTCACGAGGAGATCCAGCACGAGTCGTGGTTCTCCGAGTTTCTGGGTGAGGGGCCGTCCGGTCACTTCATGCGTCGGGGTGAGACCTCTCCCTTCGTGTCCAAGTTCCTGAACTAGGACAGGATTCGGCAAAGGGGAGACCCCGTGCAAGTCGGGGCCTCGCCCCTTCTCCATGACCCAAGAGAAAAAGGCAGACCTATTCTGGATATGCGAAGGTTTACCCAAAAGGAGCTTGCTCAATACAATGGCAAGGATGGGAGATCTGCCTTCATAGCTTACGACGGCAGAGTATATGACGTGTCCCGGAGTTTCCTGTGGCAGAATGGCCGGCATCAAGTGCTGCATGTTGCTGGTGTAGACTTGACTGCCAGTCTTGCTCAAGCCCCCCA
>DATKWG010000259.1:0-3603 GCA_035529675.1 Anaerolineae bacterium
ACGCGCCATGTGCTCTCTGCTACACTGCTAGCCACTCCATCGAGCCGTTCATGCCGTCTCTGCTCATCGGACCCGCGCCACAGCGCCGCGAGAGAGGGTAGATGCTCTGTCCTGACTGTCGCCGATCTGCCCCCGGGGGAACCCCCTGCCCTGCCTGCGGCCGCGTGGTGCCCGACCAGGAGAGCATGAGCGGGCAAGGCAGCCGCTACTTTGTCGTGTTGGTGGCGCTGTCACTGGCGTTCCTGGTGCTCTTTGTCCTGGCCACCACCCTGGGTGGTCCGGGCCCGGCGCCGACGTTGCGGCGCCTCGCCACCACGGGCTGGATTTGGCTCTACCTGGCCATATTCCTCATCCCGATCAGCATCGGCGTCTACTACTGGCTGATGCTGCGCGAGGAAGAGGTGATCATCACCGATGAGGGGATCGCTCGCCACTCGCGCTGGGGCGACGAATCGCTGCGCTGGGACGAGGTGCGCGCCTTCAACCGGCAGCCGATCCTCTTCCGGCAGACCCGACTGGGGCGGATCTCGGGCCTGAGCCGCTACTTTTTGCGTGGCGCGCGCAAGCTAGACCTTCCGCCCGTCTGCTACGAGCTGGTCGGCCCCCCCGACCGCAGCGGGATGCCTCGCGAGCTACGCCTGGAGCCGGGCACCATCGAGGAGCTACCCTGGCTGCTGCAGCTCATCGAGGAGCACGTCGGCCCGCCGGTAGACGTCTAGTAGACCACCACTGTGGTTTTGATGTTCGTTCCATCCTGGGTATGCTGAAGGGAACATCCGGCCCAGGAGGAACTCATGCCCAAGAAAAAGTACATCGTCGATCTGACCGAGGCCGAGCGTCAGCAACTGCTCGACCTGACCAAGAAAGGCAAGGTGTCGGCCCGGAAACTCAACCGAGCCCATATCCTGCTCCAAGCGGCTGACGGCGCCACCGATCTCGCCATCGCTAATGCCCTGCATGTCGGCACCGCCACCGTGGAGCGCATGCGCAGGCGCTTCGTCGTGGGCAACTTGGAACGCGCCTTGAACGAAGACCCACGTCCCGGTCGCAAGCCCAAGCTCGACGCCCAGCAGGAAGCATGGCTCATTGCCACGGCCTGCAGCGCGCCACCGGCGGGTCGCCAGGGCTGGACCATGCAGTTGTTAGCCGACGAACTGGTGCGGCTGGGACAAATCGACACGATCTCAGATGAGACGGTTCGCCGCACGCTAAAAAAAACGATCTGAAGCCTTGGCTGAGGGAGGAGTGGTGCATTCCCACCCTCAGTCCCGAGTATGTCTGGCGTATGGAAGACGTGCTGGACCTGTATGCTGAGCCCAACGACCCGCTCCGACCACGGGTCTGTTTCGATGAATGTCCATATCAGTTGATCCGGGAGACCCGTCAGCCTCTTCCGGCCAAGCCGGGTCAAGCCGTGCGCTATGATTACGAGTATGAGCGGGGCGGGACCTGCAATCTGTTCCTGTTTCTTGAACCCAACGTGGGTTGGCGACATGTCAAGATCACCGATCGGCGCACCAAACATGACTTTGCCCAGTGCATGAAGGAACTGGTCGACGAGCACTTTCCCGAGGCAGAGGTCATCCGGGTGGTCCTGGATAACCTGAACACCCACACCCCGGCGGCGCTCTACGAGGCCTTCGAGCCCGCAGAAGCGCGGCGCTTGGTGCGCAAGCTGGAGTTCCACTATACGCCCAAGCATGGGAGCTGGCGGCGTTGGGTACAACGCAACATGGCCGAGATCGAGTTGAGCGTTCTATCGAAGCAATGCCTGGACCGGCGGATACCCGATCAGCCCACGCTTCGCGCCGAAGTGGCCGCTTGGGAAGCGCCACGCAACGATCAGCATGCGACCATCAACTGGCGCTTCACGACGCCCGATGCACGAGACAAGCTGAAGCGGGTATATCCATCATAATCATTGTGGTAAGGTACTAGTGGGTCATTTGTCATGTGATTGGCCATAGTCTCGGTTTTCGAGCATACTCCAGAGCAGGCCGCACCGTAGCAGACTGCCGAGGGAGTAGATCCAGATGACGCGTCGTCAGAAGAACCCACTTCGACCTCTCACCGAAGAGGAACGAAAGGTACTGGAACAGATTAGTCGGGCGCAAAGTGAGCCAGCCAGTCATGTGGCGCGCGCCAGAGCCTTGTTGAGGGTGGCCGATGGCTCTACCTATGAAGCGGCCGCCCAGTTGGTGGGGCGCAGCAGCGGCGATGTGGTGGCCCAATGGGTGACGCGCTTTAACGGAGAAGGGTTGGTGGCGCTGGAGCCAGGGCACGGCGGCGGGGCGCGCGTGGTCTATGGCGTCGCCGAGCGCGAGCGCATCTTGGCAGAAGCGCGACGGACACCCGACCGGGAACGGGATGGCACGGCTACCTGGTCGCTGCAGACCTTGCGCCGGGCGTTGCGAACGGCAGAGGATGGGTTGCCTCAGGTGAGCAGCGACACCATGTGGGTGGTATTGCGCGAGGCGGGTTGGAGTTGGCAAAAGGATGCCAGTTGGTGTGAAACAGGCAAGGTCAAACGGAAACGCAAGGAGGGGGTGGTGGAAGTCACCGACCCGGATGCCACGGCGAAAAAAACTTGATCGAACAAGCGTATAGGATCGGCGAATCGCTCGGTTTGGCGACGTGGAGCACGGATCAGGCTGGTCCCTTTCAGACGGTGCCTTATCAAGGGAGTCGCTGGGGACCGCAGGGGCGTCCCGAGCATCAGCCCCACGAGTATATCCGCAACGGAACGGCCAAACTGCTGACCTTATTCCATGCCGCGGATGGTCAGGTGCGGGTGAAAGGCGTGACCAGTTGCCCCAACACCGTGCTGCATCCCTGGCTGATGCAGGAATTGACCGATATCCTGGCTTCGTTACCGGAGCCCCTGCCTGTGAGCGACCCACAAGCCAATCGCTCACGCTGGGAGATGTGGTTTGAGGGACTCTCGGTCCAACCGAACTTGCCGACTGCATTGCCTGCTCCACGCCTATTGCTCGTCTTGGACAATCTCAAGGGACACAAGTCCGCTGACCTGGTGAGCTGGTTCTATCGTCACGGCATCATCCCGTTGTACACCCCCTTGGGTGGTTCCTGGCTGAATATGGCCGAATCGATGCAACGCATTCTGGAGCGACGGGCGCTGGACGGCCAACATCCGACCTCGCCCACGGAGATCATCGACTGGCTGGAAGCCGCTGCCCGCGGCTGGAACCGCGATCCCACCCCCTTTGAGTGGGGCGGCAAGCGGGCCCTCCGTCGTGCCCGCAGCCGTCAACGCAGACACGCTTTGGGTGGGTCTGGGGCCTGCACTCGCCGACCCATCCGGCGAAACAAGACCATCCTGGCAAAATGGCAAGCTACATGCCAGACGACCCACTAGTTGAATGGCGGATGAGCCAAGGGGGATGCGCGCTTGCCGATCTGCAGGAAACCAGCGCTACTATGCGCTTGCAGCGTTCACCGCATATCTCGCAGGATCCTCCAGCTTACAGCGCCGGGCAATCGAGTCGGCGAGACTGCGGAAATTCTCTCGAGCCTGGAGTACGGCCGTGGCGTGGGCTCCGATCGCGCCATCTGCCGATGTCAGGTGGAACATCGGTTTGCGTA
>DATKWG010000260.1:0-24352 GCA_035529675.1 Anaerolineae bacterium
CTTGAAGCGACGGCAACCTATCCCTGGACGGCCACGCCGAGCATGACCCCGCGCCCGCCCGCAGAAGGGGAAGCACTTCCCAGCATCACCCCCGCTGTTGCTGGCCTGCGCGACGTGTATGAACCGGACGACTGGTTGCCAGCACCCATTTCTGTCGGAGAGACCCAGAGACGCGTCTTTGACCCTGTTGGAGACGTGGACCGGGTTACGTTTCGGGCCAAGGCCGGACGCACCTATATCGTGACTACGGCCAACCTGGGCATCGGGGTTGACACGTCTCTCGAGGTACTGGTGGGTGGCGAGCGTATTGCCAATGATGACGTTTCGCCTGGGACCCTGGCTTCCCAAGTCGCGTTTACCCCTGGCGAGGATGGCACTGCCGTCGTCACCGTGCACAACGAGGACCAGTTCGGCCCAGACCGCACATATGACCTGAGCTTGATCATGACCCTGCCCACGCAGACGCCTGTGCCCACCTCCACGCCGACGCCGACGCCAAGTATTGCTCGCACTGCAGAAGCCACCACCACGCCTCGCCCAACCTTCACTCCCCGCGGCACGAGGACGCGCACGCCGACGCGGACGCGCACTCCCACGCCCGCTCCAACCAAGACCTACTCTCCCACGCCAACTAGGACGATGACGCCGACGCTCACCCTCACTGCAAGCACAACGCCCACGGTGACCGATACCGGCACTCCGACCTCCACGCACACACCAACGAAAACGCCCACACCCGATCGCTCGCCACTCCCGGTGAGGACCAGTGGGCCACCGGTCAAGTAACCTGGGGCCAGCCCCCACGGACCCCCCTTCTACGTTAGGAGCCACCGAGTTGGGCCAAGCGATCACAGTCCGGCCAGCTGGACCAGAGGATTTCCCGGCCATAGCGGCCCTCATGGTAGAATGCTTTCCCCGGGAGTTCAGACTGCTGTTCGGCAATCGCCTAGAAGCGGCATCCGCGGTTGTGGAGGAGGTGCTGCGCTTTGAGAGCGGCGCAGGATTGCACGCTTTTGCCGCCCAGGGCTCCGCGTCGGTGGTTGGCATGTTGTTGCTTGAATCCGCGCACCGGACCAGGATCACCGAGAGATGGGCGGCCATGTGGCGTATCGCCCGCTACAAGGTCGGGCTATGCTACGTTCCACGACTGTTGTTGGGCATTGCCTTGCCTTCGTACGACGCCAGACCAGCCGAGGCCTACATAGGGGCAATTGGGGTGACTTCGGGGGCACGTGGGCGGGGAGCGGGCACTCGATTATTGCAGGCAGCCGAGACTTGGGCTCGCGACAACCATATGAGGCGCCTGGGTCTGCACGTGAGCTCGGGTAACCCTGGCGCGAGGACGCTCTACAGGCGAGTGGGCTTCAGGGAGCGCAGTGAGGAAACCCACCTGCTTGCCTCTCTCCTTCTCGGGCAGCCTGCAATCATCTACATGGCCAAAGATCTGGAAGACAGCCCATGAGACGCCTTGTCTCGATCTCGGCCCTGCAACTCGCGAGCATCCAGTGCTTGCTTGCACAAATGCGGTCTATGCTGGTGCAAACCAGCATGGTGCACTCCAGCATGGTGCGTTCGTTCTTGGAGCTGAACGCCGATCTGGGGTCACGAGACACTTGTGCCCCGTACGGGGCACTTTTTCGAGCTGGCACAGACTTGTACAAGTACTAGCAAGGTTCAGTGGCCAAGGAAAGAACATGCATCATGGGGGATCGGCTTTGAGGCTGTCTACGAGGTCCTGATGGCTGGTCATTGAAGCCACCGTGGTCAGGAACTCTGCGAGTGAGGCGCTCCGGCGTCTCGCTTCCCTCATTTCCGCTCCGATAGGACTGACCGAAGTCGGCTCATCCGCATACGCGCCGTGAAAGGCAAAGTAGGCCTGATTGAGCTTCCTGATGTGATGCCCCTTGGCTGCTAGATACTGACGGCGCTCTTCCATGTATTCCTCGGCCCGCTCGACCTCCCCGTTGGCCAGAAACTGATCAACGGCAGTCCTTATCCCTCGCATCTCACGGCAAAAGTCAGACTCTGCCTGGCTGCTCTCCTCGCCCTTCTTTTCGGATGCATACCTCGGGTAGTAGGCCTCAAGCATTGTGTCGGCGATCTCTTCGCTGACCATGCCAGCCAGCGTCTCATTCATGGTCACAAGGTCATAGCTCCGATAGACGCCAATCACATCCAGCAGGTAGAGAAATCCCAGAGGAGTAAAGGCCAGATACTGGTGAAGCCACTCCTCGGTCGCTGCTTCAACGGTGAACCGCAACGACCCAGTATCGGCGACAAACGCAGGATAGGTGCCGCCGAAACCACCTAGCTCCACCACCAGTGCAGAAACTCCCAGCGCGTCCACCCTGGCCTCTATGTCCTCAACTGCCGCAAGACTGACGTCTTGCACCAGCATGACCTTTCGCACACTCTCTATCCTATCCCTGGGAGAGACGACCAGTAGATTGGGTGGTTGCCCCAGCCTGAGACTGACTGGCGGAAACCGGATCTCCAGGCTCATGTACCGGTCCGCCGGGTTAAAGATGCCCTGCTCGCTCAGCGACTCTCCTATCTGGCGTCCCATGACCCGCTCAACGGCCCCTCTCAGGGCCTTCTTTCTCTCTTGCAGCCTCTCCAGCCCTTCTTCCCGGCCGGCCAGAGCGTCCTGCCCGCTTCCAGTGGCGCCCTGGTCCCTCGCCAGGGCTCCTATCTCATCAGCCAGCGAAAAGTACTCCAATACCGACTCTGTCTCGTCCCGGCGGCCAACCTCGGACCCTGCGCCATCCCTCGGCGCTTCAGCTAGATCCAGCACCTGGCCCAACTCCCACCTCAGAATGCCGAACCGGTAAGGCTTGACGATTGAGTTCAGGCGATGGTTGAAACACGCCGCCTGCCAACAACCGGCAGCAGGTAGGACGACCAAGACCATGCCCAATATGCCAACCAGGAGTATCACTCTCTGCCGTCGTGTCAACTTGTCTCACCGGTGTTGCACAGGTTGTCGGGTATCCTCTGCTTGCCACGACGCGACCAGGTGCTGCCGAAACCCCGACGACGGAGGGACGGTGCTCGCCGACTAGCCCTCCTCAAAGGGTACCTCATCGACCTGGTCCTCGAGCCCTGACACTAGTTGGGTCACTCTGAGTTCGGCATCGTCCAGCATGCGGCCACACTGCTCGGCCAGCTTCACACCTTCCTCATACAGGGCAATCGATTCCTCAAGTCCGAGATCCCCCTCTTCAAGTCTCTGGATAACCTGCTCTAGCCTGGCATAGCTATCTTCAAAACTCAGCGACTCGATTCTCGAGGCATCCATGCTTTTGGTCACACCTCCCTTTGGATCTGCTTCTCACGCACATTGTATCTGCTTTTCGGAAACCGCCAGGAGACAGTCACAAGTGTCTATCACGGGCCTGGGTCCACCTCGGTGACCTTAGCACCCAGGTGCCCATCGTGGACGTCTATCCTCAGCTCTTGCCCGGGCCAAGCCCGGCTTGCACTCTTGATGATAGTGCCAGACAGCTTGTCCTGGACGACTGCGTATCCCCTACCCAAGACCAGTCGAGGGTTGAGGGCCTCAAGCCGCGCCTGGCATCCATCCAGGCGCATGCGTGCCAGCGAAAGGTGATGCTGCACAGCCGACGTCGCCCTCCTAACGAGGTCGTCTAAGCGCTGTCTTTGCTCCGCCAGTGCGCGTCGGGGATCGTGCAGACCCAGCAGCCGTTCTTCTCTTGCCAGCAGCTCTCGCCAACCGGCGATGCGCTCGTTCACGAGCAGTGTGAGCCGCCGGACCGTCTCACCTATCTGGGCGAGCAACCGGCGTGCATCCGGCACTACGGCGGCCGCTGCTGCTGAGGGTGTAGGCGCTCTCAGATCGGCCACGAAATCCGTGATGGTAAAGTCGGTCTCGTGTCCCACTCCCGAAGCCACAGGTGCCCTGCACCCAGCCACCGCCCTGGCCACACGCTCATCGTTGAAGGCCGCCAGGTCTTCGGGCGAGCCGCCGCCGCGCGCCACGATGACCACGTCAATGTCGCCAAGCTCGTCGAGCCGTTGAACGGCCCGAACCAGACCGAGGGGCGCGAGAACGCCCTGCACGGGGCTTGGAGACAGCACCACGTGGGCCAGCGCATACCGCGTTCGCAGGACGTTGAGGATGTCGCGGAATGCCGCCCCGGTCGGCGAGGTCACCACGCCGATTCGCCTGGGCCACTCTGGCAGGGGCCGCTTTCGTGCTTCGTCGAAAAGCCCCTCCGCTTGAAGTCGGTCCCGGAGTTCCTGAAATGCCTGCCAGAGCGCGCCCACTCCCCTTCGGTGCACAGCATCGACGTAGAACTGATAGACACCGCCACGCTCATAGACCGAGACGTACCCATGGGCGGTGACCCAGTCGCCTTGCCCCGGCAGAAAGAGAAGCCGCTGAGACTGGGTGCGCCACATCACGCATCGGAGCTCAGAACCGATGTCCTTCAAGGAGAAATAGCAGTGACCGGACGATGCCCGAGAAAAGCTCGACACCTCGCCCTCGACCCAGAGGTCGCCGAGCTCTTCATCGCCATCGAAGAGCGTCTTGATGTATTGGGTGACCTGGGTGACAGACTTGACCTCCATACGATCATTATAGCACAATTCGGCCTGCAGGCCTGGCCCTCTTTTCTTGATGATGGTCTGGTGCAGGAACCACGTAGCATCCACGAGGGTATCGAAAAACAGGTTTGGCACAGGTGAGCCGTAGCGTAGCGAAGGCGAAGAATCTATGTTTTGTACGGTTTAGCTTGTACCCCTGAAGTTCGGGGCACTTGTACCCCTGAAGTTTGGGGCACTGGCGCTCAGAGTGACAACGACGGGAGCTTGTACGGGGTTTCCCGATACTCTCCGCGTTCTAGCATCGGAAGTCCTTTGTTCCGTCATGCATTGCCCAGATGCAGGTGCGTAGCGGGCTGTAGGGATTCTCTCAGGGGCGACATCGAGTTGCCTGGATGCGTCGCTATGTCCAGGGTAACACCTTCATCTGACGCAACACGATTGACACTCCCCAGGCCCAAAGCTATACTGCGGGCGTGAGCGGAGCGTACCTCGTCCGACCTGCACGGCACACCCTGGCCGAGGCTGGCGCCTTGCTGGCGGTCGAGCGCAAGAGCCTCGGAGATAGTTCCTACACTGCCCGCGAGATACTCGAGGTGCTGCGGCGCCCCGAACACTATGCCTATGTCGCCTGCTTGGGCAGCACAGTGGTGGGCTTTTGTTCCTGCTTGGAGACGGCATCCGACCAGGGAAGCAGGCTCGAGCTGGACATGCTGGGTGTCTTACCCGCGCATCGCTCCAGAGGGCTGGGGACCGCTCTGGCGAGGACCAGCATGCGCGAGGCCCTTCGGCGAGGCGCGAGGGAGTTTCGCGCAGTAGTGGCGGTGGACAACCTTGCATCGCACTTGGTGTTTCTGGGCGCTGGCCTGGTTGCCTCCCCCCATCGGTTCGACATGATGATCTATGAGATCAGTGACATAGAGCCGGTGGCCTTTTTGCCAGAGCGGTGGACCTGGCATACCGGCGGTCTCGGCCGCCCTGAGTCCACGTCCCACGGACTGGCCTGTGGCCGGGAGACGCATACCCTGAAGGACCAGGCAGGTGCGATCGCGGCCATGGTCGAGTGCCTCCAGGTGCACACCCTTGCCTACCGAGGGCTGTGGCTTGAGAAGCTATGGGGAGCATCAAGAAGGGCAACGAGGCTGGCAGCTCGCGCCGCCGTCGAACGGGTCAAGGTCCTGGGTTTGGATGAGATAGGCTACCTCGCTCCGTCGAGGGGCGACGCAGATGACCAGGCCAGCAACTCGGCGGCCCTATTACGCGAAGGATACAAAAGGGTCGGGAGCTACCATGTCTTCAGGGCGAGGCGCGTGAGGTGCGCGTGACGGCAAGGCGCGCGCGATTGCCAGCTGTGACCCTCGTGGTTGTCCTCGTCGTCGCGGGGGGACTACTCTTGCTGCGCGGCGGCTTCTGGCACACCCTGACCGACCAAGAGGCACTGGAACGGTCTGTGCGCGCACTGGGAGCTTGGGGCCCCGTGGCCATAGTGCTGGGCGAGATCCTGCAAGTGCTTCTCGCTCCGGTGCCGGGGCAGATGGTGGGAATCGTCGCAGGGTATCTTTACGGCGCCTTCTGGGCCACGGGGCTATGTACGGTGGGGCTGGCCATCGGCACCCTCATTGCCATCTGGCTGGCTCGTCGCCTGGGCAGGCCTCTCTTAGTAAGAATCGCCAGCGAAGAACTGGTGAAGCGAGTTGACAGCTATGTTGAGCGGCGAGGGGCTCTGGCCTTTTTCCTGATTTTCCTCCTGCCTTTCCTACCTGACGATGTCTGCTGCTTCATCGCCGGACTCACGCCCTTGCGCATCGGCGAGGTTGTGATCCTGGCTATCGTGGGGCGCGCCCCTGGCCTCATCGTCTCCACCTTGATCGGAGCACAGACCGAGAAGCTCACCTGGCCCCAGATAGCTGTGGTCACCGTGGCGGGCGCAGCATTGGCAATCCTCTTCGTCCGATACCAGGATAGACTCGAGCAAGTCGTCTTTGGGATGCTAGATCGTTTCAGCGCGGGCCGGCGTATTCCCTAGTCTCCCGCGTCAGGCCCCAGGTCAATCGCTTCTTGGGCCCTGGGGAGTTCAACTGAGAAGCTAGCGCCTTCGCCTGGCTCACTCTCCGCCCAAATGCGGCCGCCATGCTCGCTGAC
The DNA here is from genome assembly GCA_035529675.1 of Anaerolineae bacterium. Taxonomy (GTDB): domain Bacteria; phylum Chloroflexota; class Anaerolineae; order UBA1429; family UBA1429; genus DATKWG01. The sequence goes on from DATKWG010000260.1 coordinate 6,709, forward strand.
GATGCCATAGCAGACGCTTAGACCCAGACCCAATCCAGCTCCGACCTCTCTGGTGGTGAAGAAAGGCTCAAAGGTGTGCTGCCGAGCTGCAGCCGGAAGGCCCGGTCCGTCATCGGCAACCCGGACAAGGATCTTTTCGCCGCGCAACTCGGAGGTGATGGTCACCTGCCCCCTGTCACGATGCCCTTTGATGGCTTCTTGGGCGTTGCTGATCAGGTTAAAGAAGACGTGGTGTAGCTGCGTGGGATCAGCCATCGTGCCCAGCACGCGCTGATCCAGTCGGGTGATCACCTCGATGTTGTCTGCCTGAAGCTGGTAGGCGCGCACCTCGAGGCAGTTCTTCAGCACCTCGTTGACATCGACGAACCGATGCTCGGCCTTGTCTTGGCGGGCGAATGTCAGGAGGTTCTGCACGATCCCGGCCGCGCGTTGCGCGTGGGAATGGATCTCCCTTAGGTCAGATCGAATCTCTTCGCTGGCACCACCCTCCATCTGCAAAAGCTCGGCATAGCCCATCACCGCCGTCAGAGGGTTGTTCAGCTCGTGGGCTATGCCAGCAACCAGTTGACCAATGGCCGATAGCTTGGCCGACTCTACCAAGCGCGCTTGAGTAGCCTTGAGATCCTCAAGGCTTTGCCGCAAGTCCCTGACCAGACGGGCGTTCTCGATGGCCGATGCAGCCTGGGCGGCCAGGGTCACGAGCAGGCTTTCATCTTCCCGCGAGAAGGCGTGAGGCTCGGTCGAGTCGATGCTCAGAGTGCCAATCCGGCGGGTGGCCAGCATGAGGGGCGCCACGAGCATGGAGACGAATCGGCGAGCCCCACCGACCCGAACGAAGCGCGAGTCTTGCCTGACATCCCCTAGGTTCATGACCGATCCGGTTTCCAGCGCGTAGCCGGCCACCCCGTGGCCAATCCGCATCCGACTCTGCCCCGCCGCAGCCGGTCGCACCTCCGATACGAAGGACAGTGCCCTGGGGTGAAGCTCGCCGGTCTCTCTATCCAGGAGATGCAGGACTCCGTTCTCTGCTCGGCCAACCGCGTCCACTGCCAGGCGGACTATCAGTCTCAGGAGCGAGTCGAGTTCCAGGGTCCCCCCCAAGGCCCGGCTGACCTCGTACAGCGCCTGGCTTTGGTTGATGCCGTGCTTCACCTGCTCGTCGAGCTCGCGGATCTCCACGCCCATGCCTATGACACGCCCCAGGGTGTCCATGGACTCCTGATCCAGCGATCCGGAAGGAGCTTCGGAGGTCAAGCCAGCAAAGAGGCACCCCAGTCTCCTCTCGCGAGATATGACCGGGATAACCAGCATCGCCCGACAGCCCATGTCGAGAAGCAGGTTCTCCAAAGATGCCGTGGGTCCTCCATCACCGCCCAGTGGGATGACCCCGGTACTCACCGCGCAAGCTTCCCATGCACCAGGCTGCCGTTCGATCCGTCGCAGGTGGGCAAGCCGCTCGCCGTCGAAACCTCGGAACGCCATCAACTGCGGCTTTTGGGCTCTTCCCAGGGCGACAAGAACACCTCCGACGCGTTCGCCGAGGGCGCCAAGAAGAGTGGCCAACGACTCATCCAAGACATCCGAGACTTTGCTGCTCGCGCTGGCCGAGGCCACCAGCAGGCCAAGAATCCGGAGCTGCTTCTCGATGTTGCCAGCCGCCATCACAGCGCTCCCCCGTTTCACTTGCATTGCCGGGTGAACACGCTCAAGTCACTTCGGTTGTCGTTTCAGCTTGTGTTCCGGTCCTGGCCATCAGTCGCTCCACGCGGGCCAGACGGTGTCTGAGCTCGGCCATGAGCCGCCGACGTCGTGATGCTCCCAGACGACCTGCATTCCTCTGAACCCAGTCGGTGGCCTGCAAGGTGACGCGCCTGGCCCCCGCGTAGTCGTGAAGGCGATGCTCCAACTGCTTGGCAAGCTCGACGTAGGGATATACCTCGGCGCCATCCATCTTCCGGCGCCATACCTCCATGGCCTCATCGTAGCGCCCCAGGCGCTTCAGCAAGAACGACAGACGCTTGCAGGCAGCATCGATCTCCCATCGGCCCCGGCCCCGCTGCGCCGCTACCTGGTAGGCAAGCAGAGCCTCCCCAGTGCGACCGCCCGACTCGTACAGTCTACCCAGGGCCAGATGATCGCAAAGAGAAGCGTGCTCTTGGCCAAAGGGAGAGCTCACCACCCGGGCCACCCAGGTAGCCAGCGCCACCATCGAAATCAGATCCATCTCGTTGTGGTAAAAGACGCCGACCAGAGGTTGTGTCAACCCTCGGCGCACATAGTCCTGGTACATTTGGGGGATCAAATAGCTTGGAACATCAATATCATCGCGGTCGATGCCCAGGACGCTTCTCTCGAGGGACGAGAGGGCACAGGAAGGGAGCACCCGCCGCCACAGGCGCCGGGAAAAGAGGAGCAGGTCCAGGTGGGGCGTGTCTCTGCAGGGTGGCTCGCGGCGGGCAAGGACATAGCGGGTCTCGATGATCGGCCAGTCGAAGGAGCGCCCGTTAAAGCTTATCAGGCCGGTCTTGCCGGCAAGATCCCGTGCTACCAAGTCAAGCAGCATATCTTCGTCGGCATAGTCGGGCATAAAGTACTGCCGCACCAGGAAACCCTGGCTCACGAAGAAGCCCAGTCCGACCAGGAAGGCATAGGTGCCTGCGCCGCGTGCCAGTCCGGTAGTTTCGATATCGATGAAAGCGGCGTTGCCCGGATCAAAGCTTGGGCTGTCTCCGCTCATCCCCAAGGGCATCCACTCCTGGGGTCGAAGAGTCAAGAGGTCCAGCAGTCGCAGCCCGCCGCAAAAGTGCTCCAGGGGGTATAGGCGCTCGGCCACAAAGCACCGGGAGCCAGACGAGACGACCCACTGCCCCTCAACCAGCGATTCCAGAGGGGGCTGCGCAGGGCGGGGCGACAGCTCAGATGGCGTTGCGGGCGCGTCACGGCGCAGGTTCATTCGCTGCAGCCGCGTCCTGAGATCCATGATCCACCCCAAGGTAGCGAGGGCCACAAGACATGCTGACATACTGCGACGCGGCGATTATACCACGTCATCTGGAGCGGATAAAGACAAAGACGAGGAAGGCCCGGGCGGCGAACAACGCAGAGGCTCCTGGCCCCGCAACGCCGCGATCAGCCGCAGCACCTGCGGCTTGGCCTCGCGGTTCGATTCGCCGCCGGGACCGATGCAGGAGGGGCAACCGAACGCACACTGGCAGCCGCGCACCAGTTCGGCTGCCCTGGCCAGCAGCTCGTCACACAGAGACAGCACTTGTTCGCTCAGGCCAACGCCGCCGGGGATCCTGTCGTAGATAAAGATGGTGGGCGATCCCGTCTGCGGTGCCTGGACGTCAGAAGCGATGCCGACGTCGCGTGGATCGCACATGAGGAAGAGGGGTATCAGATGGCCCAGCACCCGACCCAAGCCCGAAAGGGTGCTTTGCACGGCCAGATGCTGCTCGGCCTGGCGGTGGCAGTTTGGACAAAGGGTGATCAGGTTGGCCAGCCTGTTGGCCTGGCGATGGTTCTCGTTTTGGGCGGGCACCCAGGCAAAGTCGCGAAAGGGCACAATGTGATGCACATGATGTTGGCGACCCGGCCGCTCGGGAGCGCCGCACCACCGACAGAGGTAGTGGTCGCGGCGACGCGCAAGGTCGCGCTGTCTTTGCCAGCCTGGTCCGCGATCCTCTACACGGTCCCCCACCCACCCCCCCTGGTCACGCAAGCGCTCGACCACACCATCGGACAGGGTGATCCAGCAAGCTGAGGTGAGCATCTGCTGTTCGGGCAAGTCCACCTCGCCCCAGCCCAGATGCTCGCCAGAACCGAGGCGGACTCGCCTGTAGCCCGCCACATGCCAGGTGACCGTCGCCTCCCCCTGAGCAACACAGAAGTTGGGGCGGCTCGTCTCCTCCAACACACGCTCGATCTCGATGCGCGTACTTTGGCTTGTCCGCGTGTAGTAGTCAACTTCGACGGGCTGAACCAGGGCCAGTCCGGCATCCCAATCGAGTGACTCTACCAGGTACTGCTGCCCATCGTGCAGGTAGATGGCGCCCTGGTGGAGCAGCAGAGACGTCTGCGCCCGGTCGAGCTGGCCGACGGTGCGTCGCCCTCCGTCTTTGTCCTGGGCAACGATGGCCACGCTGACGGGGTCTGCCGTTCGCAGCGAGGTGCCATATGCTGGACAGCCTTCTCCCGTCCAATGCCACCTGCTCCCTGCCTTGCGCACCTGCCGGCCTTCTGCCAGAAAGCCGAGGAGATCTTCAAGGCTCTCATCGCCATAGGTTTCGCCTTCGGCAAAGGGGAGCTCGAAAGAGGCGCACTTGACGTGGCTGAGCAGTACATGGAGATTGTCCGGATCGATCAAGGCGTGCTCTGGGGATCGCCCAAAGAAGTAATCGGGGTGCGAGATGATGTACTGGTCCAGTGGCGACGACCGGGCCACGAGAAAGGCAGCAGAGTCGTCAAGACCGCGCCCGGCACGGCCGGCCTGCTGCCAGGCGCTGGCGATGGTTCCCGGGTAGCCCACCATGATGCTCGCCGAGAGACCACCGATGTCCACGCCCAACTCCAAGGCGTTTGTGGCCACTGCGCAGCGAACCGTTCCCTCGCGCAGCCCCCGCTCGATGCTCCGGCGCTCGGTGGGCAGATAGCCGCCACGGTAGCCTCTGATAGCCTGGGGAGACCAGACCGCACGCTGAGCGTCGTCACGGAGATGGGCCAGCAACAGCTCGGTGGAGAGTCGAGACGTGGTAAAGACCAAGGTCTGCACATCGTTGCTGAGCAAGCACTCGACGAAAGCACGCGCCTCCACAATCGCCGAACGGCGCAGCCCCAGCTCCCTGTTGACCACCGGAGGATTGTAAAAGACAAAGGTCCGCTTGCCCCGTGGTGCGCCGTTGCGAGATACGAGGGTCACAGGTTTTCCGAGCAACCGTTTGGCCAGGTCCACAGGGTTTGCGATGGTGGCAGAGCAGGTCACGAACTGGGGCTCGCTGCCGTAGAACGAGCAAATGCGCTCCAGTCGCCGAAGGACATTGGCCACGTGGCTGCCGAATATGCCGCGATACTGATGCATCTCGTCGATGACCACGTAGCGAAGCTTGCCGAAAAAGCCCCGCCATCGCGCATGATTGGGCAGAATCCCCACGTGGAGCATGTCGGGATTGGTGAGAAGAACACGAGCCGAACGCCTCACCCTTGCCCGGCGACCGGTGGGGGTGTCGCCGTCATAGCTCGCTATGGGAGTCGCCAGCCCGAGCGCACCTGCGCTGGCCTGCAAGGTGTTGAGCTGATCGTGGGCGAGGGCCTTGGTGGGGAACATGTACAGCGCACAAGTCTCGTCATCGTGCAGCAGGGCGTCGAGCACCGGCAGATTGTAGCAGAGCGTTTTGCCCGAGGCGGTGGGGGTGACCACAACCACGTTCTGCCCGTCCAGTATTGCCCCCACCGCGAGAGACTGGTGCAGGTAGAGCCGCTGGATCCCTTGCGCTGCCAGCATCTTGACCAGACGAGGATCCAGCGCAGACGGCGTCTCGCCGTATTCGGCCGGACTCGCCTCGATGACCCGCCACAGCGTGATGTTCCTGCAGAGTCCCTCCGTGAGGCGAATCCGTTCCAGGGCGCGTTGCAGCCCCTGCAAGGTGTCACCTCCGTGTCCATATCGTTGGAATCTGAAGAGAGGGTGTAGGGGCGCATATGCCCCGGCTGTGCCGGGATCTGCGACGATGCGTCCCTACAAAACGCAACCAACTCAGATAAAACATATACGACGGTAGCGCGGGAGCGGCGGCAAACGCGCGTCCCCTGAATTCTGCAACAGCTTCCTAGCGCTCCTCGCCCGACAGGCCAATCAGTTCTCGGAGGGCCGCTTCATCCAGCGATGGAACGCCCAGCCGCTGAGCCTTGTCGAATTTGGACCTGCCCGGCTTGTCACCGACCAGGAGGTAGGTGGTCTTGCCGGAAACGCTGCCCGTCACCTTGCCTCCGTGCTCCAGGATCAAGGCGGTCGCTGCCTCTCGGCTCATGGTAGGCAGGGTGCCGGTGATAACGAAGGTCATGCCTGCCAGGGGAACTGATCGGGACTCGGCTGCCACCTGGTCTTCCAGCCTGACGCCACGGCCACGCAGCGTCTTGACCAGGTCGCGGTGGCGCGGTCGGGTCAAGTAATCGACGATCGCCTCGGCTATGTGAGGCCCAATGCCCTCTATCTCTTGTAGCGCCTCGACCGAGGCAGACATGAGTGCGTCCAGCGACAGGTAACGTTCCGCCAGTGTCTGAGCGACCTTGCTGCCAACACCGCGAATCCCCAGTCCGACTAATACACGCCAGAGTGGGCGGTCGCGGCTATCAGCTATGGCCGCAATGAGATTCTCGGCCCTCTTGTCGGCAAAGCCCTCCAGGGCGGTCAGGTCCTCCTTCTTGAGGGAATAGAGGTCGGACACATCAGATATGAGAGAGCTTTGGACAAGCTGCGCCGACAGCTTGGTGCCAAGACCCTCAATATCCATGGCCCCTCGTGACACCCAATGCTCGATGCGGCGCACCACCTGGGCCGGACAGGCAGCGTTGACGCAGTAGACGGCCACCTCTCCCTCTTCGCTCACTACCGGCTCGCCGCAGACCGGACAGAACTTGGGCACGGGGAAAGGGGTCTCGGTGCCATCGCGGAGGGCTACCACGGGGCCGAGCACCTGCGGAATGACGTCACCCGCGCGACGAACGACCACCACATCGCCCTCGCGAACGTCCTTGCGGGCAAGGTCCTCGAAGTTGTGCAGTGAAGCCTGACGAATGGTCACGCCGCTGAGTCGCACCGGCTCCAACATGGCAAAAGGCGTCAGCACGCCGGTGCGCCCCACGTTGACCCCAATCGCCAGCAGGCGAGTGGTCGCCTCACGGGAGGGGAACTTGAAGGCGACTGCCCATCGCGGCGCATTGCCCACGATCCCGAGCCGTTGCTGGGTGGCTGTGTCGTTGATCTTGATGACGAGGCCGTCGGCCTCATAGTTGAGGGCATCGCGCTTGCCCATCCACTCCTCACAGTAGTCCAGGACGAGCCCCAGGTCGGAGAAGAGACGCACGTCGGGGTTGATGGGCAGACCAAGCGCGCCCATGTACTGCAATGCCTCCCATTGGGTCTCAAGCCGCTCTTCCCGGATGTATCCCACCGCATAGGCGAACAGCCTGAGAGGCCGTGCCGCCGTGATGCGCGGGTCGAGCTGTCGCATTGAGCCAGCCGCCGCGTTGCGTGGGTTGGCGAAGGGCCTCTCCCCTTGAGCCTGGCGTTGCTCGTTCAGCCGGGCAAAGAGGTCTCGCGGCATATAGATCTCACCACGCACTTCGATTATCTCGGGGGCCGCACGGGACTCTGCCACAGGAATACGCAGGGGAATGTCCCGAACAGTGCGCACGTTGGCGGTGATATCCTCGCCCACGATGCCGTTACCACGCGTAGCTCCCCGAACCAAGAGACCGTCTTGGTAGGTGAGGGCCACCGCCAGTCCGTCGATCTTGGGCTCGACCACGAACTCCAGCCGAGCCTCGTCAGGTAGCAGACGGAGCACGCGTTCTAGCCATGCCCTCACCTCTTCCGCCGAAAAGGCGTCGGCAAGAGTGGTCATGGGATATGGATGCTCAACCTTGGCGAACTCTGGCAGAGGCTCTGCGCCCACGCGCTGGGTGGGCGAATCAGGGGTGATCAGCTCAGGGTGTCGCTCCTCTAAGGAGATCAACTCCCTCATCAAGGCATCATACTCGGCATCGGTGATCTCGGGCCTGTCCAGGGTATGGTACAGATGGCTATGGTGGCGCAACAAGCTGCGCAGCTTCTGCGCGCGAGAGGATAGCTCGTCAGACATGGCCCTCCCCCTGCCACGGGGATCGCTTCAGAATGCGGGGTGTGGAAAGACAGACCAAAAGACGGTCGCGCCCGGAATCAATGGTGCATACACCACCGGGGCTATCCAGTGGAGCCAGTTTAGTGCTGTTTTCTTGCTTCTGGCAGGGGCGCATGGCTATGCGCCCCTACACCCAAGAACGTGTTCAGCACCTTCCCAGCCGTCGACTGCCCCGGTATGATCAGTCCGTCAAGTACTTGGCAACGACCCAGCCTTGAACCCCGGTCTGGTCCCGCACCTGCCACCAGGTGAACTCGTTCGCCTCCGTCGGGCCACCGATTACCTCTACGACAGAGCCTTCGGGGAGGGTCTTGACCCGGGCATGACCCGTGCCCGCGCCGGCGCGCATGTTCAGCCCCTGGCCTCCCGTGCCGGAGACCTTCGGCTTGTCTCCGATCTTCAGGCCCGCGGCCTCGATGGATGGCTCGGTCGCAGGGGTCATCACCGAGCCGGCGGTTGGGCTGAAGGTGGGAAGAGGCAGAATGGGACGTGTTGGGGTGGGCTCTTGCGCGGACAGCGTGGCTGACTCGGTTGGCGCTTGTGTCGGTTGCGTGCGAATGATCATCGCCGTGGGCGAAGGGGTCGGCGTGACCAAAGATGACCCGGGAGGGGAAAAGATCGCCCACCAAAGGCCGGCAACAACAACGACAACCAACACTGGCACAGCAATCCACATCCACTTAGGCCAGAGATCCTGCCTTGACCTACCACGACTTGGTGTCGGGTTACTGGAATCGAGTGACACCAGGATGCCTCCTTCTGTCTATGCTCAAGATGCCAGACAAAGCAATTATAGCCCCACTCCCACAGCGTGTCAACGCAGGTCGATGAGAGAGGAGAGCACCGAAAAACGCCGGCAATTCGCGCCTCGGCTGCAACAGTTGTGCTGTTGTACAGACCTTGTGCCAGTCGTTTGCGTTTTGTAGGGGCGGGTTTCCCTGGCCCGGCCAGGACGGGCAAACCCGCCCCTACTCCCAGACCTTTTTTCAGCACCCTCCCCGGCCCTCCCAATAGCCCGGAACACGCGGCATTTGACACCCTCTTGCGCCCCCACTATGCTCACCAGCGCCCCAGCGACAGAGCGAGGGAGAAACGTTGCCCATGCGAATCTGCGTGTATTGCTCTTCAAGTTCGGCAGTGGATAGGATGTACCACTCGGTGGCGCGCGAGCTGGGTCTGCTCATCGCCTCGAGGGGGCATTCCCTGATCTACGGGGGCGGCCACATTGGGCCAATGGGCGAACTGGGGCGGGCGGTCAAGGCGGCCGGAGGCCGCGTGGTGGGGGTTATCCCCCGAAGCATGGTGGAAATGGGGCTGGCGTACGAGGGGGCCGACGAGATGATCGTGACCGAGTCGATGGCCGAGCGCAAGGCCTACATGGAGCAAAACGCCGACGCCTTTGTGGCTCTGCCGGGGGGGCTCGGCACCCTTGAGGAGTTGACTCAGGTCATCACCATGAAACAGTTGTACTACCTTTCCGGGACCATCGTGGTGCTCAATGTCGGCGGCTTCTACGATCAGCTACTGTCTCACTTTGAGCGCATCCGTCAGCAGCGTTTCGCTGGTCCAGAGTTCAGCCAACTCTACCACGTGGTGGCCAGTCCGCGCGAGGCCATCGACTACATTGAAAGCCACAGGGGTATCTCGTTGCGGTCCAGCTCGTTCTGAGAGGCCGCAAGTACTCACTGCGACCGCGCGGATCCCAGCCGCCGACGCACAGCCGTGAACAGCGTCTCGACTTCCTCGATGTGCAGGATGCGCGCAACGACCACATACCCGGCCGCACCCAAGCCCACACCCACGCTCACAATGAGGATGCTGTTGGCAGCGCCACTCAACAGGTGAGCACGGCCAAGAGCAACATAGGCACCTCGGCTCAGTCCCCCCACAATAAGCGAGGCCAAAGCTGCCTTCAGCGTCGTCCGCATGACTCCATATCCCCGCAGCCCTCGGAACCGCCGCGAGAAGGCGACGAGCATGATCAACGCGTGGCTGGTGAGTTGCACCGAGTTGGCCACCACCAGGCCCAGGAATCCCCAGCCCACCACAAAGGCCAGTACAGGGCCTACCGCCAGATAGATGAGCACAGCCACGATGCCCACCACCACGGGCGTGACGGTGTCCTTCTGGGCATAGAAGGCAAAGATCAGGGGCAGGTCGATGGCGGCGAATGGCAGCCCTGGCAGGTAGTATCGGAGGGCTCGCCAGGTCTGCAGGCTATCCCGGGGGGCGAACTCTCCGCGCTGGAAGATCAATTCGATGACCGGTTCACCCAGGGCAAACAGGCCCACCGTGGCCGGGATGATGACCACCAGAACCAGTCGCAGACCTCGGGCAAAGATTCGCTTGAACCTGTCGAGCTCTCTCGTGGCATCGATCTGGGAGAGCGTGGGCAACACCGCCAGGGAGATGGCCATGGACACCAACCCCAGGGGCAACTGAATCAGAAAAGTGGCCTTGCTCATCCAGGTGATGGCCTCTTCTGCCGTGCGCGAGGCGAGATTGCGGTCGATGACGATGCCCACGTTGGCGATCACGATGCTGAGCACCACCGGCGCATAGAGTCGCAGGATGCGACGAACCGCTGGATGACGCCAGTCAAAGTTCAGGGAGAGGCGCATCCCCCGCAACCCGGGCAGTTGCACCAGAAGCTGGGCGCTGGCTGCTGCCAACACGCCCACGCTCAGCGCAGCGATGCGAAGCCTGGGTGCTAGCAAGAGTACGGCGATGATCATCCCCAGATTGTGCGCGGGAGCACCCGCTGCGGGATAGACGAACCTCTTGCGCGCATAGTGGTAGGCCTGAAGAATGCCGGAGAGTCCATAGATGAGGATCGAGGGCAAGATGATGCGCGCCAGTCTGGTGGCAACCCCGAGCAGATGAACGTCGAACCCGCCCAACAGCAGCGGCGCAACCCACCGAGCGCCGAGCTCGAGGATGGCCACGACCACGATGAGGGCCAGGCCTGCCAGGCTCAGCAGGATCGAGAGCACGCGCTCCAGCGCATCCGCTTGCTCTTCGGAGGCATATTCACTGAGCACGGGTACCAACGCCGCGCTGAGCATGCCACCGACGAGCAGCTCGTATACCATCTTGGGCACGCCACTGACAGCGTCGAACGCGCTGGTGCTGCCGCTGGCCCCAAAGATGCTGGCGATCACCCCTTCACGGACCAGCCCCAGGATCCGGCTGGATACGTTGCCCAATGAGTTGGTGGCTGCCGCGAGCGCCAGGCCCTCCCCCTGCGATGTTGGCCCCCCTGGGCCTGCCATCCCAGGCTGGCTCGCCCCGCCTCTGGATTCTCTGCGCCCCGGCAGATTCAGCCTGCGCAACGTCTGCCCCCATTGCGCGGCATTCCGCCAAATGGGCAGCCCGCCCGAGAACGAGCCAATGTCAGTGCCGAATCCATGCGATAGACCTCATCAAGAGGGTAGGTTACCCCTGTGTCGGGAAGATCACATCAGCTTCGGGCGACGTCAGCCAGCGCGGAAAACAGCTGATCCAGATCCTCCTCACTGACGTAGCCCATGTGTGCTATCCGGATCATCTCGAGCCCAGGGACCTTGCCCCCACCCACGTGGATGTCGTGGCGGCTGCGCAACTCCTCAACCAACCTGGCCGCACTGGCTCCTTGGCCGAGGGTCACAGCGGTGACGGTGTTGGAGTAGTGACCAGGATCGGCGAACAGGTCCAACCCCAGTGCCCGGATGCCCTCTCGACAGTAATCCCCAATGCGCTGGTGCCGGGCAACGATGGCTTCCAGGCCTTCGTCGATCATCATCTTGAGGCCCGCGTGCAAGCCGTAGAGGGCGGCGAGGTTCGGCGTGGCCGGAGTCTGGCCGCGTCGTGCATACTGCCTGGCCAGCCCCAGATCGAAGTAGAACCGCGGCATCCGGGCACGTTGGTAGGCATCCCAGGCGCGCTGGCCAAAGCTGATCATCGCGATCCCAGGAGGCGCCATCCAGGCTTTCTGCGATCCGCTCACCACGACGTCACACCCCCAGGCATCTGTCTGGAGCCGAATGGCCCCGATTCCACTGATGCCATCCACCAGGATCAGAGGCGCGGGGTAGGGAGCGCCATGGATGACGGAGCACAGCTCCTCAACATCGTTGGTCACCCCGGTGGAGGTCTCATTCTGCGTGAGGAGAACCGCCGCGAAAGGTCCCTCCTCGGCGATCCTGGCCGCCACCTGTTCAGCGTCGGCAGCCTGACCCAGGGGAAAGCCGAGGCGGGTCACGTGGGCACCATACGCCTCTGCGATCTCTGCGAAACGATCCCCGAAGACCCCGATGGACAGGGCCAGCACCCGATCTCCTGGCGAGAGGGTATTGACAACGGCGGCCTCCAGGCCCCCAGTTCCCGAGGAAGTGAGGAGATAGACCCGGTTCTTGGTCTCAAAAAAGACCTTCAGCCACTCCGAAACGTCTCGGAACATGGCCTCGAACTCGGGGCCGCGATGGCTGATCATTTGCCGACCGACCGCCCGCATCACCTCTGGCGGCAGAGGGGTCGGCCCAGGAATGCGCAGGTTCATCTCGCCCTCCTATCGGCAGGCCCGCGCCATGCGATTGATCCCTTCGGCAGGTCAACTTGCTCTTCGTGGGTATCGGCCAGGGATGACGCTGCTCACAGAGAGGCCATTATACACGGTGGCATTTGTGAGTGTCGAATCGGGTGGCGTGGGCGTGTCCTCGGGTATCGGAACCATCTCTTCCCACGACAACCGGACGCTCGCCAGGCCCTGCATCTCAAAGTACTCGACGACCACCTCCTGCTCGCCACCGATGAGGTACAGGTCCGCTGTATCGTCGGTGAAGCCATCATGCCACCGATCGATGAGCAGGTTGCCCCCCACCCACAAGCGCAGGCCGTCGTCGCCGGCCAGCCGGAATCGATAGTTGCCCTCGCTGAAGGAGATCCTGCGCGACCACCGCGCCGAAACAAAGTCCGCCGGCAAGCCCGCTGCCGGGCTGCCGTGGCCCCAGTCAAAGTCGAGGTCACGGTCATTGCGCACCAGCAGAGGCAGGCCGCTCATCGACGCGTTGGCATAGTACTCCCCGCGCCAGTCGGTGATGACCACCGGCACGGCCGTCGGCCAGGGGGTGGCGGTGGGCGTCACCGTGGGGGCCTGTGTGGGCTCCTGCGTGGGCGTCACCTGGGTCGGCGTCGGGACGGGGTTCTCTGCTTGACGAACCAGGTCGTGCATGTTAGTACGGAACTCGTAGATGGCATCATCGGCCCTGAGTACGATGCGATATCCGGGTGTATGGACCTGGGCACAGTACATTCCCTCGTGCCTGATCTCCAGGCAGGCATCCGACCAGGCGACCTCCTCAACCGCAAGTGTCCCAATGGAATCGGGAGACACGCCCAGGCGTTGGGCCAGAAGAAGTCGCGCATGGGCAACCAGATCCGATCGTCGTTCCTCGCGCGTCAGTCGATCATAGACCGTGCCGATCCAGTCGGCCAACTCGGTGCGCTCCGCTTCGGTCGGTTGTCGACTGCCCCGCCCCACAAAGCTCAGATGCACTGTCGAGTCGCCCGAGGCTGAGCCCTCAAAGGGCGCATAGCGTGCCACGTAGACCAGGTAGGTGCGCAGCTCGTCCTGGGTGAACCGCCCAAGTCGAGATCCCTGATCGCACGGTGCATAGTGGATCTGGCTGATTCCGTCAATGCGCAGACTGTCGCAGCCACCGGAAACGACCCGTTGCCGTTGCCAGCGGAGCGACGTGAGAAACGTTGGGGTTCCTTCATCTGTGGGCCGCGGAGTAGACTCGAGCGCCACCGTGGGCGATCCGGGCGAGGGAGTGACCTCCTCTGCACTGGTCGTCTTGAGAGTTCCGAGCATCACACCCACGGCCAGCAGCAGCGCAAGAAAGAAACCGACCGTGAACCAAAGGAGCTTCCTCATCTCTGTCTCTCCTGCCGCCCACAGGCCCGGGGTCCTGGCCCCGCCAGCCAGCGGGCCCGGGTCTTTCGCCGAGGTCCCCAACACGCCTCCGAACCTTGGACGAGCAGAGCCAGCAATAGGTTCCAGCGGGCCGACACTCAAAGCTGGGGCAAGTGGGTGCAACCGACCTGCCGGGTCAACGTATATCATAGAGGAAGGACCGAGTTCGGCTTCGCACACAGTAGGGTTAGAGAAGGAGAAAGGTAGAGATGACTGAGGAGCCCAACGTCAGGCAAGAGGAGTACAAGGTATCCGGAGCAGGGCTGGTGGACAAGATCAAGGAGCTTGTCCACCAGGGCAACATCCGCCGCATCATCATCAAACAGGATGACCAGACCATACTAGAGCTACCCCTGACCGTTGCGGTAGTGGGCGCGCTTGTGGCTCCACAACTGGCCGCCCTGGGTGCCTTTGCCGCTCTAGTCAGCAAATGCTCCATCATCGTCGAAAGAATCGTGGAGGACTGATTCAGCCCAGGGTCAAGCCCAGCTCTCGCCAGCGTCTTCGGAAGCTCTGTCCGAGGATCTCGTAGCTCTGGGCCCCCTCCATGTAGCTGTCCAGAGACCAGTCGGGCGCCTCGCCCGCTTCGAGCTGGTTCACGCGAGCTTTGAGCCATTCTCGTGCCGCCACAAAGCGCTCCCGCAGTCGGGCAAAGTGGCCCAGGGTGATGCCGATCTCAGAGTGCCGTGCACGTCGGAGCCACATGCGGCGAAAGATCTCGCCCAATTCCGCCAATTCGGCGTCCATCGAACGGAACGTCTCCATCGCCCGACGCAGGAGCAGAGCATCGCCCTGGCCTCTGGACAGTCTGGCAACGTCGGCCCTTACCTGCTGGGAAGCCAACACCTTGCGTGCGGCGTAGGCCAACAGACTCGCCGAGAAGACCATCTCTTCCAGCGAGAGCGGATCGCGACTAGACGAGATGCACGCGCGCAGAGTACGCTGTGCCTCTGCACACACTCGCGTGATCTCCTCCAGGGTGGAGCGGGGCAGTTGCCCGATGGTCTCCCCGACCAGCGGCTCGTCAAACAAGGCGTAGATACTCCGAGAAGCGTTGCGCAAAGGCATTCCGGGCAGGGTGTTCAGACGGGCCAGCTCGCGCATGGCACCCACGACCCGATTACCGTCTCTCCCGAAGAAGAGCAGCCCAAACCGCTCGTCAAACTCCTGGTCGTCAGTCGTGCCGCCAGACCAGGCTTGCTCGGCCCCATATGTGTAACCGTACCAGCACTGGCCCATCGGCTGATAGTGCCCCCCGTCACCCCAGTCGGTGTTCAACAACCCTTGTGCGCCATGCTCGACGCCCAGGCGACCGAGGGTGCGGATATTGGGGTTGGCGTTCTCGATCCTCGGAAACAAGGTGTTCCAGGACGAAGTGCCCGGACACACCCAGAAGGGCCTTCCGCTCTCCGCAAAGACACGAACCGAGGGATAGTCGTCGCTGGCCTGGTAGTGCCAGTCCAGAAGGGTGACATCCTCGGGCAGTTCGCCCACCAATTCGGGGTGGCGCAGCAAGATGTCTCCCCAGAGCTGGATGTGACGAAAGTGGCCTTTGGCCAACTGGTGGAGCCGCCGGATGTGCTGCAGATACACCCGACCGATGCCTTCTTCGGCGACCTTCTCTGCCGAGCGCCCTTTGCCAAGGTCCCAGGTCTCGTCGCAGCCCACGTTCAGCGTGCTCGAGCTGAAGGCGGGCAAAAAGTCGGCATAGAGATCATCCAGGAAGGTGTAGGTGGCCTCGTCGGTCGGGCACAGCGACCAGCGCGCGTCCGACTCGGCCAGGTGTTCATACTCGGCCAGGCCCAGGATGTGTGCGCAATGCCCGAACGATTGCAGATTGGGCATCAGCTCCACGTGGCGGCGCCGGGCGTAGGCATCCAGTTCCAGGATATCTTCGCTGTCGAGCGAGCCACACCCCTGACCGATGCGCGGATGATGAGGAAACCCAAAGGTGTGCTCGGTGTAGAGCTGCAGAACGTTCACCTTGTAGAGGCTGAGTTGATCCACCAGCAGCTTGAGTGTCTCCAGGGTGGGCACCTTGCCCCGAGAGACATCCAGCATCAGACCTCGGTAGCGCAGGGAAGGCCAGTCGCTGACGTACATTGCCGGCCACGCATGGCCTTCGACCCGCGAGATCTGCCGCAACGTCTGCACTGCCAGGTGGAGAGCCAGAGGGCTCTGCCCGCCAGCCAGGACTCTTTGCGGCGCGATGTCCACAAAGTATGCCTCTTGCCCGTGGCTGGCCAGTTCCTCGTCCCGGCGCAGACGACGGTCAAGAAAGGCCTCGGTGGCCTCATAGTCGGAGACCAGCAGCACGACATTGTCGATGCTCGCGGGCCGAGCGGTCTTGACGATGGGCAGGCGCAGGCCCGTTGCCTCCAGGATCTCTTGTCGAAGGCTACGCGCCGCAAAGTGGTCTTCCTCGCCCGAGGTGGGCAGGATGAGAATGCTGGTTTGGGGGTTGAGGGCAAAGGTGCCCTCCCGCCAGGAAGTCTGTTTGGGCTGCGGAATCACACACGACGTGCGCTCTGCCATTGTGGTTGGGTCTCCTTCCTTCTCTTGTGAGCTCAAGCCAGATAGGGTATAGTTTGTGGGCCTTCAGGCAAGACACAGATTCGCGATCCTGGGCCGTATCTCTCGCCTAGCCGGGCCAGGGTTCCCTCGATGTCGTGGCAAGGACGCATCAACATGCCTCGCACCTGCTCGTCTGACAGGTGTGAGCTATGGACATAGACTTCGGCCAGTTGCTGGACGCGGGCCTGGATCTGGGCTTCCCACTGATCGTGACGGCGAAAGCCGGGTTGACTGATCGTATCCAGTATTCCTTGGACCGACCCTGCCTCATGCACCAGATTCCGGTACTCCCCATAGTCTGGGATGCCGTCACGACACTCGGCGGCAATGATGATGCTCCCTCCGGGTTTCACCACCTGCGCCGCACAAGACATGCCCTTGATGGCCTGGTAGAGACTGATATCCAGAGGGTATCCGCTATTGGTGGTGAGAACGATGTCATAGGGCCTGTCCACAGCAACCATCGCCGCCCGTCGCGCGAACTCGACGGCCTGGCCATGGGCCTCCCCAAGTTGGCCTGCAAAGACACCAGTTATCTGACGCCGCCGGTTGAGAGTGACGTTGAGCAGAAAATCGGGGTCGGTCATCGCCGCGACCTCGCGGATCTCTTCCCAAACCGGGTTGCCTTCGGTACAACCCCACGTAGCCAGAGGATGATTCAGCATCTCGTAGCCATGGTTGTCCATGATCGACTCGAATCCGGCGATGCCGGGCAAAACCGCCTTGGGGCCGCCACTGAAACCGGCGAAAAGGTGAGGCTCGACGAACCCGGTCAGGATCTTGAAGGTTGCCTCATGGTAGGCTCGGTTCACGACAGCGCGGTGACCATAGCCTGTGCTTCCCAAATCGACCAGGTCCGACTCATTCCAGGCATCGTGCTGGCCCACGGTGTAATTGTGCGCGATTCCTGGCCCCAGCATTGCGGTGAGCTCCTCTGGCGTGTTTCGCCTGTGAGTGCCCAGCGCGTTCAACAACAGCATGTTCTGGCGGGGCACGTGCTCCAGTTCTCGCAGAAGCACGGGGAGCACGCGCTCGTTGGGCATGGGTCGGGTGATGTCGCTGAAAACGATCACTACCCGGTCGTCGGAACGCACCATGCTGCGCAGGGAAGAACACCCAATGGGCTGGCGCAGGGCCTCCCTGATGGCAGCCTCCTCGTCGAGCAGACCTGGCACCTGACGGGGCAGCACTATGGTGGCATCCTCGGGGACCTCCACCA
>DATKWG010000261.1:0-4592 GCA_035529675.1 Anaerolineae bacterium
TTGTATGACGATCGAGAGGAAAGCGCGGGCGTCAAGTTTAACGATGCCGATCTCATCGGGATCCCTGTGCGCCTGACAATCAGCCGTCGCACGATGCAGGAGAACAGCGTGGAGATCAAACCACGCTGGTCGGATGAGGCACACATGGTCCCCGAAGCGGAGGTGGAGGTCGCCATCCGCGAAGCTCTTGCTGGCGGGTGACTCGCGCAAAACCGCTCCCTACAGGTCTAGCCTCATTAAAGCCTGTGCCCGCAACGGCGTACAATGTGGTCATCACTGGGCAGCAGTCCGCGCAGTCAGGAGGCGCAAGGATGCATGTGGGTTCCCAGACGGAGTGTTCAGAGGATAGTCTGGTATTCCTGAGACAGTTGGGGGTCGAGTACGTTGCTGCCACACCCAGGTGGGGGTTGGGCCTGGATCTGAAGGAGAGCTACTGGAGCGCTGACGCCGTGGCACGCCATCGCGAGCACGTTGAGTCGTTTGGCCTCAAGCTGGCAGCCATGCACCTCCCCCTCACCAGCCAGGGCATAGAGAAGCAGCTCTGGCCCAGCATCATGCTGGGCACCCCAGAGCGAGATCGCGATATCGAGCAGGTCTGCAAGTGCATCGAGTCGGCATCCAAAGCAGGTATTCCTTTGCTGCTCTATAATCTGGCCTTCCTGCCTGTTGTGCGAGGCAGACGCTCCCCGGGGCGCGGCGGGGTCACCTATAGCCATTTTGCCCATGACGAGGTGAAGGACGATCCGCCCCACCCGATGGGCCCGATGACCGCCGACCAAGCCTGGGAGCGCATCGACTACTTTGTGCAGCGCGTGATCCCCGTGGCCGACGAGCTCGGAGTCAGGATGGGCTGTCATCAGCACGATCCGGGCATGCCCCAGGCAGTGGGCTATCGAGGAGTCGAGCGGGTGCTGGGGAGCGTTGAAGGGGTGAAACGCTTTGTCGATCTGCACCCCAGCCCTTATCACGGTCTGAACTTCTGCCAGGGCACCATAGCCGAGATGTGCACCGATCCCGAGCAGGTGTACGACGCAATCCGCTACTTTGGCAGTCGGAACAAGATCTTTTGGGTGCATTTTCGCAACATCCGTGGCGGCTACCTGCGGTTCGACGAGGTCTTTCCCGACGAGGGAGACGTGAATATGGTCAGGGCCATGCGTGCCTACAAAGAGGTAGCCTACGACGGGGTGCTGGTCCCCGATCACGTCCCCCGGTCGTCGCTGGATACCCCCGGTGGGCGTCAGGCTCTCGCCTTCTGCCTGGGCTACATCAAGGCTCTCATCCAAGCGGTGGGGTAGCGGCGGCCGTTGACGGTCCATGGTCAGGCAACTAGAATCTGGCTGCGGCGGTGACGCACTTCTCCGGCCAGCCGAGGGACGAGTGCTTGAGCGAGGTGACCCATGCCAGACCTGATCGGTGATACCTTGGGCCCCTATCGCATCCTGGAGATGATCGGCGTCGGAGGGATGGCCGAGGTGTACAAGGCCTACCAGCCGAGCATGGATCGCTACGTGGCCATCAAGGTGATCAAGGCCTACTTTGCCGAGGAGCCAACCTTCCTTCAGCGGTTCCATCGGGAGGCCCGTGCCGTGGCCCGGCTGGAACACGCCCACATCCTCCCCGTGCATGACTATGGCGAAGCCCAGCGCCGTCCCTTCCTGGTGATGCGATACCTGGAGGCGGGGACGCTGAAGGACAGACTGGGCGCCGATCCGCTGCCTCTGGACGTGGTCAATCGCGTCATCAGTCAGATCGGAAGTGCGCTCGACTATGCCCATCGCCAGAGTATCATCCACCGCGATGTGAAGCCCAGCAACATCCTGATGGACGCCGAGGAGGATTGCTTTCTCACCGACTTTGGCCTGGCCAAGATGATGGAGACTTCGGTGCACCTGACCGGCACCGGGGTTGGGATCGGGACGCCCGCCTATATGAGTCCCGAGCAGGGAAGGGGAGCCGAAGTGGACTCCCGCACCGACGTCTATAGCCTCGGGGTGATGCTCTACGAGATGACCACTGGGCGCATGCCCTACTACGCGGACACGCCCATTGCCCTGGTGATAAAGCACATGACTGAGCCCCTTCCCCTGCCCCGGGCAGTGCGGCCCAACCTGCCGGAGGGGGTGGAGCGGGTGATCCTCAAAGCCTTGGCCAAGGCTCCGGAGGACCGCTTTGAGACCGCTGCTCAGATGGTGCGTGCACTGGATGTGGCGGTGCGACAGGTGGAGGGGCTTGGCCATGCCGCGCCAGCTCCGCCGCCCCGTCTAGTGCGGCCTCCGACAACATCTGCACCCGATTGGGGCCGGGTCGCGCCGGCGCACGGGCGAAAGAGGCCCAAAGTGGCCTCGATTATCGCCCCCCCAGCTTCACGCACGAAGTATCGCCCGCTCTACGATCACTTGGAGAGCCTTCCTCCCGACGTCACTCACGTCCTGCTAACCTTTAGACAGATCGAGAAGATCATAGGGCGTGACCTGCCGAGGTCTGCCTACGTTCACGGGGCGTGGTGGTCCAACAACTATGAGCCCCACGCCCACGTCGAGGCACGAGCCTGGATGGCCGCTGGGTGGAGGACGGAGGCGGTGGCGGAGCATCAGCCCAAAGAGCAGATGATGTTCGTGCGCGTGTGAGACTGGATTCGCCGCATGATTGGGTGGCGAAGACGCCAATCACATTGACCTCGTGGGTGGGCAGACCGTTCTCAGGTTTGTGTCAAGGTGAGCAGGGGGGCGGAGGAAAGAAAGACGAAGGTCTCCGCGGGGACAAGCCTAAGGCGACAAAGCCAAGCGGCAAGGACTAAACGTTCAAAGATGCCCATCTCTGCTCCTCCTCACGTCCTCCGAATCCACATACCGCCGAATCCTCCCCTCCTCGACGGCCCAGATGCCGGTGGCGAAGCGCCGGATGAAGTAGCGGTCGTGCACCACAACCAGCACCGTGCCCTCGTAGGTGGTCAGGGCGTCCCCGAAGGGTCTGGCCAGGTTTGAAACCTGCAGCATAGCTGCTATCCCCTACGCGCCACGCCGCGCAGAATCGGTGGTGCCGTGGCAGCAGAGCTGCATCTTCGCGCGGCTGCGCCGCATCTTCGACCGGGCGCCATGTTGCTGTCCCAGGCGGGCCAACCGCCCAAGCACACTATCGGTCTGAGCATCGATAATTCCCGGCGCGGCCCCGCCTCAGCCCAGCCGGCCCTCTTCTTCCCATCCCTGGGCCAGTGCCTGGATCACCTGGCCCACGAACTCGGGCAGGTCGTCGGGCTGCCGGCCGGTGACTATGTTGCCATCACGAATGGCTGGCACGTCGTGCAGCTCGCCACCGGCATTTAACAAGTCGTCGTGAATCGCGGCATAGCCGGTCACCTTTCGTCCCCGGATCATGTCGGTGCCCCGGCGACGGTCCGCAGAAATCAGCACTTGAGGCCCGTGGCAGATGGCGGTCACGATCTTCCCCGCCTCGTGCATATCCCGGGTAAAGTCCAGGGTGGCATCGTCAATGCGCAGGAAATCGGGCGAGAACCCTCCGGGGAAGGCCACGGCGTCGAACTCCTGCGCGTCCAGATCCGAGATCAGGATGTGGGTGTATCTGTTCCCCTCGGCCATCACCACCAGGGGCACCGTCGAACCGAAGCGCCCGGTGATCGGCTTGTCCGCCAGCCAGGGACGGGTATGCAGTCCCCCGGGGGGGAGCGTTGCCACCACGATCTGCGCCCCCTCCTCACTCAGCCGCATCAGCGTGTACAATAGCTCGATATCCTCGAACTCCTGGGCCACCAGGATTGCGACCCTCTTGCCTTCCAGCTTGCCCATGTATCCCCCCTTTCAGCCAGCAGCTCTCGTCTGCTTTGCGCTGTGCACGCCCTTCGTGCTTCTATTCCGTATAGCAGGACGAAAACCGTTTGTCAAGGTACGGGGTTTTTCGGCCCTTGCCATCGCGCAGCCATTGGAGAGCCTTGGCCCCTCGCAACCTGGTGGGAAACGCTCATCCAGGTCTTTCGCCCCAGATGCACCTGGGCAGGGCGTCGATTCTGTCCATTGAGAGGCTTCGCGTGGGTCCAGGGTGCGAGCCGTGGGGGAGATGTCATAGTTTTTTCGATGCCCCCCAACCACAAAGCGTTGACTTTGCAGAGAATATGGTTTATAATCGTTATGCAAAGGGTTGTGACAACTGACGTCGTTTCCGACCGAGGCTCGTATGATAGCATCGGTCGCAGGAATTCGCACTATGGCGACCAGATCGGCCTTATTGGCCGGGGAGGGTGACGTATGTCCACAGAGAAGCAGGTAGCCGGAAGCCAGGATGAGAAGCAACGTGCACAAAAGCGTAGACTGGAAGCCGCGACTGAACAACTTGGAGAACAGGTTGCTTTCGACGAGCCGTTCGATGGCCCGCTTGCCGCCGCAGGTGATATCCCTGTTCAGGACGTGGCTGCCCGCCTCGGCGATGCCCGCTTTCAGAGCGTCCAGCGCCAGGCCATGGCAGACCGCATTCGGCGAACGAGTGGCAACCAGCGCCTTCAGAGTGTTGTCAGGTCACTGACCCTATCGAAGAGAGGGCACCTGACCGAAGCCCATGTTCAGAGGCAGGAAGAGGAG
>DATKWG010000262.1:0-5977 GCA_035529675.1 Anaerolineae bacterium
AACCCGCCTGGCCCCTCGAAGAGAGCGGACAAGATAGGTAGCCAGTCCGATCAGGCTCAGCCCACTCAGTAGCGCCCAGGCGACGTAGAAGCGAGAGTGGAGCACCACACCCATCCAGCCGAACTGCCCCCAGAAGCTTTGAAAGGTGGTGACCACAAATGCGCGCAGCAAGGCAGCCAGCCCATTCTGGGCAACATACTCTCGGGCCGTGAGTTGACCCACTACCACCTGGTCGTGCCTGGCCAGCCCAAGCAGGTCGCCTGGCCCGTAGATGGCCGCGTTGCGCACCAGCCAGGGCAGGGCAACGATGAATGCTGTCCCAAACATGATGGCGCCTCGTGTCACTATTGTCCACCAGGCCGCCCGCGATCGCCAGCGATGGACATGCCCGACATCCCAGACCAGGGCGACGAGAGCCACAGCGAAAGCCGGATAACTCTGCATCTTGGTCAGGAAAGCAAGCCCCAGCATGACCCCCAATCCGAGGGCCTTGCGTGCGGTCCACTCGTCTCCCTTCATCCGCACCAGTTGCCACACGATGAGGGTCAGGAGCAGCTCGGTCAACACGTCGTTGTTGACTGCCGCGGTCATGGCCAGGTGCATCGGCAGCGTGGCTGCAAAGGCGGCCGTTCCCAGTGCAAGACCTGGCTCTTGGGGATAGATAGCGTGCACCAACTTGTAGCTGAGCACCAGAGAGATGGCACCCAGCACGAGCGAGAGAATCCGCAGGCCCAGCGGCATGGGGAGTCCTGGGAGCGAAGACCCAATGCGGTAAGCGAATGCGGCCAGGAGATAGTAGAGTGGCGGTTGGTGAGACTCGTAGCGGATGGGCTCGATGGACATGTCTTCGGGAAAGCGTCGCCGCTTGATCTCTTCGAGATACTGGTGTGGGTAGTCACCGGGTCGCAGCTCGGGGAGTCGGCGATTCTCGGCTACATATTTGACATAGTTATAGTGTGCCGGCTCGTCGGGCACCTGCCACGCAGGCGTGGCCGTGGCATAGAGCCATCCAAGAACCAGGTAGATGACGACGATTGCCACCAGGACGCGTTTGGCAACCCTGTCGCCGATGTCGCGTTCTATCGCGTGTTGCATGGGCCAGCACCTGGTACAGAACCACGAGGGCCAAGTCTCGCCCCCTGGTGTCTGGGAGCTCGCTCCGATGTCTAGTTTGTCCCACGCCTGTCGGGTCGCCAGAACCCGAGCTTGGGGGTGTTCCATTCATCGGTGGCCTCAAAGAGGCCAGGAGAGCGCAGGTTGGCCTCGATGGCCTCGTGGTTGAGATCCACGCCGAGGCCGGGCCTCTCGGGAACCCTGACGTAGCCATCTTCTATCAGGACCTCGGGCAGGCCGGTGACCAGGTCCTTCCAGAAGGGCAAATCCAGGGCATGGTTCTCCAGCGTGATGAAATTGGGCATGACCGCCCCGCAGTCCACGTTTGCCATGAAAGCGATCGGAGACCATCTGGCGCAAACCCATTCATCACCTGACGCCCCTGGCACACCATACCACAAAGTGAGGGGATTATCCAGGCAGGGCAGCATGTTGCACCGAGGGGGCCTTCGGTGTATGATACCGCCGACCTGCACCAGATCACGTAGCCGTGGTCGTCTCTGGCAGGTAGCTACGTCGAAGGTGGGCGTGACGAGGTCGCATCAGGGGCGAAATGTCCGCCACCGCAAAGAGAAAGAAACGAGAGAGGGGAGATCCGAACGTGACTACGACTGATCCCACTTCCTCCTCCGACTTTATCCGAAGGATAATCGAGCAAGATCTCAAGGCCGGCAAGTACGGCCGCAGGGTCCACACGCGATGGCCGCCGGAGCCGAATGGCTACATGCACATAGGACACGCCACGGCCATCTGCCTCAATTTCGGCGCCGCCGAGGAGTATGGCGGCCTCTGCAATCTGCGATTCGATGACACCAATCCGGCCAAAGAGGAAGCAGAGTACGTAGAGGCCATCAAGAGGGACATACGCTGGCTTGGATTCGATTGGGGCGACCGGGAATTCTATGCCTCCGACTACTTTGAGCAGCTCTATGAGTATGCTGTCCAACTCATCAAGAAGGGCGAAGCATACGTTGACGACTTGAGCGCGGAGGAGATTCGAGAGTACCGGGGCACGTTGACCGAGCCCGGCAGGGATAGCCCCTATCGTAGGCGCTCGGTTGAGGAGAACCTGGACCTGTTCCGGCGCATGCGGGCAGGCGAGTTCGGGGAGGGGTCGCGTGTGCTTCGAGCCAGGATCGACATGGCCTCGCCCAATATCGTCATGCGCGATCCAGTCATGTATCGCATCCTCAAGGTCCGCCATCACCGGACGGGCGACAAGTGGTGCATCTATCCCATGTACGACTTCACCCATCCTCTTTCGGATTCGATCGAAGGCATCACCCATTCTCTTTGTTCGTCGGAATTCAGGAACAACCGCGAGCTCTATGACTGGTTCCTTGACGAATTGGACGTCTATCACCCCCAGCAGATCGAGTTCGGTCGCCTCAACCTCAGCTACACCGTGATGGGCAAGCGCTATCTCCTGGAGTTGGTCCAAGAGGGGCACGTCACCGGATGGGATGACCCCCGAATGCCTACCCTATCCGGCTTGCGCAGAAACGGCTATACACCGGATGCGATCCGCAGCTTCGTTGATGCCGTGGGCATGGCCAAGAGCGACAGGACCGTGGATATCGCCCTGCTGGAGCACTTTGTCCGTCAGGATCTGAACAAGCGTGCCCCACGCGTGATGGGGGTGTTGCGCCCCCTCAAGGTGGTCATAGATAACTATCCGGAAGATGTGGTGGAGGAGTTGGAGGCCATCAACAACCCCGAAGATGCCAGTATGGGGACGCGCAAGGTCCCGTTCTCACGCGTCCTCTACATCGAACGAGATGATTTTCGTGAGAAGCCACCGAGAAGATACTACCGTCTGGCCCCCGGTCGTGAGGTGCGGCTGCGCTACGCCTATTTCATCACCTGCGTTGGCGTGGTCAAGGATGAACGAACCGGTGAGGTGGTGGAGCTTCACTGCACCTATGATCCGGCGACGCGGGGCGGTGATTCTCCCGACGGACGCAAGGTCAGAGGGACGTTGCACTGGGTTTCGGCTGCCCACGCGCTCGAGGCTCAAGTGCGCCTGTACGATCGTCTTTTCCTGGAGGCGAACCCGCTGGCCGCAGGGGAGGGTCGCGATTTCAAGTCCTGTCTGAATCCCAAATCGGTGGAGACGCTGACCTCGTGCCGGGTCGAGCCGAATCTGGCGGGCGCGGCGCCGGGGGATCGGTACCAGTTCGAGAGACAAGGCTATTTCTGCGTGGATCCCGATTCGTCCGACGGAGCGCTGGTGTTCAACCGGACGGTGCCGCTGCGCGATTCGTGGGCCAAGATCGAGAGAGCGCAGAGGAGGCAGGCAAGTCGCCCCGCGGATGGGTGAAGCGCACATCGAGGGTTTCGGAGCGACCGTTCGAGGCTCAACCGGGTTCGACAGGTGAGATTATGGGAGGAGTCCTGGGAACTCAGAAGTGACCAACTGATCATCGATCAATTGGTCACCTCTTGAGTTCAAGGCTGAGGGACAGGGATTGGAACCCCGATCGGCTGATCCAGAGTCAGACAACCCCAAAGCCGTCTCTTTGGCCCAAATACCCCACTTTTCGATCAACTGACTTCAAGCCCTTCCGACGAGTCAGTTGTATCAAGGCCAGACGCCATTCTAACCGGAAAGCGTCTCCTGTCAAATTGGCATGCCAAGTCCTTGCCAAGATAGTGCCAATCTCGCGACTTTCAATCAGGCAGCGCCTCGACCTTGAAGTTGTCAAGCCCGTTGCAGTTTGAACCGCTGCTGCAATAGAGGCCCAGCCCAACAAGTCCTGTCTCGAAGGTTGGGTCAGTGATGGACAGCCGTCGCTCCCCGTTCACATGTGCGGCATAGAGGTCACCTCTGACCTCGACTCGCACCCGAACATTACGACCACTTGGGGGGTTTTCTCGGACCAGGAGCTGCCATTCTCCATCTCTCTTCAGCCACCAAGCACACTCCCCGTAGGTGCTTGCATGGAAAGCGATCAAGTTACCGGGGTCTTGTGCTCTCACGATGATTCGAACTCCTTCACCGCCCCGCGCAAGATCGGCGTCTACCTCCACCACATAGTTCCGCCAGATTGGCTCTCCTACAAGCATGTACGACCACTCTTTCTCCCTGGAGAGGGTGCTCAGTTGGTCATCGACGATGCGCCAGTCGCCCTCAAGAATCTCCCACTCAGGCTTGAGTGGCCCCTTGAAGCCGTCCTCAAACGGCAAGGTGACTCGCGGAGTCGGTGTGGGCCGCGTAGGCGTGGGGGTCGGCGGGGCAGGCTGCGCAGTGTAGGTCGGATAGGGGGTATGGGTCGGGTACGGTGTGTGAGTCGGGTACCGCGTGTAGGTCGGGTATGGCGTATAGGTCGGGTATGGTGTGCAAGTCGCGTATGGCGCGCACGTCGGGCACCGCGTACCCGTTGGATAAGGGGTGGCGGTTGCTGGGCACTCCAGAACTGGGGCTTGGGATATGGTGTAGGTCGGTGAAAGAGACGGAGTAGCAGTGTCTGGGTCCGCTCTTGCGACGGCTGGTGGAGTGGAGTCATCATCAGCGCCTACCCAATCTCGGATCTTGTAACCCACAAAGCAACTTGCTACCATGGCTATCACAATCAGAGGAATACCCAGGACCGTCAACTGCCATCTGTTGTCACCCTTTGAGATAGAGGGCAGCGTTCCTGGTTCGGCTTGCGCCTCCTTCTCTGGAGGATGGACGGTCTTCGGTTTTGCGGAAACCTCACGCTCTGCCTCTACCGAAGTGTCCGTCTCTATCTCCACTCGCTCACGAGCCGCCTTCTCCTGCGCAAGCTCCACTTCCAACAGAGCGTCATGCTCCATCGCCTCTATGAAGTCCACATGCCACTGGCTTCCCTCGACGAGGGCACCCACCTTGATGAGGTCTAGAACCAACTGAGGGGGCAGTGACGTTCTGCCCTGTTCGTAGTCGTACAGCTGGTCTACCGACCAGCCATAGTCGCCCAACCCATGTTTCTCCCGGAACCTTCTTACACTCGGGCATCGTCTTGTTTTTCTGAACGCCCGGAGAACCTTCGCGGCCCCAGATCTCTTGTCCAGTGCCAAGTTCCCCCTCCCCTAGCAGGTCCCGTGGCGATTACCAATCACTACCTGCGTTTTGGAGTTGACACCCGCAATTGGCAAGTCGGCTGCCAAAAGACCACCAAGAACTGGCCAATTCGCTTGCCATTCTGCAGGGCCGATTCGATCGTATATTGGGGTAGAGATCACAGACGACAAAAAAGCGTGCCTGGCTCAGTCCGGCTAGCCACCCACTACAATCCTAGTTTCGGAGGGAGGCGAAATGAGAAACACCTTTAGTATCTTCTTTTCCAACGTCTCCGTGGAGATCGGCGAGGCCATTGGGAACGTGCGGCGGAAGCTAAAAAGGCGCTCTCACCCCAGGCTGGTGGACCAGGAGTTCCGAAGGCGCTTGAAGGAGCTCTCTTTGGAGCTGCCGCCAGCGCCCGGACCCTTGGTCGAACCCCAGGGCGAGGTGATCGAGGCCGACTATCGGTTTCTGGAAGACGAGGAGATGCAACATGAGCGCAATCGATGAACTGTTCAACAGAGCTTTCCAGGAGATTAAGGAAGAGTTCGACAAGGGGAAGTCGGTCCCGAAGGAGGACTCCCTGGTGCCGACCACCAGAGGGCAAGGCTCCGTTCCGTCGGTGACGGTTCCTAACGTGAGGCCACCTAGCGCCGGCCGGATGGCCAGGACGGTGGCGGAGGCGGAGCAGATGCGACAATGGCGTATGGTCCAGACTGCCAACAGGACGCTCCTTGCCATGGAGTCGATGGAGGTCGTGGCGTCCCAGGCGTTTGTCGCCGCCGACGAACAGCAGGCGCGGATCTCTTACCGCTTCTACAGGATGATTCGGTACAAGGA
>DATKWG010000263.1:0-10447 GCA_035529675.1 Anaerolineae bacterium
AGTGCGGCCAACCCGGCCACGTGAGGGGCGGCCATAGAGGTGCCACTCCAGTTGCTCTCATAGCCCCCTCCGGCAACGGAGGAGCGAATGCTGTACGCCCCCGGCGCCACCACCTCGGGCTTGATCTGTCCCCAGGGAGAGGGCCCGCGACTGCTGAAGGAGGCGATGACGTCGTATCCGTCAGTGGCTCCAACGGCGAAGGCGCCGGAGTAGCTCCCCGGAGAGTAGATCGTACCTTGGTTCGGGCCGCTGTTGCCCGCCGCGAAGGTGACAAAGATGCCCGCCGCCCACATCGCGTCGAGGTCCTGGCGGAACTCCTCGTCGGCCCCGGCGGGATCGCCCCAGGAGTTGTTAAGGATGTCGGGCGCCTTGTTGGGATTGGGGTTCTGGCCGTTCAGGTCGGCGGGGGCCAGGCACCATTGGAACCCGTCGTGAATCCACTCGTCGTCCGCGTAGCCGTCGTCGTCAAAGACCTTGACTGCGATCCATTGAGCCCCTGGGGCCACGCCGATCAGCTCGCTGCCGTCCGGCTCCGAGCCGACCATGATGCCCATCACGTGGGTCCCATGAAGCGATTGCCAATTCCCGTACTCGCGCGGCCCAGGCTGGTCGGGATAGGTCCCGGTGGGGTCGAACCAGTTGTAGTTGTGATCGCTCGCCCCCGCCGGATTGTAGCCCCGGTACTTGTGCTGGAGGGCGGGGTGCGTCCAATCGACGCCAGAGTCCATGTTGGCCACCACGATCCCCTCGCCGGTGATGCCCAAGGACTCCCAGACGCTGTCAGCCCCGATCTTGGCGATGTTCCATTCCACCTCGCCCGTCGCGGCCAGGGCCTTGCCGCCACGTATGGGCGTGGGCAGGCGATGCACACGATTGGGGCGGATCGCCTCGACCTCAGGCCTCAGAGCCAGTTGGATGGCCGTGCTCAAGTCGCCGCACACGACCAGGCCATTGAATATCCAGTAGCTCTTGTAGCGAGTGATACGCCCTTCTGCCAGCTTCCGTTCCAGAAGGGTGACCACGCCGGCCTGGCTGCGGCGGGCGGTGTCTTGCAGGCGACCGACAAGCAGTTTCCGTCGCTCGTGCAGCCCAGGGACGCGTGCCAGGTCCGGGAGCGGGGCGCGCTCCCGCAGATACACCAGGTAGGTCACCGGCGGGGACAGGTCTTCTCCTTGGAGCTGGGCAGAGTGTTGAGTCTCTACCAGTCGTTCCAGGAGCGAAGGATCGATCTTGGCCCGAGCGACGGGAGGGACATCCACCACTCCGACGGGAGTCGGCGTCCCATTGCCGCCCTCACCTCGGAGGACATGGGAAGCCATCGCCGGCTCAGACGCCCCCTGGCCCCCGGACGCCTTAATGGCCGGCAGCGCGCACAGCGACACCAGGGCCAGAACAAGCAGCAGGGAGCGACGCTGTCTCATGGTCTATCCACTCTGGGGAAACCTGCGTCTGCCGACACATGGCCGCCCCTTCAGACCAGGTGGATAGGGAGCCACATCGGGCGTGGGGCCCAGCCGGGCCAGGTGTTCGGCTATGGTGAGGCCAGAACGGGGATGGCGCGCAAGAGGGGCAATGTCGGCCAGAGGCACCAGGACGAAAGGACGCTCTAGCATTGCAGGATGGGGCACGATCAGGCTCAGAGTCTCGATGCACAGGTCGCCGTACAGCAGGATGTCCACGTCGATGGGGCGAGGCCCATAGCGGATGGCGCAGGTGCGGCCCATCTCCTTTTCTATGGCCTTGAGCA
Organism: Anaerolineae bacterium; assembly: GCA_035529675.1. GTDB lineage: Bacteria > Chloroflexota > Anaerolineae > UBA1429 > UBA1429 > DATKWG01. Next base: position 1,748 of record DATKWG010000263.1, read on the forward strand.
GGGCAAGAACGGCAGACGGGGAGTGACTGGTCTCAACGGCGCAGGCAGCGTTGAGGAAGCGCGGTTGGTCCGCCACTCCCCAGGGTTCCGACTCGTACAGAGGCGATACGGAACACACCATGACGCCCGCCTGGGCCAGAGCTTCCAGCGCCCTTGAGATGTGACCCTGGCGGTCTCCCAGGTTGCTGCCCAGGCCCAGGTAGGCACGCGTCACGCTCGGCCCGCCCTGAGGATGGCGTCGCTCATGCGGACCACGCGCACCATCGCGCGGGCGTCGTGAACCCGCACCACGTTGACGCCCCGAGCGATGCACAGGGCCACTGCCGCCGCCGTTCCCTCCTGTCGTTCCTGCGGTGGCAGGTCGAGAGTGTAGCCTATGAAAGACTTGCGCGAGGGCCCCGCCAGAATGGGCAAGCCCAGCACTCGCAGCTCGTCCACATGGTTCAGCAGGCGCAGGTTCTGCTCCACGGTCTTGCCAAAGCCGATGCCGGGATCGATGATGATGCGCGATCGCGGAATCCCCGCCTGGACCGCGTGCTCAACCCGCTGGCGTAGCTCGCGAATGATGTCGGCCATCAGGTCGTGATAGTGTATTCCCACATAGCGCCCCCCCAGGCGCTCCTGTTGGGCGGCGTTCTTGGGTTTGCTCCGATTGTGCATCAGGATCACGGGCACGCCTCGCTCGGCCACCAGAGGCGCCAGATCGGGGTCCATCTGCAAGGCCCACACGTCGTTGACCAGGTCGGCTCCTGCGTCCAGGGCCTCGGCTGCCACCAGAGCCTTGTAGGTGTCGATGGAGATGGGCGCATCAGTGGCCTCACGAAGTCGTCTGATGACCGGAATGACCCGGGATAGCTCCGTCTGGGCATCGATGGGAGCCCCGCCGGGACGGGTGGATTCGCCGCCCACATCGATTATGTCAACACCCTCCTGCAAGAACGAGAGAGCCTGCGCTACCGCGCTTTCCGTTGCCGTCCATGCCTGTCGCGAAGGCTCTGGCAGCGCCGCTACCTCCGTCGTTGCATAGACCCCGTCGCCAGAGAAGGAATCGGGGGTGACGTTGACGATTCCCATGACATAGGTGCGCTCACCCCACTTGAGCTCGCGGCCACCGATGCGACAACAGGGGTGTTCGGGACCCGCGTGGTGCCGCAAGGCAGCGGCCAGCTCCTCAGCAAGCTGTCGCAGGCTGGGAAGGGGCTGCATCCGCAACACCCTGAGCACCTCTCGCAAGGTCCGCTCGTTGGCCATGAGCAGCACGTCGGTAGTTCGCTCCCCGCCCAAGTAGATGTCACCCGAGAGGACAGCCTCTCCACCTTTGGACAGCATCTCCTGCTTGAGGATGCTTGCCGCGGCAAAGGTCAGTCTCTCGAGCTTGAACAGATGAAAGGACCCCTTTGGGGCCATGATGGCGATGCCGCGCGGGTCGGCGCCAACCGCCTCCATCTCCCTGCGGAGACTCGCCTCCCCATCACAGCGCAACAGACGCACGTTGTAGCGGCTCATCGCCCACTCTCAAGCTCGTGCAGCATTTGCTCGGCCTGCGCACGCCATGAGGCGTCCTTGGACCGCCTGACGTACTCTTTCAGCACGGCCACAGCCTCCTCCCGCTTGCCCTGAAGCTTGTAAACGCTCCCGAGGCCAAGGTACGGCTCTGGGAGCGATGGATCGATCTCCTTCGCCTCCAAGAACTCGGACACGGCCTCGTCGAACCTGCCCAGGGCGGCGAGCACGCCACCCAGGTTGTAGTGAATCTCGGCGTCACCTGCCGCAAGGGCCAGGGCGACCCGGAAAGCCTCTTCCGCTTCCTCTAGCTTGCCCTGCCGGTAGTAGACCACGCCCAAGTTGGTGCGCGCGTCCGCGTTGCCCTCGTCCAGCCGGAGCGCCGCCAAGAACTGCTCTTCTGCCTGCCTGAACTGGGCCTTCTCGGCGTAGGCGTTGCCCAACACAAAGTGGCCCTCGACCGATCTGTCATCCTGTTTGAGGGCCTCCTGTAGCTTTGCGACGGCCACGTCGGTCTGACCGCTGTCGAGAGCGGCCTTGGCCTCCTGAACCAGGGTTGAAGCCTCTTCAACGGCGACCGGACCCCGGCTCTGGCCGCAGGCCAGCAGGCCAAGGAGAGTGGTAGCGATCCAGATGAAGCGGATGGATGGGCAGTGCATCCCTGCTATCTCCTGCCGCCAGACATGGCGTGGCCGATGAGGGAGAGGAATTCGTCACGGGTCGCCTTCCGTGCGCGAAAGTTGCCCCGGTTCGCCGAAGTCACCACCAGGCTGCCTGGCTTGCGAATGCCGCGCATGGTCATGCACAGATGCTCGGCCTCGATCACCACGCCCACTCCGGTTGGCTTGACGCTCTCCATGATGCAATCGGCCACCTGACTGGTCAGCCGCTCTTGAAGCTGCGGGCGACGGGCAAGGACCTCCACCACACGAGCGATCTTGCTGAGGCCCACCACCCGGCCCATGGGGATATAGCCAACGTGGGCCTTGCCGTGGAAGGGGAGCAAGTGGTGTTCGCACATCGAGTAGAAGGGGATGTCTTTCAGGATGACCATCTCCCGGTGGTTCTCCTCGAAACCGACCTGAAGCTCCTCCCTGGGGTCTCGGAAGAGGCCACAGAAGAGCTCTGCATACATCTCGGCCACACGTCCGGGTGTGCCCACAAGACCCTCTCGCTGGGGGTCTTCTCCGATGGCCAGGAGCATCTCCAGAACGGCCCTTCGGATGCGCTCCCTGTCGATCCGGGATTCGGTGTCGAGTGCTGGCTTCATTGTTTAGGCTCCAGTAGTATCACGCGAGTCTGTGCTGGTAGTCGCGCTTTGGTGATCCTCAAGGATTCCATGCTTTCCGGTCTCTCGATGCCCATCTCCCTCAGAAATCGCCTCGGGGTCTCCAGTTTGGCGGAAAGGCCGGGGAGCTTGTAGTACATGGGAATGACGATGCTCGGTTCGAGTAGTCCCACGAGCTCGGCTGCGCGAGTACCAGTCAGGGTGGACCGCCCGCCGATAGGCACCAGGAGTATGTCTGCGGTGCCAAGCTGCTCCACCTGCTCCTGGTTCGGCATGTGGCTCGGGCTTCCGAGGTGACAGACACTCAGATCGTCAAACTCTATCAGATAGGCGGTGTTCCTCTGCTGCTGAGGGGGAAGCAGGTCTGCTGGAAGCAAGCCCAACTGCTGGCCTTGCCGTACATCGGGGGATGTCCATACCCCAATGACAAAGACGCCCTCGATCTCGTATTCGCCTGGCACAGAGATGACATATGGCGAACCCCTGACGGCGCTGACATGGTTGTGATCCTCGTGCTGATGGCTCACGGTCACAACCGTGGCCCTGATGCGGGGCAAGTGCAGGCCCAGCCCGGGGCCATATGGGTCGGTTACCACAGCGCGGCCACGGTCCCGCAGTCGGAAGCAGGCCTGGCCATACCAGGTGATCTCCATACTCATCTCCCTGCGCCGCCACGCGAGGACCGAGCAGCCGGTGCTCTGTCAGCCACGATCTCGTTGGCCAACCGGTCCACAGGTCTTCGCGGCCAAGCCCCAGACCCACCTGGGCCAGGGGAGCCAGCAGCATCTTGTCCCCACCCGATTGCGAGCCTGTCGCAGAACTCGGACAACGTGCGTTTGCCGCCGCGACGGCGCTGCTATGATATAGGCTGTAGTCCAGTTGTTTGCTCTTTGTAGGGGCGGGGTCACCCCGCCCCCACTCCACCAGCCCTTTTTGCAGCAGCCTCTTACAGGAGGGCGAGACGGGGGAGGCATGGCGCCGCCCCCGCGCAGGGTTAGGGCAATCGCTGAGGCGCACTTTCCTCACCCCGCTCCTGCCTGCGCCACCATCTGCGACCCTTCTGCATGCCGAGGGAATAGGAGGGAGCAGATGGGACGGGCTCCGTAGAGCTTGGGCCTTCAGTGGGTCGCCGGCGAGGCCGCAGGCGGGTTTCGCTGTATGTCCGCCTCTGCTCGTCGCTCCGCCAGCCAGCTCTCGAAGACCCTCTGCTGCACAACTGGCCAGAGCTCGTCTGACACCGGGTGCTCTGGCTCGATCTTCACCACCTGGATGATGTGGAATCCAAAGTCGCTGCGCACGAGATCGCTGATCTCGCCCGGCTCCAGCGCGAACGCAGCCTCCTCAAAGGCGGGAGACATGACGCCCCTGGGAAGGAAGCCAAGATCGCCGCCGCTCGCCCGGGTCGTACCATCCTCAGAGACGTCACGCGCGACGGTGACGAAATCCTGCCCTTGCCTGAGCCGCTCCAGCGCCGATTGGGCGACCTCTTGGTCAGAGACGAGGATATGCCGGACGTGGATCTGCTCCGCCCTTCGTTGCACAGAGGCGGTCACTCTATCCCGGACCGCCGAGGTGATCAGGTCGACGCGCAGTTGCTGGCGCAGGGAACTCGCCGTGAGTCCATTGGCCGCCAACCACTTCTCAAGGCGCTCCTCATCGCCCCCCTTCATACGTGAGACCTCGGCCTCGACCTCCGCTTCCAAGACGGTGATGCCCATCGACGACGACGCCTGTTCGATGAGAACCTGGTCGATCATCCAATCCAAGACTTGCTTCTGAAGCTCCTGCAGACCTTGTCTGCTGACTTGACTTCTCGCGTCTTGCCCGGGTTGCTGTAGAAAGTAGGTCTGAGCTTGGGCCACCTGCTGGTCATAGCTCTCCCTGGTGATGGCGGTGCCATTGACGATCGCGGCGATCGAGGCACTTGGCACCTGAGACTCGTCTGGCGTGCTTGGCGCGGCTTGAGCGCTGTCTGGCTCAGGGGCGGCGGGCGATGGAGCCGTCCGCGACGTGGATGTCCACAACGGGGCCGCAGTGGGCATCTCTTCAGGTGCGGGCATCGCGGGGGTTGTGAGCGGTGTCGGGGAGGGAAAGACGGCAACGGCAGTAGGTGTGGGCCGCGCACAGGCTCCCAGCAACGCGCCCACGATCACGGCCAACACCAACGCAAACGAGCCTCTTCTCATGGGCGAACCCTCCACAGGTTTGCGCCACTCCAGATGCTCGCCGTGGCAATCGGACAAGTCGGCAGGCGAGCATTCGGCCTGGTTGCTCACACTAGACAGGCAAGTGACACCGGTTCAGGCAAGCTGGATAGTGCGAGGGAAGTATAGTATGGGCCTCCCTGATTGTCAACGGAGGCCCCGTTGCTTGCAGTGCATGGCTCCCCCGGGGCGCGCGCGTTGACGAGCTGCCACCGCCGGGATATAATCAGCGCGTTCGCCAGCGAACCACCACCGTCCGTGTTGGAATGGGGTAGTGAGAGGATGATCTTCATCCAGCCAGGCCTGGCCACGAACGTCATCGAACGGGTCTGCAACGCGGTCTGGCGCCTGGCCGTCTCCCCGCGCACCGCCCTGGTTACACTGGCCCTCTTGTTGGTGGCCACCGTGCTGGGGGGGCTGCTCCCCCAGGCGAGCCCGGCTCTTGAGCGAGGGTCGTCCCAGTATGACGCCTGGTTGGGCCAGGCGCGCTCCCGATATGGTTCCTCCGTGGATGTGTTGGAGTCGCTGGGGCTTCTCCGTGTCTTTTCCTCGCGACTCTTTCGTCTGCTCCTTGCTCTGGCGTCGGGCGTTTCGCTGCTGCGTATGCTTCAGCTCTGGGTTCCCCCGTGGGTTTCCCCATGTCGCTTCCCTGTGGCCAGGCATACCCTATCGCTCCGCTGCGATAGCGAGGAGGCCTGGCAAAGGGTGATGCGGGCTGTGGCAATGACCGGACAACGCCTGGCCCGGCATTCCGAGGCCCACGGCGTGAAGTATGCCGTGGCCCGGCGGAAGGGGCCTCAAGCTTGGGTGCCGGGGCTATTTTATCTCGGCCTGTTGCCTCTTCTCCTCGCCTCAGTTGTCGAGCACCGGTGGGGCTGGGCTGGGCCGCCGGTGGAACTGGCCCTGGGCGAAACCCAGTCGCTGGGGCGGTCCACTGGCCTGGCTGTGCGTCTGGATCAGATCACGTTTCATGCCCGCGATGATGGCACGATGCAGCGCTTCGATAGCCTGCTGGGGCTGCTCAGGGGCGCGCTCGTGGAGAAGCGCGTCGCGGTGGGGCTGGGCAAACCTGCCGCTTACCGGGGTCTCCGCCTCTATCAACTTGGTTTTGGGCCATCGGTGCAGGTCATGGCTCACGCTGCCGAGGGGGATGCCTTGCAGGTCAAAGACATGCTGGGAGACCCGAGGCCACAACACGCCTTGCGCCTGCGCTTCTCGGGCCAGCAGCAAGAGCGACTGCTGTCCATCCCCGAGGCTGATCTGGTCGTACGCCTGCTGCACTATCCCTCGCTGCAGACACGGGGCATCCAGGGACGAGCGCTGCACGTGCAGATTCATCGAGCCAGCGATGGTCTCCTGCTGGCCGAGGAGTACCTCGACGGCAGTGGGCAGGTGGGGGCGGGCGACACGACCGTGAGCGTTGTCTTTGAATACTACGTGACGCTCCGGGCCAAGCGCGAACCAGGGCTGTCCTTGGCTGTCGCTGGGGGGCTGCTGATGCTGGTGGGCATGGTTGGCTTTGTGGTTTGCCCCCCGCGAGACGTCTGGCTGAGCGTTCGTTCGCGGCGAAGGGGCAGCGTGTGCGATCTGGAGGTGGCCGAGCGCGACGTCCAGGCCCAATGGTTTCTCCGGCTCGTGTCCCAGGTTGCCGAGGTCTCTGATGGCTAGCCTTCTAGACCCAGCGTGGCCAGGTCTTCTCCTGGGCCCAGGAGCTTTCCTGACCTTGATGGCTGCAGTTGTCGTCTGGAGGACGCGGCGGGGACCGCTGTCTGGCTGGCTCCTCACGGCGGGATGCTTGCTGGGGGTGGCGGGATTAGTGTCTATGGGCGTGCGCTTGGGGTGGCGACCCTCCAATAGGCCCACGCTGGCCTTGGCAGCAACGGGCATGGCGACGGGCTTGTGGAGTGTTGCCCTGTATGGCAAGAGTCGCCGTGTGCAGGGGCTGGCCGGCCTGGTGGCGGGTGTGGCGATGGGAACCTTTCTGGTCGCCCCCAACGCTGTTGTGCCCGGTGTGCAGGGCGGGGGCCTGTGGTTCGGTCTGGACGAGGTCTTTTTCGTCCTTGCCTGTGGCGTCTTGCTGCTGGGCAGCATCTGCGCGGATGTCCCCACCTCCCGACCCAATGACGCTGCAACCAGGTGGGTCCTGGCCTTGGGTCTCCTGCTCCAGACAATGGCCCTGGGGTCTCGTGCGGTGGGTGTACAGTTGGCCTGGGGAGCTTATTGGTGGTGGGGTCCGGTTGGAAGTTGGCGACTGGCTGCCTGGCTGTCCACAGCCATCGCGGCCCTTGGCCTGTGGCAGATGGGCTGGGCCGGTCGTCGCGCTCAGATAGCCGTGCACGTGGTGACGGCGGCGGTCCTCCTGGTGCTCCTCGGCTCGGTGCCGCTGGTGCGATGGCTCGGGTTAGGGGAGCTGTACCTGAGGGGGTGAAGAGATCCAAAGGTCAGCGGCCCAAGAGGGGAAGAGGCGCGGGCTCTGCCGCATTCGCGCATTGCGTTGGAGCAGGGACGTGCCCCCGAGGTTGACTCGTCTGTGAGAGCGCCTACAATGCTGTCTCCGCATCATCATCATCATCAAGCCATCGAACGACGAAGGAGAACAAACCATGAGACTTGCCTACTTGACCCCCCTCTCGCTAGAGACCATAGCCAATGCCAGGCAGCTCGGCTACGATGCCATAGAGGTCGCGGCAGGGCCGCCGGGAAGCCCTGCGCTGGCCGGGCTGGAGGAAAACCTCCCGCGCCTGCGCGATGCCCTGGCCGAGCGCGACATCGCCATCACCGCGGTGGCAGCCTACGGGAACGTCATTGCGGCCCCCGTAGCTGACGCCGTGGGCTACTATGAGCGGGCCATGAGGCTGGCCCTCGCCCTGGATTGTGGGGTCGTCGCGGGCATGACCGGTCGCGACAACAGCCTCACGGTTGACCAGAACCTGCCCCTCTTCAAGGAGCGGTTCGAGGCCATCGCCCGGCTGGCAGAGGACCAGGGTGTGCTCGTCGCCTTCGAGCCCTGGCCCGGCAGCGTGCAGGGCCACGGTCCCTATCGCTGGACCAACTTGGCCACCACCCCCGAGCTGTGGGACAAGCTGTTCGAAGCCGTGCCCAGCATGGCCCTGGGCCTCGAGTACGACCCCTCACACCTGGTCTGGCAGGGCATCGACCACCTGCAGGCCATTCGCGACTATGGGGAGCGCATATACCATATCCACGCCAAGGACATCATCATCGATCGGGAGCTGCTCAAGCGCGTGGGTGTCCACGGTCGGGGCTGGTGGCGATTCGCCATCCCGGGCCTGGGGGTGATCGACTGGCCGGCCCTCTTTGACACGCTCAAAGACGTCGGCTATGCCGGCGACATGGCCAATGAACACGAAGATCCCCAGTACCTGGGCGATCGCTGGAACGAGGGATTGGCCCTGGGGCTCAAGACCTTGCGCCCCCTGGTGGATGCGTACTAGCGGCCAGCGCAATGGAGGGCGAGGGTACACCGCCCGCATCTGAAAGCGCCCTTGCGTCGCAAGCTCTCGAATCCATGGCCAAGTCTGAGATGGGGACCCGCAACATGGACCCAGACACACAGTTCATCGGTTTGGTGCGTGATGGGCGGTTCATGCTGCTGGCGCCCCGGTCTGCTCTTGGCGGCTGGGTTAGGTTGACCAGCATGCCCATGCAGGCGGCCCAGCCTCCCGACAGCGCCGAGCTCGACCT
>DATKWG010000264.1:0-46160 GCA_035529675.1 Anaerolineae bacterium
GATGGTGGTGAATTCGGCGACTCTTCCGGACAGCTTGAACCACGCCTTGAGCAGTTCGACGATGCCGGGGACCAAGAGGAGCAGTTGTACTCCGCCGATGACGAAATCTTCAGGGTTCACGTGTGCCTCCTTAGAATGTGAGGAGCGGCTGTTTCGAGTGGGCCGCTCCTCCCCTCCGAGGTGACGAGCGGCCACGCCAGTCATCCTCAAAAGAGAGGAGCGGCACACCTGAAGGTGGCCGCTCCTTTATGGGCTCGCTATCCCTGCCATTTCCCCAGATGGGCTTGAAAGCATTTGCGGGGCAGGGATAGCGATATTGAGTTGTGAGTGCGAGTATAGCACGGGTGTTCGGAAGTGGCAAATTGTGGAAAACAAAGGTACGAACGCAGATGAACGCAGAAAAACGCGGATGAACGCAGATCGGAGGGAAAAAAAGAAGCGGCTCACCCTGGGGAGGCGGGCCGCTTGCGGGAGAGATGCGGGGGTTATGACGCGGGGATGGGGGCCGTGGGTGTGGGCTTTAGCCTGTCGAGTGCGGCCAGGGTTTGGAGGTCTTGTGGTAGGGCGTATTGCTTTCCGCCGCGCGTGGTGAAGGACCACCGGACTACGTCGTCGATCGCGGGGACCTCCCAGCGGCCGTTGGTGTTCTGGAAAATGGAGTGTCTATGTGCCTTTGGGACGTAGGTGCGGGCGAAGAATGTGTGGCCGTCTCGTTCAGCCTGGCGTATCTTGTCTATGACCTCTGGGAAGTGCGTAGCGATGAGGCGGATCTGTTTCTTACGGGCATTGACACACGGGAAGCAGCCAACCCGGGAGAAACCCAGGTCATAGAGTGGGTTGCGTGGTACGTTCCAGCGGCGGAGGTACGCGAATACGTGGGCCTCGGACCATGCGAGGATGGGGCGGAAGACCTGGTACCCGGCGGCGTTGAAGGCGCGTTCTGGCAGTTGGGATCGTGCGGCACTCTCGTCGGCGCGTACGCCGGAGATGGATACCACTTGGTCGCTGATGGTAGCGATGAAGGCTTGCAGTGGCTTTATCTTGAGGTGCTGGGTGCAGAATCTCGCCTTGATGGATGGAAACCGTTGCTTTTTGCGGGCTAGTTGCCAGAAGTCGAGATCGGGTGCTAGCCAGTGGATGGGGGAGTAGCCGTGTTGCTCTGCGTAGGCGGACAGGTAGGAGATGTAATCGTAAGTGCATTGTGCTTCGTTGTGGCCGTCTGTGAAGTTGAAGATGACGTCGGCGGGTGAGTACTCGCTTTCGTGGATCACCCAGAGCATGACTGCGGTGCTGTCTTTGCCGCCGCTGAGGCCGACAAGGTATTTCACGGATTCTCTCCGATGGGCCACAGGGTGGCGAAAATGTACAGGTCGGGACCGAGGCGGCCCGTGCGGATGAGGGGCGCGTCGGTTCTGCGGATGCGATTGGCGTCTGTGGAGCTGACCAGGCAGTGGGTTTGGAGGATCTTGGTGCCTCGTGCGTAGAGTTCGCGTTTCTTGGCGGTGAGGTCTGTGCGGATGTGGGTGTCCTGGACGTAATCGAACAGGTGGTCGAGCATTTCGGTGGGGGTGGTGCCGTCCTGATCCGCTGCCCAGTCTATGGCGGTGGCGGTCTTGGCGGCCAGGACGTCGCTGGTGGTGATAGTTGGCTTTTGTGCGGAGAGCGTTTTCATTGGTGGTTTACTCCTTGCTGGTTGCTATTCTGCGAACAGGGAGCGGAAGAACGCGCGTGGGCAGTTCGCGTCGATGTATTCTAGGGCCGTCTGCTTCGCGGAGTCAAGCAGAATTATCATGACGATGTCGGTGTAGTCCTCTACCATGGTGTCCCACCGGTTCTGCATCGACTTGTTATCTTCATCTGCCTTCATCATTTCGATGACAGCGGCGGCCTGGCTGTTGGACATGCCCTGGCTGCAAAGCCAGTTCTTGATTGCTTGCTCAATGGTCATTGGTGGTTTACCCCTTTCCAAAAAACTCTTGTGCGTAGATAAACCTGACGCCGGCCTTGATGGCAGCCAGGTGGTCGCTTTCCTGATCGCCGACGTAGGTGACGTGCCAGGCTTCGAAGCCGAGTGCTGCCGTGATCTCGTGGATCATGGCCGGGCTGGGCTTGTACCTGGCGCCGTTGATGGCGAAGCGGAAGGTGGCTGCGCCGATGGCGCGGGTGGTCCAGCGCAGCTGGGCGAGGACCTCGCCGATGGTGCGCCGGCCGGGGCGCCCTGGGCGGGCTCCGCCTTGGTTGCTGGCCAGGGCCAGGGTGTGGCTCTGGGCGCGGAGGCGGGCGCATTTCTCGGCTACGCCCGGCAGGAGTTCCCGGGTGAATGGCGCGGTGCTGGACCCGCGGAGGGGTGTGACGGTGCCGTCGGCGTCGAGGATGTAGAGCATCAGGCGGCGTCCTTGTGCTGCTCCTCGTCCTGGTCGTTGTCGGCGGCCTGCTGGTGTGGGATTGCTATAGCAGCGAGGGCGCGACGTCGGCCGCGCTCGACCCTGAGCGCCTTGGCGGCCACCTGGCCGGCGTGGAGCGCCAACATATTTGGGTACGTGGTTTGGACCTTGTTCTGCACGTGCTCGATGCCGGTGGTGTCCGGAGTCTCGCCTTGGGTTGGCTCGGGTGGCGTCAGGACCGCGTCCGGCAGTTGCCTGGCGTGCTTGAGCGCGTGTTCGTACGCACTCGCCTTGTCTGGGCGCCTGAAGTCATTGGTTGGATCTCTGCGCGCGGGGTCTTGGCAGAAGGCGCAGATCACGGCGTCGTGTGGTGTGGGCATGGTGTCAAAGGGCAGGCGGGCGATTTTCTGCACGAGCAGGATCGTCTCGCCCGGCACGACGGTGTGGGTTTGGCGGGCGGGCTGGATGACCTTTCCGCAGATGGCGCATGGCGCGCTGTGGCCGGCCTCTAGCCGTTCGCGGTCCGATAGGCGGTTGTAGTTGTTAGTCATTGGCGGCTCCTTGGTCGATGTGGCGGTGTGTGCGGCGCCAGTAGAGGCGGCGGGCCAGGTCCATGCGGGTGATGGCGCGTACGGCTGCAGGTCTGTTGGTTGCCTTGATGTGGGGATAGCCATGGGAGGTGTTGCAGCGGAGGTCGTGGTATGCGCAGCGGTAAGCAGCAGAGAGGCGGTGCTCGGGCGTTTTCCTGTCAGGCATTGGTGTCTCCTTTCTTGTTGGCGGGCGGGACTGGTTCGACGATGGCGCCACAGGTGAGGTCACCACACGTCCAGGTGGTGATGGTTTTGGTCGGGTCCTGGTAGAGCTCGTGGCCTTGCCAGGTTCTGCCGCAGGCGAGACACCGGAAGGTGCCGGTGGGCTTGTCGGGGAGCTCGACCACGACGTAGCGGCAGTGGTCGGGGCGGTGGTCGAGGTCTTGGTTGTACCTGATGGCGTTTTCATACGCCAGGTTGCGGTCCTCGGTTTCGCTGCCGTGGAGCGTGGCGACGATCTTGTGCGTGTCGTTGCTCATGAGTCCTATCTTGTAGGTGGTCATGGTCTGCTTTCTTGTGCTGCCCGGGCCGGCGTGGTGCCGGCCCGGGGGCAGAATGCTCTATGCGGCGAAGTGGACGTCGCGGCAGTGGTAGTGGTGGGCCTTCGCGATGGCTGCATCCACTGCGTCCTGGAGCGAAGGCGGGACGTTGCCGTCGCCGTTCTCGTACTCGGCTACGGTTTCGAGGACGGCCTCGTCGCCGTTGATGCGGGCGATCCGGTGGACGGTGGCGCGTTCGCCGTGGCGGTCGTGGCTGGCTTCGACCACGTGCATGCCGGGCTCGATGACGAAGGTAGCATGATCACCGTTGGAGTATCCACGGGGAATGAACTGAGGCTTGACCGGCCGGCCGTCGGTGCCTGCGATGATCTGGGCACTGCCGGTGCTGGTAGCGCCTCCGCCGCACTCGGTGAGGGTTGGGAGGCCGGACTTGGATCGTTTGACTTGCATTTTGCTCCTTTGTGGTGTTTGCTGCTGCCCGGGCCGGCGTGGTGCCGGCCCGGGGTGCTGGGTGCTAGGGCATGTAGTTTTTGGAGCACTGGAGGGTGACGTCGATGTGGTTGAGTATTTTGGCGATCAGTTCGAGCGCCTGCGCGATGCGCTCGGGTGGCTCGGGTTCGTGGCCGCCGGGGGCATACTCGTGGGTGTCGCGCTGGGGCGGGCGCTCGAGGACCTTGCCGAGTCCGGCGAGGTCGCAGACGCATTCCCACGCGCCCCAGCCGTCGGCGGTGACTTCGAGGTAATCGGCCATGCTTTCCGGGTCGTGGCGGCTGCGGAATGTGAGGCCGTCGAGTGTGGCGGCTCCGTTAGCGGCGTCGGCGGTGACTTCGATGCCGAGCACTCGCTTGGCCAGGTCGACGGCGGCCTGGGCGGCCTTTTCGTCGTGTTGGCGGTCCTGATCGGCCTTGAGTGTACGGTACTGGATGAGTGCTTGCGCTGCTAGCTGCTGAATGGTCACTTGGGTTTCGTCCTCGGGCTGGAGCTCTTCGTAGTCTGGATGGTCGCAGCAGGCTACGTGCTGGGAGGCTTCGAATCCGTGGACGACCTGGTTGCAATTGCGACATTTGTAGTAGGTGTTCATGCGCTGTCTCCTTTCTTCCCCGTCGCCTGCGCCTCGCGGCGCTTACCCGGCTCCACGAGCGGCGGGGAGGTTTGCCGGATTGCCCGGGGCGGTCGGTGCCCCGGGCGGGATGCTACTTGCGGTGGAGCGTGACCTGGCGCACGGCCTCGGCGGTGGCGATGTGGCCGGCGCTGACGATGATTGTCGGCGCGTCGGGTGACTGGAGAGGGTTCTTAGCGGTGCCGGGTACGTAGCGGCGGCCGATGACGAGACGGGCGGTTTCGAGAATGCGCTGGCCGTTGTGGAAGTGGTTGAGTTCTTCCTGGCGCATGCTGGCGGTGTCTGCCTGGTCGATCTGGTTGTCGTCGTCGTATGCTATGAGATCGGCGGTTACGATCGTTTCGGGCTTGGTGTGTTGGGCGTCGGCGATGTCCTGGCAGTGGTCGGTGAAATAGGCGTCGCGGACGTCGTCGTTGGTGAACTGAGCGGGCGGGATCTGCCGGGCGGCGTGGGCCTGGACTGCGATGGCGATGTCGGTATCGGTGAGGTCTGCCAGGTCTGGGCTGGGCTCGGTTTGCGCGGGAGTGCGAAGGTTGCGCACCTGCCCGGTGAGTTCGCTGAGGGGCATCGCCAGGATGTCGGCCGGGCTGGCCTGCGGGGCGAATCGGTCGTACAGGTCTGATGCGGTCGGTTTCGTGGTCATGCTGTTGGTCTCCTTTCCGTTTCTGGTGCCCGGCCGGGGGCGAGAGCAGTCCCCGGCCGGGCGGTGGGTGGTTAGTCGCTGAGCTGCTGGGTGCTGTAGGTCAGTTCGTCAGGGTTCTGCTGGTCGCTCATGTGGTTGATCAGGCGGTCGTCGTCGTCGTGGGCCTCCTCAGTCTGCCACTCGAAGGTCGCGGGCGGCTTGATGTTGCGCGGGTCCCAGTTGCCTTCGTCATCGTAGAGGACGTCGCCCCAGGGCTGGTTGTTCTGCGGGTCCAGGTCGTTGGGCTCGCCGTTCAGGGCGCGTAGCCACTCTTTGGCGATCCACAGGGCGCTCTCCTGGCGATTGGTGTTCCAGGCCTCGGGCGCCAGTTCCTCGGCTAGGTCGATCCATCCGATGTCGCCGGTGTCGTGGCGGGCCTTGGCGTGGTGGAATTTGTCTGCGCGGAGGGCACAGCGGAGCATATCCTCGGCGTCCTCTGATGCTCTGCCAGAGCCTTCCGGGTCCAGGGCGGGGATACTGGCGATCAGGTAGCCGTTGGGCCACGGGTCCCACTGGCGGTTGGTCTCTGCCCAGTTGACAGTGGCGTCGCTGCCGTCGGGTGCGACTGCCAAGACGTAAGCGCCGTTGCAGTTGTCGCCTTGAAGGATCGTGGCGACTACCTGGTCGTGGTCGAGTGCGATCGTGGGCTTGGTCTCGTCGATCATTTGGTCTGTCTCCTTTCTCTGGTCTTTGATTCTGGTCTCATTATAGCAGGTATCGCGCCGAATAAAGTGAAGAGTTGGTGAGCGTTCGGTGTGTGGTCAGTGGATGGAGAGTGAGTGGATGGTGAAAGCATCACCGGGCGCGTTCCTTGAGTACTTCGTGCCGTCCCTGGCGCCGGCCGAGTTGGTACGCGGTCGTGATGGCCAGCTGCAGAACGGCTTTTCGCTGGCTCTCGACCTGCGAGATGAGGGCCAGGTGCACGAGCGCGTCCAGGTGGGTGGGGTCCATGGCCGAGGTGGGGTTGATTGCCTCAGTGCGGGTGGTCTCGATGAGTCCCTGGGCCTGGTCGAGCAGGTAGGCGTCTTGTTCGGTCATGGTGGTCTCCGTGGGGTGGGTGGTGCTCTCCCCCACCGGTCTACCCAGGGCGGGGTGTATTTTCCGGTGGGGGAGGGCATGAAACTTCTACTAATACCCCGACCAAACCTCACACGGTGCCGGGATCCGGAGGCGTGGCGTGGTTTGGGGTAGTAGTAGTAGAATTTCTCGTCAGATTTGAAGCTCTGACTGGTGCAGCAGGGCGTTGCCTGCTGCCAGGACCTGCTCCGGCGTGCGTGGATCAGGTGGCGCCAGGCGAGCGCGGGCCTTCTGTTCTGCCAGCCGTTCGCGGGCCTCGGCCGGCAGTCCGGGCGAGCAATCTTCCCAGTCGGCCTGAATGGTGCGCGTGCCGTTGACGTTCCAGCTCATAGCGGCGATTTCGCGCGGGCTGGGCGCTCCGTGCGAGCGGTTGAGCGCGTTCTTGAGTGCGCGCTTCTCCGCGACCTGCTGCCAGGTCCAGGATACGGGTGGATCCATCGGCTTGCCTTCCCTGGTCGTGCGGTCGGCTTTGGTGACTATGCCGATGGCGGATGTGGCGGCAATTTCGAACGCTTCCCGCCAGGTGGCTCCGCCTTGGATCAGATCGCGGAGTAGGGGCCGGGCATCTTCCCGGAGGATCCAACAGCGCGCGCCGATGGCGTCTTCTGGGAGTTCGCGGGGATCCATGGGCTCGAAGCGCTCCGAGTACGGACATTGGCGCTTGGCCCAGCGAACAAGCAATTTGTAACCCTCGATCAGGCAGAACCTGCCCCGGATGGTGGCCGGGTAGATTTCGCCTCGGAGTGAGTTGGCATCCATGAGCCAGGCGTATTGTGCGACGGTCAGGGCCTGGTCGAGCGTGAGGTTGCCGGGGAGCATTGTCTGCAGGCGCTTCCCGAGGGCGACTACCTGGTCGCGGTCGCCGTACTCTGCCAGGTCGAGGTGAGTCTTGTCGGCGGCGGGCGTGATGACGGTTTGTTTCACGGTTTGGTCAGTCATTTCTCTCCTTTCTCTAGTATCGGAGTAGGCGGCCACCGATGCTGCTGTCGTGGTTGAGTAGCCGGAGCCAGTCGTCGTCGAGGTCATCCAGGTGTCCGGCAAGTGCATCTTCGATCGCGTCGAGTATCTGAGCGGTGCTGAGCTTGTGGCCGTGGTCTGTGAGGAATGCGCGGGTTTGTTCGACCATGCGGTCTGTTAGTCCGATCGTTAGCGTGCGGATTTCGGTCATTTCTCTCCTTTTCTGCATTCTGCACACTCTAGATCGTATTGGCTGGCCGGCGCGAACTTTGCGCCACAGGCTGAGCACTCTTTCATCAGCCCCGGCCAGAATTCGTAGAATTTGTTGCGGGCTGCCTGGAGCCAGGCTGCCGGCGTGTAGATTGCGCCGTTAGTCGCCCGGCGGCGGACATCGCGCTGCCACTGGCCGGCCGTCCAGTAGAACTGCTGCGATTTCCAGAAGGCGGCTGCTTCTGGCTGATACCATTCTGACGGTACGATGATCAGGTGACCGTCCAGTCGTGGACCGGGGCGCATTTTCTCCAGTTGATCGGCGTAGAGTTGGCGGTAGTAGGCGGTCCGGCCGGCGGAGCGTTCGCTTGCCTTGGTGGCTTCGGGTGATAGGCCGTAGAAGCTCATTGCGCCTCCTGTAGCGTTCTGGTCGTCTCGACGTCCACGTGGCCAAAGTCCTGCCTGCCCCATCGGCCTATCGCCCATCCACCGTTCGGCACGAGCATTTCAACCTCGACGTCTGGGTGTTCGGGTTCGGCTATGATCACGTCACCGTGGCCGCCGATGTAGCCGGCGCGGGCGGCAAATGGGGTACCGTGGTAGCGTTCGAGTGCTTGCAGGATTTCGCCTATCGTGTTAAAGTGTCTCTCGTCCATCGGTCTCCTTTCTGATTTCGGTCGGTGGGCACCCCCGGCTTGGATGGCGGTCCAGGCCGGGGTTTGTTTTGCCTACGCCATGGGCGTGCGGCAAGTCGCGCAGTTCAACCCGCAAACCCTGGCGATTGTACCTTCCATCGCGGGCTCGATGTCGAAGTCCAACGCGCGGGCAATTTCGTGCATTCGGGCGGTGATGCTCTCACCCAGTTCGACCAGGGTTGGGCATTGCTTGGCTATGCAGTGCGCGGTGATTACCCTCATCCCCAGTTCGATTGCTACCTGTTGGAGTGCTGTCTGCTTGTCCATCTGATTCCCCCTTTTCGGCTAGTCTTCTGGCGTCTTTCGCGTCAGATAGGATAAGTATAGCACAGATGTTCGACGTGAAAGTGTGCGGTTGGTGAAGCTTTATCCCAAGTGATTTTGGGATATATCTACCTGGGGCTGGATCGGGTCTGGGCGGGTGGCTCCTGATCTGGGGGCGGGGGCGCTGCTAACCCGTCGAGTTTCCGAAGCCGGAAGAGGAAAGAGCGACAGGCAAGCCGGGGTCTTTCCTTCCGGGGCGCTGCTAACCCGTCGAGTTTCCGAAGCCGGAAGGGGAAAGAGCGACAGGCAAGCCGGGGTCCTTCCTTCTTTCCTCTCCGGCTTTTTTTCCGTTCTTTTTCCTTCTTCCCGCCGTGGCACAATAGAATAGGCTCCACAATAGGGGCAAGGCGGGCGCGCGCGGGCGCGATAGGGGCGAAAGAACGGAAGGAAAGGGGGCCAGCAACAGCCGGGAACCGCCCGCGCGCGCTCCAGCGCACAGCGGGCTAACCGAAACCAGGCAGACGGGGAGCGCGAACCACGAGCGGGGCAGCAGGAGACGAGCCGGGGAGCACAGCAGGGGGAGCGGGGAGCGGGCGCAGCAGGAGACGGGACCACGAACGACGAGCAGAAGCGAACCGACGAGGCGGGCGGGCAAGCGCAGCAGCAGCAAGGCGGCGCGACAGGGAGCAAGCACGGCGGGAAAAGCCCAACCCGCAGGACCACCGGACCGGGCACCCAAAGCACAAGGACAGGCCAGAGCCAGAGGCACCCCCACCGGCGGAAGGGACCGGCCCACCCGCACACAGGCCAGCGCCAGGAACACGCGGATCACCACCCACGGCACACCCCCGCGGACCCCAGCACAGAGAGAAACCCGCGCAACCCCAGCCACACGGGCCAGCACACACCGACCCCCGAGGGCCAGCGGGAAGACGGGCAAGACCAGGCGACGAACACGCGGAAACCCCAGGGACCGGACCACGCGCGAACCGCGGACCGACCGACGCGACGAGCGGCCCACCCGGCGAACCGCGCAGCAGAAGCGGGCGAACGGAAAGAGCACAACAGACCGGGAACACGGGCGCGACGGCGACGGGGGCCAAGAGACAGAGACGGGCCAAAAAAGAAGGACAGGAGCCCACCCGCGCGGAAGGCGGAAAAGAGCAGGCAACGCAGGCGGACAGGGGCGGAAGACGAAGCGGACCGGAAAGAGGCGAAACCGCCGGGACCCCCGCCGACGGCGGCAACAGGGGCGGAAACCGCCGGGCTAACCACAGCACACCCCCAGAGACGAGCACCCGACGCAACCGGGGCCAGCGGAGCGCACACGGGCCAGCGGCACCCAGGCCAGCGCCGGGCAAGCACCGAGGGAGCAAGGGGCACCGACGAACACAAGAACGGAACCGGGCCACAGGACGAGGGAGACGGCCAGGCCAGCGGCAAAAGCGCGCGCGCGGAGCGCAGCGGCACCGGCAACACGGCCAGCGCCGAAAAACGACCACACAACCACGGGGCCAGCGGGGGAAGCGGGGGAAGAGCACGCGCCAGCACCGGCGGAACCGACCGACAGAGAGAAGGCCAGAGCAGCAGGAACACCCACAACAGCACCCCCCAGCCCCCACCCGGCCACAGGACCGGGCGGGGAGCGAGAGCCACAGGGCAGCGGGAGCGACGACCCCACCCAAGAGGCGGGAGGGCACCCGGACCCCCGGCCAGCCAAGCGGGGGAAAAGGCCCACCCGCGGACCGGGAACCGGACCGGGCACCCAGACGGCCCAAGAGCCGCCAGCAGAAGGAAAAGAGCGGACCCACCGACCAGGGGAGCCCCCAGACCCGCCCCCGCGCGACCGCGCGCACACCCCCAGAGCCGGACCGAAGCCCGGCGGGAGCCCCAACACGGCCCAACCGCGAACCGACCAGGGCGGGAAAGGGAGCCACCCCCGAACCAAGAAGGAAAAGAGCGAGAAACCCCAGCCCGCCGGCCCACGAGCCCAGCCCGCCAAGCAGGCACCCACACGGCCGGACACCACCCAACCCACCCCGCCCGCAGCCCAGCGCAGACCGGCCAACCCGACCAGCGCCAGCCCCCCGGCGACAGGACCCCAGAAGGGGCGAAGAGGAGAGCAGGGAGGACCCCGCCGGCGGAGAGGAGCACAACACCCCCACCCGGCACACAACAGCACACCCCCGCGACGAGAAAAGCCGGAGGGCCAAGACGCCGCCGACCCCGGCGAACCAAAGCGCGCGCCACAGCCCCACCCGGCAAGGGCCACCAGGAGCACCCCCACCGGCAGGGGAGAAACGCCCCACCGGCGGCACCACCGGCAACCCACCAAGACAGGCCCAAGACCCCCCGCAGGCCAGCCCCAGGAGCAAGCAGGCCGACCACCGGGACCAGGGGACCCGACCGGGCACCAGCACCAGAAGGAAAAGAGCAGACCCACCGACCCCGGGGAGCCCCACCCACCCGACCCCCCCACCCACGAACGAGCACAGGATACCACAAAGCGACAACAGAAACCCAACAGGATAACCCAAGATAACCCAAAAACACCAAACGCACACCAAACACACACCAACCACCCACCAAAGACAAAAGCGGCAAGGCAAGGGAGCGCGCGCAAGAAAAGCGCGCAACAGGACACGGGAACGGCGGACCCCAGCGCCCCAGCCCGAGGGGGACCGCCCCAGCCGGGGGAGCGCGCAGCACCCCACCAGAACACCCACCGGCTTTTGCCCTTAAGGAATCTTTGTTTCTTCCCTCTTTCCTTGCCGGGTCTTTCTTGGGGGTGTTTCTTCGAACTATAGCCGTAGAGAGGAAAGTCGACTGCCGTCGTTCCTGGCGGATAAGGCGTCCTTGTTCGGTCCTGCTTGAAGGTCGGGGGGGTGGGGGGGGCTTGCGGGGGGGACGGGGCAAAGGAGCTTGTCATTTGAAGTGCAGCCTAACGGAGACTCCCCGCTCCCCCCCGTCCGGCGTACTCGCCGGCTCCTCTCTGTTGTCTTCGGGCTTGTGAGGGGTGAGTGGGTGCGTGGGACGAGATGCGACGAACTGGAGCGGTGGGGTGGACTGGGGCGCTGAACGTGACAGGACACATCAAAATCTTTGGGCCGCTGCGGCCTCAATATTTCCCCGGGGATTGCGTGGGGGCAGGCATAGAGTTGCGCGGTACTCCGCGCATTCGGCCCATGACGTGAGGCGGTAGCCGTACCAAACCCGGTTGGCTTAGGGGAATGTAACGGAGGGCGTGAGGAGGTTCGTGGAGCTGGTCACCGTGATCCAAACCAAAAGAAAGATGTGCGGCATTAGCACAAATGTTCTTTTTCGAGCGGGTTTACTCTCCGGGCCGAGCGTCTTTTTTCACAGGATCAATATCGAGCCGGTGCGGGTCCACGTACCACAGTGCGCCGTAGCGTTGGGAGTGAATGAGGCCGTGCATGGCACGATAGCGGATGGTGGAGCGGGATATGCCGGATCGAGCGGCGGCCTGATTGATGGTGATGAGACCGGCGGGGGGCAGATCGGGCACGCGCTGGGACAGGCGATCACGCTGGCGGGCGTTGCGAATGTCGTCGAGGTGGACGAGGATGGTACGGCCGTTGTGCTGAGAGCGGACGCGGGCGGCCTTGACCCACTTGTAGATGGTCTTCGGGTTGTTGCCGGTGAGGGCAGCGGCCTCCTTGACGCGGCGGTATTCGTCGTTGGTCACACGGGCAGCTCCAGCGGGAGGTTAGTGGCTCGTTGCACGGGGTTGGCGTCTGGTCGGGTGATGGTGTACGGCCAGAAGTCATCGTACGGGATGGAACCGAACCATCTGGTATGCCACCAGTATTTGAGGAAGCGTTTGAGCTCGAGGTCGGTCCATGCCGGGTGGACGTAGGAGTTCTTGGTCATGGCGTCGAGGGGCTGGAATCTCATCGGCCGTGGATGTATGCCCCACTTCCGCTTGAGGGTTTCGCAGCGGTAGATGGCGTCCTGGGGCGTGTCGTCGAAACCGACCAGGACGTACACGGCGATTTGCTTTTTGCCGATGCCGGCCGTGCGCAGTGCCATGATTGCGTCGTAGACGTGCTTCTCGTCGCGCGTGTGGTCCCAGGCCAGACGGACTTTGCTGATGTCGAGCTCGGCCAGGCGCTGGGCGTGGTGATCCGTCAAGAGCCTGGCGTCGAGTCCCTGGGTGAAGTCGACGCCGGGCACGTGCTTCAGGCGGTCCACGACGTCGTTAAAGTGGTGTTTGGAGCAAGCGGTGAGGTTGTTGTCGCAGACGATGGGCCTGGGCTTCCAGTCGGTGAGCTCGACGAAGTGCGGCTCGATGCGTGGCACAGCGCAGAACGGGCAGCGGCGGATGCAGCCGCGCGAGGTGAACGTGGCGTCGGGGTTGTGGCGGGCGAGGGTGGGCATGTCGCCGCCGACTTCGTGCGCGGCACGGGCGAGGAATTCGGGGTTGAGCATGACGGCCGGGCCTCCCGCTCGCACGTGCAGGCCCTGGGTGCGGTAGAACGCTGCCCAGCGGAGTGCCTCGGGCAGTTGCCAGGTGAAAACGACGGAGAGGTAGGCGACTCCGCCTTGTACCCAGTGGAGCAGGCCCTTGTGCCAGTGGGTAGCGCCTTCGTTGGTCACTGCCCTGGCTTCCTGCCTGGCTTGAGGGTGGCGGCGGTGTTTTCGACGTCGGAGAGTTTGACGCGCCAGAGCTTGCCTGAGCGGTGACTGGTGATGAGGCCTTGCTTGGCCCATCTCTGGATGGTGCGGGGGGCCACACCGGTGGCGCGGGCGGCCTCGCTGACGGTGGTGTAGCCGTCTGGCTGTGCCTTGGCGGCTCTGCGGGCTTGCGTCTTACTCAGGGCGGGGCTCCATGTCGTGGGGGCTGATTATTGTTGTGGTGCCCGGACTGTCAATTGTGTGGCCGTCGACGTCGAGACTTGGACCGTTGAAGGTGGGCGTCGGGGTTGGCGCGATGAGCGGCGTGATGGCGAGCGCGATGAGTGCGGCGGTGACGATGGCGAGGGCGACGAGGGCTAACTTGGTGTCTTTGTTCATGGTGGTCTCCTTTCTTGTAGCGTATTATATGACAGAATAGGCAGGGTGTCAAGGGCGTATGGAAATCTTTGGGGCCGCCTCGGCCTCAATTTGCGCGGGGGAGAAGGGCGGAGCCCCCTGTCTTCGAAAGGTCTGGGGGTGGGGGTTTGCGGGGGGCGGGGTAGAGGCGACTGTCTCTTGGAGTGAGGCCTTACCCATGCTCCCCGCCCCCCGTCCGGCGTACTCGCCGGCTCTTGGTTGTCTTCGGGTTTGTCAGGGGTGAGTGGATGTGTGGGACGGGAAATGGAAATGTTTGGGGCCGACGGGGCCAGCGGCTTCCTGGCACCTCCGCTGGCCCCGTCGGCCCACCACGTGACCTGCAGGCAAAGGCAGCTTTAGGCGTCGGGCGGTCCCCAGCCCCCGCCCGACGCCGGGTTTTGGAGGAGCATGGAAATCTTTGGGCCGACGTCGCGCTCGTTTGCGACGTCGGCCCTCCGCCTGTTCATCCGATCTGCGTTTATCTGCGTTCATCTGCGTTTGTCTGCGTGGATCTGCGTGCGTTCCCGATTGGGCCGGCCGCAAGCGAAAGCCCCCCTTGGCTGGCCAGGCGTCGGGGGGCTGTCGTTGTGTCCACTCTTTCCCTGATAGGTTGTGATTACCGTTGTCTAGTTGCCGTGGTCTCCTTTTCGCTGTCGTGGCGTTATTGCCGTGATTGGCGTTATTGCGGGTCGTCCTCTGGCAGGTAGGCGGGCGAGGTGTCTTGGTTGGTCAGGCTGGCTACGGTGTAAGCGGCGAGTTCGATGGCGGTGATGTAGCCGGCGATGAACCCCTGTTGCAGGTGGTCGATGATGATGCGGGTGTCTTCCATGGACAGCCCGGGCTTGGACCGGCGGGCGCAGCGCTCGTTTATGCGGCTGACCACGTGGAAGGCGTAGTTCCTTGCGCGGTTTGGGATGTGCCAGCCAAGAACGGGGCCTAGGTTGAAGTCGTGGGCGTAGTGGCCGGTGAGCTGCAGGTGCTGGTGGACGATGTGGTGGGCTTGGGCTATAGGGTCGCGGTGTTCGTCGTTGGCGAGTTCCTTGAGGTGGCGCATCTCGTCCGTTGTTAGCTTGATGGTGATGGTGTTTGCCATTGTTGTCCTTTCTATTGTGGATCGTCGCCCCAGTCGGCCGTGGGCCACCTGCTGTCTGGCGTGTTCTGCCCGATGACCGTGAAGGATCGTTGGCTTTCGGTCCAGCCGCCGATGGTGGGTTCCGGTCGGGGCGGCGGTGGCGCCGGCTGCTGGTACGGCTGGGGCGCGATCATGAAGACGGGTGGTTGGTAGGGGTACGGTGATTGGTGCACCTGGGTCGTCTCGCGCTTCGGCTCCTCGCGCCTGCGGGTAATCGCGATGATCAGCAGGCTGGTGGGGATGGCGGCCCCCATTCCACAGAGCGCGCCGGCCAGCACGGCCAGGCTCTGGTCACTGAGCCGGTTGGTGACGACGATGGCGCCGACGGCAGCGGCCAGTATCAACGCCAGGCCGGCCGCGATGGACAGGCGGTTGGCGCGGCGCTTGCTGGGCCGGTCGGGTTCTGGTGGCGGTGGGTAGTATGGTGGTTGGTACATGGTCTCCTCCTCAGATGATCATCGCCAGTTGGCCGGCGTGGGCCTGCCGGGCCTGACGTGTTTGGCGAGCGTGCTGCGCGTGTAATTTGGCGTCGTGTCGCAGGTGACAGGCCTGGCACAGGGCGCGCAGATTGGACAGGTCGTTGTTCTCCGTGTCGTGGTCGGTGTGGCTGACGGTGAGCATCACCCGTGCTCCCGTTTCTGGTTGCCGGTAGCCGTTCCATGCCCCGCACTGCTCGCAAGCGCCCTGGGCGCGGATGAAGCGCACGTAGAGCGAGAGTTGTTCCCAGTCGGGCGGGTAGTTGGCGCGGCGTGCTGGCATTACGCTGTTTCCTTTGCTCGCAGCTGCTGCAGGATTGCGTGATACAGGCCGGTGACGTAGGCCTTGTGTAGTTGAATGCCTGCCAACTCGAGTATGCACCACAGGCAGAGCCTGGACGCGAAGTCCACTGGGTTTTCCGGTGACCACGCGAGGCGGCATCGGTGACAGCGCAGCAGTTCTAGGTAGGAGGTGGCTGGCTGGTGGCCATTACCCTTCGATTGCTTCTTCCTGAGTTCGGCTGGCAGCACCTGGCGCGCGTATTGCGCGATGGTGCGGGCGGAGTACCCGGTTTGCCGGGCGATCTGCACGTACGTCAGTGCCTGCTCCCGCATCTGCGTTAGCTCCTGCACCGTGATAGTTTCAGTGATTGGTCGTGGGTGTCCGCGCGGCATGTTCGTTGTGCTTTGGTGGTTCGTGTTTTGGCCAGTAGGCGAGGGCCTGTGTGATCTGCTGCAGCGTGGCTACGATGATGATGGGGCGCTTGGGGTCTGGGTGGGTGATCATGTATTGGTGGATGTAGCAGCAGGGTATGTCATGCACTGGGCTGCTCCTGTGTCTCCGCCTTGGCGATGACGCGCTGTGCGGTTTGGTACCAGGTGCCCTCCGCGGGCCGGCCGAAGAGTTGTTGGCACACCTCAGAGATGAATCCCCACCGGTAGCCGGTGCGGTCGGGGTCGTGCCGGTTGGGCCACAGGTTGGAGCGGCGGAGTTGGTCAGCGAGGACCTGGTCGGGGTCGGGCGACGCTGCGACCTCGACTGGCGTGGGTGGTGCCTGGAACAGTGGCTCGGCCTGGGGCTGAGTGTGGGGCATTCCGCTGATCACGTGGCGGATTTCTGCTTCGGTGACGTGGGCGGCTTGGAAGCGGATCACTAGTCCCTGAGCGACGGCGAGGAAGTCGCCACGGCCGGTCAGTTTCTCGGCGCCGGTCCCGGCCCACCCGGTGGCAGTGTGTGCGTCGGCGGTGCTGGTGACCTGGCCGACCAGGCGGACGGGAAAGTTGGCCTTGACGAGTGGGCCGAGGATCTGGGCGGTGGGTTTCTGCGTGGCGGCGACGATGTGAATGCCTGCGCCGCGGCCGCGCTGGGTTAGGCGGGTCAGGGCCCAGACGGCGGCCGGGCCACCCAGCATGAGGAGGTCGGCCAGTTCGTCGATGAAGAGGACGATGGTGGCCCTGTTGCCGGTAGCAGGATCGATTGGGTCATTGGCTTCGGGCGGGGTGGTGGGTGCGGTGGTGGCGTTGTCGTCGTCCTTGGCTGTGCGCTTGTCGAGCAGGGCGACGAGGCCCTGTAGTACGTTGAGCGCTTGGTGATTGTCGGTCACGGGTGGGATGGCGAGGTGTCGTAGGCCGGCGAATTGGTGGAAGGCCTGCCGGCCGTGGTCTATGAGCACCATGCGGAGGGCGGTGGAGGGGTTGGCCATGGCGAGGGAGAGGGCCATGGTTTGCGCGAGCGCAGTCTTGCCGCAGCCGGTGGTGCCGGCTATGAGGACGTGAGCGACGTCTGGCGACGGGAGGCGGAGCAGGAGCGGCGCGCCGTCTGCGGCCAGGCCGAGGATGGCGGTGATGGGAGGGATGGCGGTGGGCGGGGTGCGGTGGGCGAGGGTGGTCTGGAGCCGGTTGATGGGCCAGGCGAGGGATTGGTGGTCGATGAGTTGCTGGTAGAGTGGCAGTAGTCGCACGGGCTGGGGATCGTCGCGGGGGATCTCGAGCGCGACCGCTGCGCCCTGGCGGGCGACGCGGCACGTGGTGGCCTGGAGTGCGGCGGCGAATTCCTCTTGGAGTGCGGCGATGGGGTTGAGTTTCTGTCCGATGGCCGGGATGACCTGGAAGCGTACCCAGCGGGGGCCAACGGTCCCACCGGTAACCCTGGCCTGGATCTTGTGGAGTGACAGGATGTTGTCGATGCGGTCGGCCTGGAGTTCCAGGCGCTTGGCGGTGGCGCTGGTCGCGGGCCTGGTGGCGGGTGCACCTGGTGATAGTTGTGGCGTTTGAACTTGCATTTGGTAGCTCCTTGGTTATACTTGCTGGCGGGCGGGTGTGGGTAGCTCCACCTGCCCGGGCCCCGGGGGTTTGAGCCCCGGGGCCTGTTCGTTATTCCTGAGTGGTGTCGGTTTGCAGGATGGCAGGGCGGCCATTGCTGAACTCGTTTGGCATGGTGATGACGGTGTTGTCGTCCTCGTCGTCTTCGCCGTCGTAGTAGGGTTCGTCCTCTTCGTCGAAGGCGTCGTCGTCGCCTGCGGGTTGGGCCGGGTCGAGCTGCAGTGGAGGTAGGTCGTCGAGTGGATGGGTGATCAGGCCGCTGAGTGGGTGGTTTTCGGGTGGCGGGCTGTATGGGCTGTCGGTGTACACCTGCCATTGGTGTGCGCGGGCGACGTCGTGGGCCTCGATGAGGGCCATGACGATGGCCATGCCTTGGGGAACGGCGTCGATGGGGTTGAAGTCGATGGGAGCGTCGGCGTTGTGTGGGATGACGATGATTGCCTTGCGACGGTAGGAGTATAGGGCGTCCCAGCGTGGCCCCTTCCAGTAGTATGGTGGCTGATGGTTGTCCTCGAGGGTGTGGTCGATGGTGGAGCGGACCCAGTGCATGCACTCGTTGGTTAGTTGGGCGATGGTCTCGCCCCAGTTGCCGTGCACCTGGGCGGTAAGCGACATTTGAGGCGTGACGTTGTGGTGGTCGCCGAAGCTTCTGGTCTCGGCGTAACCGAAGGTTGCTTCGGTGATTGCGTCGGTGATGTTCATGGTTACCATTCTCCTTCTAGCAGTTTTTCTATCAGGTTGGTGGTCTCGTCGTCTTCGCCGGCCTGCGGCCCGGCGGTGGTCTGACTCGTCAATCCCCCGGCGAGCGCGTTCTTGATCATCCTCTCGCGTTGCCAGGGATCGGCGTCGGTGAGCTCCTGGAGGAATGTGAGCAGGGCAGGCCCATCCTCTGGCCTCCAGCGTAGGCGGCCAAGGTAGAATACTTCACCTGGTGCGATCGGCCTTCCCCTGCCCATTTCCTGATCTCCCTTGAATTTCCTGCGCAAACAATTCACGGGTGGAATTGTTTGCGCAAAGAATTCACTTGAAATAGTTCGCCCGGGTGGCCATCTTGGCGAGGCCCTCGGCGTTGGCGGTCACCGGGTGTTCTACGGTCTGGGCGTGTGGCCATTGCTGGCGCAGACGCTGGCCGTGGGCGAGGGCTCCGCCTCCGACGAGCAGGATGTGGAACTGGCGGGCCTTGTCGACTCGCTGCTCCACGTAGCGGACGACCTGGGTGCCGTGGGTTTGGAGTGCCTGGCGGACGATTTGGGTGACGTCCTGGACCTGCCCGGCGACGTAGACGTGCGCCTTTTGGCTGTTGACGATCGCGCGTGTGAGAGCGTCGGCCTCATAGAGAGTGAGGTTAAGGCCGTACGTGGCGTGGATGGTATGGGTGATGAGCTCGGCCGTTCGACGCATGCCGAGGTTTTCCCCACCCGTGTACCGGGTGCTGACCTGGGCGGCCTCGATGGCGACCAGGTCCAACGTATTGAACCCGATATCGATGATGAGGGTTGGGGCCCTGGCTGCCTCGCTGCCTTGGCACCATTGGCCGCTGAGGTTGAGGCCCCAGCTGAACCAGCCGGCCAGGGGCTGCGCCGCGGTGGCGCGGATCGCGGCGATGTCGAAAATGGCCGGCGTTCCGTTGAGGGTGAAGTTGTGGGTGCCGACCATCCACTTGGTCATGCCGTCCTGGAGGGTGCGGGCCTGCGCCCGGTCGAGGAGGATCTCGACGGGGAGGGCCAGCGCGATCTTGAGGGTGTGTGAGCCCCCGTTGAGGAAGGGCCAGAGCGCGGCGTAGAGCAGGGCCCTGGTGTCAGTGCCCTCAGTGAAGCGATCGAAGTCCATCCTCTCCACGGGGGTGGCGAAGCGGCCGACGGAGTGGCCGGCGAGGTATGACGTGCCGTCGAAGGTGACGACGTCTGGACGGGTGGCGCGGTCCTTGCCGGTGCGGACGATGCCGTCGAGTTTCAGCGCTCCGGTCGACGTGGTGCTTCCGACGGCGACCACGGATGGGATGGCGTTGGTTACCATCTGGCGCTCGATGGTGCCGTCGGGCATGGTGACCATGCGGACCTGGGCGGTCTTGACTCCGCCGTGTCCCAGGTCACAGCCGATGTCCTGGATTTCTTGCTGATTTGTAGCGGTCATGGTTGGTCTCCTTTCTTCTTACGCGTTTATGGCTCTGACATACGAGCTGCGTGGCTGTCCGTTGCCCATCACGATGATGGGGATAGCGATAGTCGGAAAGCGTCTGGTGCAGTAGGGGCAGGGTGGGCCACAGTGTCTGTTCTGTTTTTCGGCGTTGAAGTCCTTGCCGCAGTCTCGGCAGTGCCATACGTGGCTGTCGCCGGCGGCGTAGTTGACGCCCGGCTGGTACGGATATTCTGGTTGCGTGGCGGGAGTTAGCAGGGGCAGTTGGGCGGCCAGTGGCTGGGTGGTTTTGTGGACGAAGATCTCGTCGTGCGTGTCTGTCAGGTACCGACCGTCTGGTTCTCTGTGGATGTTGTGGATGTAGGCGGTGGATGTCAGGGAGGGATCGACGTAGGAAAGAGCGAGGGGGATGACGGGGTAAGGCCAGATGGTGAGGTCGGAGAAGGTGGCATGGAAGGTGTAGGGTCCCGTGATCTGCTTGACGCTGTAGGGGCCGGACTTGTAGGAGGTGGTAATGACGTCTCCGGTCGTGATGCCGAGGGTTTCTCTGTAGATGGCGCGGGCGGTTTGTTTCACAGGTCTCCTTTCAAGCGAATAATTGTAACTGCTCGCCCGGGAGGGCGATGGTGACTGGGTTGATGGGTGGCAGTTGGTGCTCTTCGATGAGCTTGTGTAGCTGGTTTAGTGCCAGTTGAACGTCTTCCTCTCTGAATCGGGTGAATGTGCCCCGGGTTTTCTTGCCTGTGTGCTCGTTCTGCTCGTGGGTCGCGTGGAGCGCGGTCTTGCAGTGGCGGACGTGCTCGACTGCCCATGCGATCTGTATGTCGGTGGGTAGACGGTCTACTCTCACCCAGTCGCGGATCTGGAATCGATCCGCTGTCCAGTGTCCGATAGAGAAGGTGGCGTAGGAGGTGGGGTCGGGGCCGATTTTGCCGAAGCGGTCGGGGCCGATGGTGGCGACGGTGTGGAGGTCGGCGGTCCACAGGTTGCGCCAGGTTGTACCAGGCAGGTTTTCCATAGTCAGGTCGGGGATCAGGATGTACGCAGGTTGGTAGGTCTGCCGGGTGCGGAGCGATTGGATCTCGGCTTGGCGCTTGGCTTCGCGGTACTGGGCTGCCTGCTCGGGCGTTTGCACGTCTTGGGGAATGCACGTGTATATGGCGGTCACGGTCGGTCTCCTTTCGTTTGATCTGTGAACCACTTGAGCTTTTGTCCAAAGTTGAAATGCTCGGTTGGGATCTCCACGTGGCACCCAACCGTGTTCAGGCGCCGCTGGAGGTACGGCGCGTACGTGTGGCTCACGTGCAGGTGGATCACGTCGCCGGCGTGAATTTCGCCCGTGCTGATGAGCTGACGGACCACCTCGAAGGCCCATTCGGCGCGCCGGCGTGCTTTGGCGGTGACGTCGCGCCAGACGGGGTTTAGCACGTGGTCGGCGACGTGATAGGGTGTGGCTGCACCTGGGCCGTTCAGGATTAGGGTCTGGCGGCAGTGATGGTGTGCCCAGTACAGTTGCTTGTCGAAGAGTTGTCTTCCAGGTGCGCTCTCTGGGCTTGGAGCCTGGATGATCGAGATGTGGCGGGCGGGCGGCAGCCGGTCGTTCGCGTTTTGGAAGATGAGCGCGGTTTCCTGATTGACGGTGGGGTAGTCAGTGCCATGCTGCTGGGCGGTGATGTTGCGGTAGTGTGACGGGATGGTGTAGCGGAGCTTGCGGCCGGTGAGAGTAAATCCCATGGCGGTGCAGAGCGTTTCGGTGTCGGCGGTGATGGGGACCACGCGGCCTTTGTGGATCTTGTCGCCCAGGATCAAAAGCAAAGTGCCACTCGGGCACAGAACGCGCCGGCATTCGCGGTAGACCTGCGCCATGATGCGCAGGTACGTTTCGTAGACGTGCACGTTGGCTATCTGCCGCGGGTCGAACCCGTAGCAACTGCCCGTCGGACCGGGGTTGTGCGTCAGTTGGTTGCCGCTCTTGGCGTTCCACGTGGAGAACGTGTCGAAGTACGGGGGCGAGGTGATGATCACTGGGATGCTGTTGTC
The DNA here is from genome assembly GCA_035529675.1 of Anaerolineae bacterium. GTDB lineage: Bacteria > Chloroflexota > Anaerolineae > UBA1429 > UBA1429 > DATKWG01. The sequence goes on from DATKWG010000264.1 coordinate 21,638, forward strand.
GGCGAGCGGCAGGTGGCCGGCGTCCCAGCGGGCGACCTGCGCCGGCGCGCTGAAGAGGCTTTTACTGCGGATCCGCAAGGCGTTCTGGTTTAGCAGCTGGGCGAGGTGTGCCTCGACGTCGCCGGTGATGACCTGGCGGCCGGTGTACGTGGCGAGCAGGATGGACCCTGAGCCACCGAATGGGTCGAGGACTATCTGGTGGGTTTCGGTGTAGAGGTGCAGGAGCCGGCCCAGCCAGTTCAGGTTCGTCTTGGCGGGGTGCTGGAATGACTGTTCATCGAAGCACAGATTACGTCTTTGATGGTGGTCTCTTCGGTATTTCACGGGCACGCTGGCGCCCGAGTTGGTTTGTGCGTTTAGGATTGTCATTGCTTCTTGACCAGGATGTCCTTTAGCTCTTGTAGTGCCCTAAGTTGTTCGATGAGTGCTCCCTCGATGCTGGCGACTGCGGAGTAGACCATGATTGGCGTGAGGGCGTTGTCGTCTTGTGCCAGGCGGATGGTCTCGACATCGGCGTGTATGGAGTCGTTGGCATCGGTGGCGGTCTCTAGCTTTCTTTTTACTATGCTACCTGTTGGGTTCAGGCGGTCTATTCGTTTCATGGTCGCGCCTCCTGGCGGTTGCGAGGGCGCGGTGATTCTGCAGTGTCTCGGCTTGCTGTCGGTGACGGCAATACCTCCAGATGGACCCGGCCGTCATCGGCGCGCCGCTGGCGGCGAAGCATGCCAGCATCCACAGGGCGGCTCTCCAGGTGGTGAGGTGCCCGGCGCCGGCGATCGTGACGGCGCTGCCGGCGATGACCAGGAGAGACGTGTAACCTCGGTCGTGGTGGCGGTTTTCCAACCACGTGACGATGGCGTTGTAGGCGATACCGAATGCGAGGAGGGCGGTGAGGGTGAGGGCCACGCGGGCGCGCGTGGGCTCTTGGCGGTGGTTTTGTGGCATTTCGTGGTCTCCTTGTCGGTGTTCTCTTGTCTTTTACTATTTCTGGTTAAGTGTTAAGTCTTTAGTATACTAATGTTGTGTACCCGCCATAAGGGCCTTGTGGCGGTGACATAAGGCCCTTATGTACCCGCCATAAGGGCGGGGATTTGCTTGTGTACCCGCCATAAGCAAATCAGTGGTCGGCGGTGAGGGAGGGCAGTGTGAGTTGTTGCCATTCGTCGTAGTTAACCTTTGTGCGAGCGAGTTGTCGATCGTGTCGTGCCTGGAGGCGGGGCGTGAGTTTGGCGACCTGGGTGGGCGTGAGCAGTGGCAGGGCGTTGAGGACTTTGAAGACATAGTAGGTCTGGCGACCGGTGCCGTAGCGCCTGGGCCAGACGATTCTTTCACTTTCGAGCACTTCGAGTGCGCCGATTACGCGGTGGTGGTTGGTCCAGGCTGCGCGGCCGAGAATCTTGTGGCGGTCGCGTCTCGCGCAGATGTCTGCGATCGTCTGGATGCTGGGCCAGTCTGGTTTGATGTGCTCTGCCCAGGCCGCTGGAAAGGATCTGAGAGTGAGCCAGAGGGCGAAGGGAGAGGGTCCGAGGAGGGGTTGCCAGAAGTCGAGGGCGTAGTTGGTGACGATGACGTAGCCGGCTTCCTGGGGGTTAAAGTGCACGAGTTCGATTGCGAAGCGGGTGGATGCTGGAATGCTGGGGTGGTCGCCTTCTACTTCTTCTGACTGGTCTGCTTCGGGGTGGGTGATGGTATGGAGGGTCTCGGCGTTGGTCGGGTAAGCGCCGGTGAAGGCCAGGTCGAGTGGGCGGCCGGCGACGCGGGCGAGTGTGCGCTTGATGGTGGGGCCGAGGCGGTTCTCCAGCCAGTCCTTGGCGAAGGCGCTCTTTGCTGTGATTGTCAAGGTGCTGCCGGACAGGGTGGCGGTGCTTTCGTACAGCCAGGTTTCGAAGGCGGCCTCGGTCATTTGGAGCTTGAGTTGTTGGAGCGTTTGTTGCCACAGGTCCGTTGGTGTCATCGTGGCTCCTGAGTGTGTTGGTCTAGGCGCCGGCTGGCGCCCCTGAGCAGGCCGTGGACGAGGAAGCCGAAGGTGGCGCCGGCGGACAGGCCGGCCAGGCAGAATAGGGCGTTGGTGATGTATTCGCTCATTTGTTCTATTGTGCTCCCGTCGTGTCGTTGTATAATTGCTGGGAAGGGCTGTCACTTGGGCAGCGTCAGCCCTCCCCGTCATCGAAGCACATCGAGGACCACAATGACACAGCGGCCGTCAACGTGCAGTCGGTCCGATCTCGCTCGCGCTGGGCGCGGGTGGGTTCGTATCGTGTGCGTGTTGAGCGGCCGTTTTTCACATCATGGGCTTGGGGGCTGTGGGTGTTGTCTTCGTGGGTGGCACGGTACTTGTCGGACTGCTACGCCCTTGCGCCTGGTACGCAGGCGCTGTACTCATATCATTTGGGGGCCTTCGCGGCGGCAGTGGGGCCGCTGCGGGTGGAGTCTGTGGGCGCAGATGTGGTCCGGGAGTACCTGGGGGGCCTGCACCGGCGGGATGGGAAGCCGTACTCGCCGTATTACCTCGACCAGGTCTATCGGTCCCTCAACACGTTTTTCGCGTGGGTTGTGCGAGAGGGGGGACTGGAGTTCAGTCCCATGCTGCGGGTACGCCGTCCGCGTGTGCCAAAACGCAAGTCTCCGCGTCTGACGCTCGACGAGGTGGAGCGTCTACTGGAGGCCGTGAAGCGCGGGGGGAATGCGGCCCGGGACCTGGCGATGGTGTGCCTGGCGGTGGACAGTGGTTTGCGCCGGGGGGAGATTGTGGGTCTACGTCTGGATGGTGTGGACCTGGAAGGTGCCAGGGTGCGCGTACTGGGCAAGGGCGACAAGGAGCGTGACATCCCGATCGGGCCGGTCACGGTGACTGCGCTGGCGGCGTGGCTGGCGTTGAGGCCGGCCGTGGGGTGTGATGTGGTGTTCGTGACGTCTGGGGGTGGCGCGTTCACGAAGAACGGCATCCAGACGATGATGCACCGGCTGAAGGCTCGGGCGGGTCTTCCTCACCTGCGCTGGCACCTGCTGCGCCACACGTTTGCGAATCACTTTATCAATGGTGGTGGCCCGCTTCGGATGCTGCAGAAGATACTGGGCCACGCGTCGATCACGACGACGGCCAGCATCTATACGGATCCGGAGTTGCCAGAGCTGCGCAAGGCGCACGATCGTGCGTCGCCGCTGGCCCAAATCAACGGCAGGCACCCAGGGGGTGAACGTTAGCTATCTGAGCTAACGTGCACTGTGCACGCTATCTTCCCAAGCTGAATGTCATGGGTTCGAGTCCCATCACCCGCTCTCCCGGTTGAGACCGGGAGCCCTCTCGTGTGAAAGTTTGTTAATGTGCGGAGAGCCCGAGGGGGCCGTGAGCCGCCAGGTCTGTACGGGCCTGGCGGCTTTTTCTATTGCTGGCGCTTCCTGAGTAAGGCGTGGACGGTGTCGGCGTAGACACGGATGGGGGAGTTTTTCTTGGTGGGGTTCAACTTGTACGCCATGATTTGTCGGGCGTGCCAGAGCCGGATCACGGTGACGGGGCTTACCCCGAGCAGTTCGGCTGCTTCTTTGGTCGTGATCGTGGCGGGGTCTCCCTTTTCGATGGTGGTGGTTGGCTTGCCCTTGGTGTAGCTGGGGTAGCCCTTGAGTATGGGGCGATCTTCACGGGTGAAGACCAGTTGGCTGATGGTGGTGGGGTCTGGCTTGCGGTGCTTGATCTCTTCGCGGAGGGCGGCGGCCAGGTCTTTGTCGGCGAGTCGAACAGCCTCGATGAGCATCTGGCCAAGTTCGTCGGTTGAGGCAATGTCGAGCAGCCGTTCGTAGCTGGCGCGCGGGTCGGGTTGGGTGGCGGTTGGTTTGTCGTCCACTGGTGTCCCTCCGGTTCATGTACCACAAGTAACACAAGTATAACATATCTTTCGGGGCTTGGCAATAGAACAGGTGTTCGTGTTGGGGGTTAAGTCAGGTCCTTCCGTCAGGGGGTAAGTCAGGTCGTTCCGTCAGGGGGTAAGTCAGGTCCTTCCGATTGGGGTAAGTCAGAGTCCTTCCGATGGGAGTAAGCAGGGTCCTTCCGTCAGGGGGTAGGTGAGGTCCTTCTGATGGGAGTAAGCAGGGTCTTTCCGTCGGGGGGTAAGTCAGAGTCCTTCCGTCAGGGGGTAAGTTTGATCGTGTTGATGTGGAAGCCGAAGGCCCCGACCGTGGGCGGGGGTGACTGGGTCAGGGCCTTCGCAAATTGGCGCGGGGGGTGCCTCGCGCCGTGGATGCCGTCATTGTAGCACGGTCGCTATCGTTGTCAAGTCACTTCCAGCGCGTGCACCTGTCTACCAGGTCGGGATCAACTCCGTGCGCCTTGTAGAACGCCGGTGGCGACTGCCAGTTGTAGCGGCGATCAGATCCGGAGAACTGGTTGGGTTTGGGGATACCTGCGTAGTTGAGGATGCATAGCTGCTCGTGCAGGTGGGCGCCTGCGTAGTAGCCGTCTGCGTTCCCGATCGCGCCGATGTCGTTGCCCACGTGGACGGTCTGGCCGGTGGTGATGGCCATGCTAGCCAGGTGCCAGCCGGCCCACACGATGACCTCCCCGGCCGGCGTGATGCCTACGATCTGGATCACGCGCCCCACGCTTCCGGCCCAGTTGTACGCGCTCGTGACCTGGCCGCTGAATGGGGCGACCAGGGGCTGCCCCAGATCGGTGTTTCCGCCTGATTCCAGGTTCCAGTCTGCGCACAGGGCGGGGTGTGGAAGGAGAAAGGCAAAGGGGGTGCGCTGGAGCAGGGCGCGGGCCTGGGCGACGTAGGGGCCGTACCGTTGGCTGGCCTCGTACCACTCGAGGTCAGGGTTTTTCATTGGCAGGCGGAAGCTCGTGGCGAGGGGGAACGCGTTTTCTTCTGGTGGCGGCGGTTGGTTCTCGAGGAAGAGGTGGACCTCTGGGAAGGACAGGCGGTAGCAGTTGGGGCCGGCCTTGATGACGAGTTCGACGGGTGTGGATGCGAGGTCTATGGTGGGTATGTTCACTATTTAGTCCTTGGTGATGACGAATAGCAGAGTGTGCGCGGTCAGGTGTGGCGGGAGGAGGTGGTGGTGGGCGAGGAAGTAGTTGTGTGGTGTGCAGATGTCGTACTGGATGTTGAGATGGTGGATTGTCCGCATGAGAGCGGCGGCGTGGTGGTACGTGACGAGCCAGCGGTGGCGGTCTATGTTAGGTGCGAGGTGGTGGTTGCCTCCGATGGTCCCGTGGAGTAGGAAGGTGAGACGGTGGATGACGGTGGCCTCGTTGGGGAGGGAAATGAAGAGCGTGCGGCGCGTGATGCGCAGCAGTTCTCGTAGCGCGCCATGCAGGTGGTCGAGGTGTTCCAGCACGTCCAGCGCGGCGACCATGTGGAACGATGCGTCGGGCGCAGGGATGTGGTGTTCGAGGTTCCATGTGTAGTCGTGGCCTGGGACGATGTCGGCGGAGGTGTACGTGCAGCCGGGTGGGAGGTAGGTCATTAGGCGGCGATCGCGGGCGCCCGCGTCGAGGAATGTGCCTGCGGTGGCGTGCTGGCCTACGATCTCGTATCTGCTGCGGGTGGTTAGGGTTGGCATTAGCTGGCGGTGGTTGAATTTGTGATCAGGCCGAGCGTGGCCAGTGCCGCGAGTAGGTTGGCCAGTGCCCCCTCGGTTTCGTCGCGTGCGCCGGTGACGGTGACGGGCGCGTTGGTGGTGAGGACGTGGATCATTTGTTTCTCGTCGGCCTCGGGCAGTTGCTCGTCGATTGTGAAGTGGGATGTTCTCCCTGAGTCGGGTAGATCGGTGTGTGCGTATGGTCGGTCGGTCATGGTGTCGTCAGTTCCACGGGGTGGCGCACTTCGATGGCCTCGTCGTTGAGCGTTTCGCGGATTGCTCGCTCGTTGTCTTTCCAGTCGTCGTCGCGTTGAAACGGTGGGATCTGGTAGAGCTGGATGAGGCTGGTGATGAGGTCGCCGACGTGGGCGATGTGTGGCGGGTGTACGGTTGTGGTCATTTCGTCTCCTTTGATTTGCGGGCGACCACCCAGACGGTGAGTGGCCAGGCCGGCCAGTTGCTGGTGGCGATCCGGTGGATTGGGTGGTGTGGGTTTGGGGGCACCTGGTGGCGGCGGAATGCGACCCACAGGCATACGAGCGGGTTGCCCCAGCCTGCGGCTTCCAGGATGTCTCCGTGTGGTTGCGCGAGGAGACGGAGGCCGGCGGGGGTGAAGCGCCAGTAGTCCTCGTAGTCGTCGTAATCGCCGCCGTGGTGGATTGCGTTCACGCAGCAGGTGGTGGCGACGACGAGGCCGCCAGGGCGGGTGACGCGGAACATCTCGGCGATGGCCTGGGCGGGGTTGCCGGCGACGTGCTCCAGGACCTGGTCTGCGGCAGTGCAGTCGAACGTGTCGGCGGCCAGGTCGAGGTGGCGGATGTCGTAGGCGGGGTACTCGGTGGTGAGGGTGGACCCGGGCGGGTAGCCGAGTATGCGGCACAGGACGTCGGAGCGGCTGATGGAGAGTGCCTGGCCATGGGCCAGGGGGGCGTATTCGCTGAGTGATTCGTACATTTGGTAGCGGCTGATGTGCATCGTGGTCGCTCCGTTCACTCGGCTATGGAGTAGCGGACGGACAAGGCGTCGATGCGGATGTCCTGCTTGCTTGCGCTGGCGTTGTTGTCGTCTATGATCACCCGCACCTGCAGGGTGAAGAACGAGGCCTTGAGGTTTTCGGTGTTGGCGCGGGTTACGTTGGCGGTTGTGGTTGCGGTCGTCCAGTCTGTTGCGCCATTGAGACGGTAGTAGATTTCCGGCTCGACGTTGGCGTTGGCTGCGGTCAGCAGGACGGTGATGGAGTTCAGATACTTCTGTTTGCCCGGGCTGGACATATCCAGCCACGCGGTGATCAGCGTGCCGTCGGCCAGGTCGGTGTTGGCGGTTTCGTGCGTTCCGCCGAGGTGGTAGACGCCCTCGCCGCTGGTGGCGTGGTTGCCGGACATTACGATCTCGGTGCTGCTGAGTACGCTGATCCATGGGACGTAGCCGGAGACCACGGCCGGCGACAGGATGGGCAGGTCTGCGAAACCGTCGCCCAAGAGGACTTTCACCACCTGGTCGCCGCCCGTGTCCAGGTTGTAGAAGACGAGGTTGTTTTGCCAGGCGACGAGGCCGGTTACGTCGTTGGCGGTGACCGGCACGGCGGTGACGGTGGCGGTGAGTGTGATCTGGGTCCCGTTGAACGCATAAATGGGGACGTCGCGCGTGCTGTCGAACCGGTTGAGGCGGCCTGGTGAGAAGTAGATTTCGTCTCGGAAGTGGGCGAAGAGCACGCCGTAGTCTGGGAGGTCGCCCGAGCCGGGGACGGTGGCGATTTGCTGCATTCCTTTTGGTGTGGCCGTGGCGGCATCCGGTAGGCGGTAAATAGCCATGCTGCCGTCGTCTCGTGTGGCAAAGAGGAGCAGGTATCCCCTGAATGGGGTGGCATACTGAATGTCCATGCTGCCGATCGGCGTGTAGTGTGTTTCGAAGGCGTCGTCCGTAGCATTCAGGCGGTAGACGGTCCCGGCTTCCGTGATCATGTACATTCTGTCGCCGGCGGGAAACAGGAGCCAGGCGTCGGCCGTGCCGTAGAATTCGGTCAGCCCTCCTGTGTAGTCTGACCCCCTGTACACCTTCTTGTCGGCGCCTATGACGTACAGGTCGCCGCCCCAGTACGACACGTTCATCTGATCTTTGCCACCGAGTGACGCGGTGGCGCTGGTGACGTCGTAGATGGTACCCTTGATGGTCCAGGTGGATGAAAAGTACGTGAGGACGATCTTGGTGGCGGGCGTGGCGGTGTCCTGGCCGATGACCACGTACGTGTTGTTCGCGTCATCCCAAAAGCCTCCGCGAATGTTCTGGATGCCGGCGCCCAGGTCCAGGATGGTGGACCATGCGTCTGTGCGTCTTAGCAGGCCGTGCTGGTCGGGCAGCAGGGCGGTCAGTGAGGAGAGGTCGCCGGGCTGCCGGTAGACGTTCATGCCAGGGCGGCTCCACTCGCGTTGCACGAACTCTTTGTTCAGGATTGCCATGGGCTGGGCTCCTGATAGAACCAGCGGCAGAAAGAGGATGATAGCGAGGGCGCGTTGAACGCTTGCCATCGTGGTGGTCTCCTTTCGTTGGGTTTAGCGTTCATTGTAGCACCTTTTGGAAGAATTGTCATGCTGGTGGCCTGTTGTGGCGGTTGGCGGTCAATGTGCGTCGTTGTACATGGTTCCCCAGGGCGTGAGGTGGCCGGTATCCCAGTCCAGGAGGGGCGCGTCGCTCACGTGTGTGGCCGGCAGCCGGTTGGCGAACCAGGCGTAGCGGGTGACGCGCGGGTTTGCGTTCATCCAGGTGATGAATGTGTGTGCCTGTGCCGGGTCGGTGAACGAAAACTCGGTAACCCACACTTCGGGCACGCCCCACTGGTCGGCCCAGGTGATGAACTGTTCTACGAGTGCCTGGCATTGTGCGGCCGATTGCTTGTAGCAGTGCGCTGCGAGGGCGTCCAGTCTGGGCGGTTCGGTGTACGTGTCGATGTGTGCCTGGCGGAACTCGGGCAGCCAGTTGATGTGCAGTTCGGATGGTGCGGGGGCCACGACTTTGCGGTCGGCGATGATGGGGAGCAGGCGGTGGTATAGAATTGCGGCCTGGCTGGGCGTGATGGGCAGGATCAGGTCTGGCTCGTTGAAGAGCATCAACCAGTTGGAGTTGCCGCCGATCGGGGCGGGGCCGTCGATGAGTGCGGGTGCGTCGGTGGCGCAGCTGATCATCGGCACGTTCTCGATGCCCTGGCACGTTGCCGGTTGCGCAGACCATCCGTATTGCCAGGATCCGCCGACGGCGCGCACGTCGGCGCACGGGGTGTGGGGATACAGGGCGACGCCTTTTTTGTTGGGCCAGTTGCGAGCGGCGGAGGGCAGGTAGAGTTGGGCGAGTTCGCCGCGTAGGGTGGGCATGGGCGGGCGGCAGGCGGGTGTGCAAAGCGTGGCGCAGGTGATGATGAGGAGTAGGGGGGCTGGGTGTGTCATGGCGTTATTAGGCCCATCCCCCCGTGTCGCCGTCCCACCTGTCGAGTGTTGGCCCGACCGCGATTCCGGAATGCCGGCTGGCCTGGCGGCGGCCGAGCGCTCTTAGGCCTCGCTCGAACTCTCTCAGGCGGGCCTCGGCCCATTCCCTGAGCTTGGTCGGCGTAGACCTGCCCGGCTGCTCTTGCTCCCGCTCTTGCGCTACGTAGCCGCATGCACCTGTAACGATCAGGCTTTCGGCGTCGTCGGGTATGGTCGTGGCGGAGGCGGAGTCGAGGCCGTCCAGAGAGTGCAGGCGGGTGTAGAAGACGCGGACCACGTCGCCGCTCTGTGGCTCGTCGCCGTCTTTGATGAACAGGATGTTGCCGGGCCACTGCTCGAAGTTTCGCCAGTCTGGGGGATAGGCGGGCGCGGATGAGTTGTAGTTCCACCATACTCGGTAGATCTGTACGTAGTCGGTGATGCTGGAGGTGTCCACCTCGCGGCCGTCTGCGGCCAGCGTGAGGCTGGTTTCGGTGCGGTCTGGGTTGACCTCGCTGTATCGCTGGATCGCCCAGCGCAGCGCCTCGTCTATGTCGTCTTGGGCGTACGCGTACGCGTAGCGTTGCCAGGCGGGCGGTTTCTGGCCCATGCCGTAGCGGAAGTTCTTGCCTGCGTTGTCGGCCCATTCGTGGAGGCGCTTCACGACGTCGTGGTCGGTGGTCATGCTCTCGGAGAGTTCGATGGCTCTGGAGAGTGCGGCGAAGTGCGCGGCGCCGGTGACCAGAAAGGAAAGGTCCTCGTCGGGGATCGTGGTGGCAGTTGCGGAATCGAGCAGATTGAGCGTGTGGCGCTTGTTGTACCAGATGCGGACGACGTCGCCGGATTGGGGCTCGAGGGGGTCGTCTATGTACAGGATTGCCCCGGGCCACACCTTGAACTGCCGGTAGTTGGGCGGGTAGCCAGGTGTCGATACGTCGTAATCCCACCAGACCTGCTCTACGCGCAGCAGGCCGGTGATGGTGGAGATGTCTATTTCTCGGCCGTTGGCCGAAAGGGTTATGGTGGTGAGGGCGGCGAACGGGTTTTGCCTGGAGTATTGATCGACGGCCTGTGTGATTGCCTCGTCGAGGTCGGTGGTGGCCCAGCGCAGGTTCGTGCTGTCCTGTAGGTATGTTTCTACCCGGTCGCGCAGGGTGGTGAGGGTGGCGCTTGAGGCGGTGACCACGAGCGGCTCGGTGAATCCGCTGGCGTTCTCGAGGGCCGTGCGGATCCGCAGGCGCAGGGAGGACAGGGTGGCGGACCCTGCGCCGGAGACTGGAGTGCCGGTTCCTGATCCAACGGCCATTAGTGTGCGGCTCCGGCGACGACTGAGGCGATGGCGGCGGCCAGGCTGCCGCAGGAGAGGCAAATGATGAGTGCAATCATAGCGGCCATGGCGATGGTGACCGGGTCGGCGGGTGCATTGTCGTGGCGCATGCCTATGACGTGGGGTTTCTTGGGCCGGCCGTTGTTGCCGTTCATCTGAGAAACCTCAGGAGCCTCAGGGCTACGGTAGCCGCGATGATCAAGAGGATTAGACCGGCGATCAGTGCGGTGGTGAGGGGGCTGGGCAGGCGGTCGGGATCCGGTCGATCTGGTGTTTGGTTCTGGTGGCGATTGTTCGACTTGCTCATGGGCGGTGTTTCCTTACGGTGAGGAGATGGTGAAGAGGGCGAGGTGGGGGAGGACGAGGACCAGGTAGAGAATCACGGCGAGGACGTGTATGGCGATGTCTGTGCGGCGTTCGTTCATGCCACCGTCTCCGTATCCGGGTTGGTGAATGAGTACCCGGACTTTTTTCTGAACAGGTAGTACGTGCCGGCGTCCAGGTACAAGACTACCTGGCCGCTGTCGTCGGTGTAGGCGGAGGTGACCTTGTTGGCGCCGGCGGAATCCGTGCAGGCCCATACCAGGCAATCGGCGATCGGGAGGCCGGTGGCGGAGTCGGTGAGGGTGTATGTGAATGCGATGGCCCCGACGGCGGGGGCTTCGACGGCGGCCTGAGTGAGGGCGTAGCCAGTGGTCCCGGCGACGATGTGGCCGGTGAGGACCTCGTCCCAGACCGCGTCTGCGATCTTGGCGGCGGTGATGGCGTCCAGGAGATCGTCGAGGGTGGTGCCGGTGTCTAGCAAGACGGCGTCCAGGTCTACGCCGGCGGCGTGGAGGCTGTCGGTGGATGGTACGAAGGTGCTGGTGTCGCCCGCGCCGAGTGCCCTGGACAGGATGGAGTTGTCGACCAGCTCCGTGGTCATATCGGCGGCAGCGGTGGCCACGGCGCACAGGTGGTCGAGGTTCAGGGCGACCAGTGCGTCGTTGACCTCGCTCTGGATCTCGGCGTCCCACGTGGCGTTCCACGGGATGGCGGTCAGGCCGGCCCCGAGTGCGCCGATGACGGCGGTGTCCAGGAGTATGCTGTCTACGATGCCGTCGAGGGTAGTGCCGGTGTCTTCGAGGATGGCGTCGACGTCGGTCATGAGGGCGTGGAGTGCGTCGGTGGAGGGGACGAAGTTGGAGGTGTGGCCTGAGGCGATGATGCGGGAGAGGATGGTGTTGTCGGCGAGCTCGGTCGTCATGTCGGCGGTAGCGGTGGCCTGGAAGCACAGGTGGTCGAGGTTGTACGCGACGAGTGAGAGCCCAACGGCCTTGGCGATGGCGTTGGCTGCGACGGCGGTGGTGCCGACGTCGGCGGCGAATGTGGCGATGTCTATGGCAGCGTCGGCGATCGCCGCGGCGGTGATAAGGCCGTCGGTGATCTCGGCGGCGTGGACCTGGAGCTTGTCGGTTGAGAAGAGTGAGTCCCAGACTTGTTGCGGCATGATCATGAACTCGACCCACACGGGCAATGCGCCGGCCTCGTTGACGGCGAGGATGAGGACGCCGGCGGTGTTCGTGTCGGTGGCGTCCAGGGGGCACGTGTACCAGCCGTTGTGCTCTGCGTCGTGGGTGCAAGCCGTCGCCTCGTTCTTGTTTTCGAATGCCCCGCCGTTTTTGGATAGGTGGACGTCGCCCTGGTCTATGGTGAGTGCAATCTCCGCCGTTACGCCGTCCGTCGAGTCCAGGAACGGGCCGATCATCACCGTTACGACGGTGTCCTCGCGTAGGAATAGCATCAGTTGGTTCTCCTGCGGCGGTAGTAGTCCACCACGGGTGCGATGAGGGCGATGCCGCTCTCGTAGATGCCGAGGACCTCGGTAGCGGACAGGGCACGGTCGAACACGGCCAGCTCGTCGATCAGGCCATCCCAGTACGTTGAGCCTCCATCCTGCTTGCCGACGAACACGTCCGCCGCTTTGTCCGCGATGCCGCCGGTGTAGTCGAGCGGGTTCGATGCGCCGTTACTGTCGAGCAGTCCGTCCACGTAGATTGACACGTGGGCGCCGTCGTACACCCCAGCGACGTGGTGCCACACGTCGTTGGCAAACGTGGTGGCCCCGACGGATGTGACGGACGCTGTGCCGTTCGAGGACAACAGGAATTCCACGACGTGGAGCACGGCGCCGTAGCGTAGCTTGTAGCAGCGCTGGTTGGAACCGGTCTCGTACTTTGAGATGATTACGCGCTCCTCCGTCTTGCTCTCGAGTTTGACCCAGGCGACGATCGAGATGTTGCCGATGATGTCGAGCCCGGTCTGGGCTGCGTCCGTGATACTGAGCGACTCGCTGCTCCCTGACTCGAAGTCGGCACAGGCCACGCCCTCTTTGTAGTCCACGGCGTTCTGACCGACCGTGTTGTTGTCGGCCAGGTCGTTGTTGTTGGCCGTGAAGTCGTAGCGCACGCCACTGGCCTCGTCGAGAGACCAGAGAGCGACGAGGTTGGGATCAGACTTGTAGACACCCATGTTAGAGCTCTGGCTGGGGCGGGTACGGAGTGCTGGTCGGGTACGGTGTCTGATCACAGGCAGGGACCGGCCGGCATGTGGGGACAGCGGCGGGCGTGTAGGTGGGCTGTGGAACGCAAGGCCCGGGCTGCGGGCAGTCGTGGTACCACTCGTGGATGGTAACGGACGGCGTTGCAGTTGGCGGTGGGGTCCGGCTTGGCAGCAAGACCGTCGGTGTGGGCGGTGGGCTGATGGGCGATACGATGGTGGGCGTGGGCGGTGGGCTGATGGGAGAGATAGGCGAGTCGAACGGGTTGGATGCTCGCATGGTGGCAACGAGGCCGGCGATGATGGGGGCGATGCCGATGACGTTTTTGATCCAGGGTTTCATGGCGTTCTCAGCTTTCGAACCACACGGTCACGTCGGCGTAGTCGTCCGCGTTCGCGCCGGCGATCTTGGCGGCCAGCCGGCCGCATACTACGAATGGCTCGTGGACGTTGTTGTTGGTTGCGTAGATGATGGGGGCGTTCAGGCTGGTGACGGTTGCCCGGCGGGGGTAGAGGGTGACGTCGGTGGCGGCGTTCTGGAGGTTGACGATGTACTCGGTGGCGTTTGGGTCCTCGGCCTCATAGAGATAGAGGTCGGTCGTGGCGGCGGGTGGTGTGTTCTTGTATGCCACGTGGACCTTGAGGATCTTCCCCATGACGTGCGGGCTGTAGGCGGTGGCGGTGGCGGATCCATTGGCGCCGGCGGCAGCGCCGGTCGATATGGTGATGCGGTCGATCATGCTTCCTCCTGTTCGATGGTGCCGTTCTGGCGGGTGAAGTAACGAAAGCCCAGCGTGTCGGTGGCCACCGGGTCGTTTTTGAGTGCAAACGTGGCACGGGCAGCGCGGAAGGCGAAGTCGGGCGTAATTCTGGGGAAGGCGACCAGGATGCGGAAGTAGAAGCCCAGGAGGTCGGCCCCGACGAGGCGGATCTTGGCGGCGTAGTTCTGGCCCGGTCCTCCTACGACGCATTTCGCGCCGGCGTCGAGCAGGGCGGTGAGCATTGGCGATGGTATGATGTCACCGTTTGCTTTCTCGCACAGGTGGCAGTTGGCGGCGAAGACGATGGTGTTCGTGAGGTTGGCGCGCCGGATCTGGTGGTCGCTGACGGCGGTGATGTAGCCGTCGCCGTACCAGTACGGTTGTGATGGTAGGCCGTGCAGCTTGAAGTAGATGAAGTCGTAGCCCTCGAGCCAGGCCGGCTCGAACGTCTGCATGATGACGGGCGGCGAGGTCAGCGGGGTGACTCCCGCCGCCCGTTTCACGCTTGCCTCGAAGGACTTGGCGCAGTATGCGAGTACCTTCAAGTCGCTCCTAGTTGTGGTAGAGCATCAGGCAGATCCAGGCGGTGCCGTTCCACAGCAGGGTGGCGGTGTCGCGCGTGGCTAGAACCAGGTCGGCCGTGCACTCCACGGTTCCGCCTGTGCCGTCCACGGTGATGGCGGCTGAGTTGATGTTCTCCAGGATGAGGATGTCGCCTGCCCGTGTGCCTGCGACGATGGGGATGGAGGTGGACGTGGTGAAGGCGGCGCCGGTGGTGGTCGTGATCGGCTGGTAGGTCCCGGTTGGGGTTATGCTTTCGCCGTCGGCGATGGAGACGGCGGCCTGGGCGGACAGGTTCATCCACGTGCCGATGTCTACCAGGGAGGCGAACGTGGCGTTTCCGACGGACGTGACGGTGCTGGACAGGGTTACCGCTCCCCCGACCTCCATGGTACCCTCTACGAACGCGTCCTCCCCGTCTAGCGTGACGGATGGGTTACCGTTGCCAACTTTTAGGTTGCCGGTCAGGATGTTTACGCTGCCGGTGGCTTCCGGTGTGATGCCGATGGTTCCGTTGGTGGAGTTGACGATCGTCTCGCCATTCTCGAGGTTCACCGTTCCTGACAGCGTGGTTGCGCCTCCGACCTCCAGCGTGCCCTCGATGAAGCCGTCTTCGCCGTTGAGTGCGACGGACGGGGCGCCGTTGCCGACCTTCAGGTTGCCGGTGGCGACGTTGACGAGGCCGGTGGCGGTCACGGTGATGCCGATGTTGCCGTTGACGGTGTTGCCGATGGTCTCGTCGTTTTGGAGGGTTATGTCGCCTCCTTGCACATCGAGAGACCCGGTGGTGGCGAGGTTGCCCCTGGCACTGATGGTGGTAGCGGTGATCGCGACGGTCCCATTGGTCAGGTTTCCAATGGTCTCGTCGTTCGAGAGGGTGATCTCTCCGCCTTGCACGTCGAGCGCTCCAGACAGGGCGATGGTGCCGTTGGTGGAGTTGACGATGGTCTCACCGTTCTCAAGGTTGATAGTGCTGGAGAGTGTGGTGGCCCCTCCTACTTCGAGGGTTCCTTCGACAAACGCGTCCTCGCCGTTGAGGGCCACGGAGTTGCTGCCGTTGCCAACTTTCAGGTTGCCGGTCAGGATGTTTACGCTGCCGGTGGATTCTGGCGTGATGCCTATCGTGCCGTCGGTGGAGTTGACGATAGTCTCGCCGTTCTCAAGGTTGATGGTGCTCGAGAAGGTGCTCTGTCCGCCGACTTCCAGGGTTCCCTCGACGAACGCGTCCTCCCCGTTCAGGGCCACGGAGTTGCTGCCGTTTCCTACTTTGAGGCTGCCCGTGAGGACGTTGACGGTGCCGTCGGCTGCTACTGTCATGGCGATGGTTCCGTTCGTCCCGTTGCCGATGGTCTCGTCGTTTTGGAGGGTGATGTCCCCTCCCTGGACGTCGAGAGACCCGGTGGTGGCGAGGTTGCCCCGTGCGCTGATCGTGGTCCCGGTGATGGCGACGGTGCCGTTCGTGAGGTTACCGATCGTCTCGTCGTTGGACAAGGTGATCTCTCCCCCTTGCACGTCGAGTGCTCCGGATAGAGCGATGGTGCCGTTGGTGGAGTTCACGATGGTCTCACCGTTCTGGAGGTTGATGGTGGTGGAGAAGGTGCTCTGCCCGGCGACCTCGAGGGTGCCCTCGACGAACGCGTCCTCGCCATTGAGTGTGACGGATGGGTTGGCGTTTCCTACTTTGAGGTCGCCGGTGACGACGCTGATGTCGCCGGTGACGGCGAGGTCGCCGGTCATGTTGTTTGCGCCGGCGTGCGTGATCGTGCCGCCGTCGGCCAGGCGCCAGACGGTGGAGTCGTTGTCTTGGAACTCGACGATGTCGCCGCTGGACGTCTGATCTACGACAAATTCGTCGGTCTCTGTGCCTGTGATGTCCATTCCGGAGAAATGCGTCACTCCGAGGGCGACGATCTGGTCGGGTGGGACGTCTTCGATGGTGACGGGCTGTCGCCTCCCGCAGCCGACGACGATGGTGGAGACGATGAGGGCGATGATGCTGATGAGGGCGAGCATCTTGAGTGTGTGTCTACCGAATTGGTTCACTGGGAGCCTCCTTCTTGGGGGCGGGTTTGCGCCTCGGGGCGGGTGGTTGTGCCGTAGGGCCGCCGGGTACGCTCACTGTCGGTATGGTCGTGCGTTGGGCGACGGCCGAAGCCGGTTCTACGCGACGTGGCGCGGGTTTCGGTTTGGGCGGTGACCAGGTGATCAGGTGGCCGCCGTAGACGTAGAAGCCGATGCTGCCGTCGTCCGCGATTTCGGCGCGGTAGATGGGCAGCACGATGCCGAGCGCGGCGATGGCGGCCTGCGCCCGGGGGTCGTTCAGGTTTAGGTCCATGATGTGCTCCTTTCCTCCTGGAGGGGAGCGGGCGGGCTAGGCCCGCTCCCCGGCCAAAGGAGGAGAAATGAGCCTCACGTGGCCTCAGCCCTCCGTGAAGGTCAAGACGACGGTCAGGTCGGCGGACGACTGGGCGGCGCCGCCGCCGTTGTAATTGTAGTCTACGCCGACGACCACGATGGTGCCGTCCGGGACGTGCGGGTACTGGTCGCCGACGAAGTCGGTCCTCGTTTTCTCGACCGGTACGCTGCTGACGCCGGTGTCGCACTTGGCGAGATAGGCAGTGCCGCTGACGCTCGTGCCTATGCTTAGGCCGGCAGCGTACGCCGCGGTATTGACGGCGCTGACGTGGATCAGCTGGCAGTCGCACGGTGCGGTCCAGCGGGCGTCCAGGTCGGCCGTCATGGTGCCGGTCACGTGGAGGGCGATGGTGAAGATTCTGTCCATGTTAGCCCTCCGCCAGGGTCAGGACGACGGTCAGGTCGGCGGCTGCGGTGCCGCTGGCGCCGTCGTAATCTACGGTCACGTACGTGATGTCTCCGTCGTGGATACGCGGGTACTGATCGCCGACGAAGTCGGTGCGCGCAAACTCCGCGGGTACGGCTGAGTCACCGATTACGGCGGCGGCCAGGTAATCGTCGTTGCCGCTGTCGGCGGAGTCTCCGATCTTGATCGTGGCGTCGGAGTCGTTGGACGCGACCGCGCTGACGTGGAGGATCGTGCAGTCGAAGGGGGCCTTCCAGTAGAACAGGACGTTAGCGCCCAGCGTGCCCGGTACGCAGAAGCTCAGGGTAAAGATGCGTTGCATTGTCATACCTCCAGGTCCGGGTTAGCCGGAGACTTCGTGTTTGTACAGGCCGCGCCAGTCGGTCGGGCCCACGGCGATCACGTACCGCACTTTGATCGGCAGCGTGTCGTTGGTGAACATCAACCCGCCTAGCGGGTCGGCTACACTGAAGATCTCGGGGACCTCTCCGTAGCGGAAACCCACGCCGATGGACGGGTACAGCTGTGGGTCGGCCTGCGCGGCCCAGTCCGTTGCGTCGGTGGTGAATGGCGACGTGATGACGCGCCGGCGTGCTTCTGCGAGCCGGGCCGTGCGCGTCTCGCCCTCGGCGTCTACGTTCACGTTGTAGTCGCCGCTGCCTGGGTCCTCCTCTGTGGCCAGGGTGCGTAGGGCGATGGCCTCCAGGTCGATGGGCACCCATATCAGGCGGGGGCGGACGAGGGCCGCCAGGCGCTCGCCGCTGTTCAGCTCGGTTTGCTTCATCATGAGGATCTGTGTGGCTCTCCATGATGTGAGCGAGAAAGCGGTGGAACCGAGGTTCGCGTGGCCTCCGGTGCTGGAGACCGCGGTGGAGTTGAAGAGACGGCCGGTGTCGACGCACGTGTGGCCGCTGGAAGCGGTGGTGAACACGATGTCGGAGATGGCTTTGCCGAGCGTGAGCCAGGCGGCTTGTGCCAGGGCGCGCGGTGCGGCGGCGATGCGGCCGGTGTCGTCCTTGTCGATGGCTTCCATGGTCAACCCCAGGTAGCCACCCTTCTTCACGGGCGTGGCGGTTTCGTACGCGTCGTCCCAGGTGAGCTCAGTGTACGCGGCGCCTTCGGCCACTGTGGGCAGCTCGCCCACTCCGCCGAGCGTGACCCAGCGCACAGCCTGGAAGTTGCTCAGGCTGACGATGGTGACGGCCGGCTCCCACCAGTGCGGGTACACCTGGAACTCACGGACGACAGCCTTGTTGAGTACGTTGGCGCAGATGGTGGCCATGGTGGAAGACGTGACGTTGGCGAGGTAGACGCGGTCCGGCTGGTAGATGCCGGTCATCTCGAAGTCCCCGCTGAGCAGGTGGTACATCTCGCGGATCCCGCTGAGTGGCCGGATGCCGTTGGGCGGGCGTCGCCCCTCGAGTAGCGCTTCGAAGGCCAGGGTGATGTCGTCGGTACCGGTGCGCGTTGCGGTGAGCACCGGTGGCTGCCCTGCGCCCTGGATGGTGGCGCCCTCGCCTTGTTGGACGAGGAGGGCGGCGAGTTGCCTGGTGGCTTCCTCCATGGTGTCCATGCGGGCTTTCAGGGCGGGGGTGACGAGATCCGCGGGCGCCGGGGGCGGTTCGGGCGTAGGAATGGCTCGTGGCGCTTGGATCTGGGTGGATAGGGTCTCCAGGCGTGCGGAGATGGCCTGGAGAAGTTGGATCTGCGCGTCTGCGGTTGGGTCAGGCGCGGGCGGGGTGACCGGTGCCGGCGGTGCGATGAGTTCAGCGGCGGGGGCCGGCTGTGGTAGTGGTGCTTCGTGGGGCATGGTACCTCCTACTGGATAGACGCGGCGGGGCTCCTGGCCCCAGCCGCTGGCTGATAATGCGGCGCGGACGTAGCCGCCGGCGCCGGCGTCGTACACGAAATCGACGGATTCGACGTAGTGGATCTCGTCGGTGATTCGTATGCCCTCGGTGTCGTCGAGGTGGCAGGTCTGAAAGAACGCGGCAGACAGGCCGATCTTAGGTACTTCCAGGCCCCGGGCCTGGTCGGATAGCACCTGGTCGAGCAGGGCGCCGATGAACGCGCCCGGGGACGCTGGCTGCTCGTCGTATAGCCTGATTCCGCCGACGGCCGCTTGCAGTTCGTCGGACCAGCGTGCGTTGAAAGTGACGCCGGCCAGGTGCCGGACTTTCGGGTCGTCTCTCCAGCCGAAGCCGAAGAGGTCCGGGTGGTCGACGTACGTGGCTGCGCTGTTGAAGAGGTGGGCGGATTTTTGGATGACCGCGGGTGGCAGGAGCCAGGGGGCGGGGTTCTGGTCGGCTTGTTTAACCCGGCCGGCTTGCATGAACACGCAGTCGTACTCGCGGCGTCCGGAGAGCGTTTCGCGGTTGAGTGGTTGAAGGAGGACGTGACCGGTGGCCACCTGGGCAGGAGTGGTGTCCTCTTTGCCAAGTGCCTTTCGATGCGTCTGCAGGTGGCTCTTTATCTCGTTCGACGCCGCCTCGCCCGACCTGCCGCCCTGGGCGGCGGACCATGCGGCGTTCAGCCCGCCCTCGTGCAAGTACATCATGCCCGTGGTGTACCTGCCGTCGTCGTCCGGATCGCCGCCGTTCTGTACCCAGTGGTGCGGGTAGCGGCGTGCTTCGCGATCGGCGAAGGCGCTGTTAGGCAGGTTGTTCTTGTCTACTTCCGACCAGGTCGGTTCGCTGTCGGCTACGTTGGAGTTATGTGTCAGTGCCATGGTGGCCTCCGGATGGGAACGCAGATGAACGCGGATGGATTCATAGTGTGTCTCCTGGTGGGACGTCGCCCTGGAGGATTTTCTTTATCTGATCCGGGGTCAGTGTTTCCCCGGCGAACTTGAATGCGAGTTGTATGGCGGTCTCCGAGTCCACCCAGCCCTGATCGTAGGCGATCTGCAGTGCTTGCACGATCGAGAGGGCCGCCTGGGCCAGTTGTAGGTTGTCGGCGCGGGCGACCTCGAACGTGGCAGCGCTGAGCTGTAGGTTGCCGTCTGCGGGCATCGTGGCGTGCCCGAGTGCGGCGGCGCGCTTGTAGGCGGTGGCGACCAGGTCCGTCAGGTAGTGGCAGAGGTCGCCCTGGCGTTGGGTGTAGAAGAGCGCGGTTGGCTCGCCCATTTCTTTCGCGGTGGCGTAGTTGACGCTGCCGCCCTCGCCCAGGTAGTGAAGGGCCACGTTTGCGCCGGCGGCGATGGCCAGGCGCAGGGCCAGGCCGTCGTCTGCGGCCTCGGAGGCCCCGATTTCTAGGGCCTTGAGGTCCACCTTCTCGCCGGCGCCATGGACGTAGATGCCGTGCTCTAGTGGGTTGGACGTGGCGAGTTGGGCGCGCTTTTCCTGGACCAGGGAGTCGTCTGATAGTTCGATGTCCATGACGCCGTGGCGGGTGCGGTAGCGGTTGAGCCTGACGCGGTCTCTAAGCCATTCTGAGTAGCGTTTGGCCCACGGGAGGACGGGTCCGAGATCTCCCTCGCCCCTGATGGCTCCTAGCGGCCTGTTCACGGCCCAGTGGAGCATGAGGGGATCGAGGTGGCCGCCGGGCGCGCCTCGTAGCCGGCCGAAGGCTTTCTTGTGCCCGGGGCCCATCCACCATTTGAGGTCGATGGTGGTGCCCTGGGTTTGGCCGTATTCGAGTTCTGTTTCGTAGTCGTCCGGATCTGTGTGGATCTCGCGCACCTGCACGGCGACGGCGGGAAAGCGCGCGTAAGACATGCCGTCGGCGTGATTGGTGAACAGGACTGGGAACACCTCACCGGCGCGGGTGAGCTCGTCGCACAAGGGCCCCAGCCGGCGGGTGATTTGGTTCTTGGGATGATTCCAAAATGCCTGGGCGAACTGGTTTACTTCCCCGATGGCGCTCGATACAGTGATGCCACGGCCGACGACATACGAGCGGGTGAGGGTGACGAGCCGTCTCACGAGGAAATTTTTCTGCCAGGCCTCCAGGACGTCGGTCAAATCCTCGAACCGCTCGCCCCAGGGTCTGTCTGTAGCGCCGATGTCCCCGCCGATCTGCTGCCAGCCACGCGAGTCGTCCACGCGTGCGGTGACCGCGGCGGTGACGGCTTTGTCTATGATGTCGCCGAAGAGGCGGCGGGCGAGGCGTTCGCGTACGCTCATTACTTGTGCTGTTCTGCTGCGTGCTGTTCCCGCTTTGCCTGGAGGTCGGTGGCGGCTTTCTGAAGTTGCGCCTCCTCGCGCCGCTTCTCCTCCAGGCCGGCTTGCAGGTGTTCGACGATCGTGGTGATTTGGGCGCGCAGGGTCAGGATCTCCTGGATGGCGGCCTTGAGGATGACGAGGGCGGCGGCGTCGGTGGATGTGTGCTGTAGGATCTGCAGGCCGACGATCACGTCGAGGCCTTGGCCATTGGCTCTTTGCTGGTTGGGTGTGGGTTTGCGTGTTGGCATGAAAGCCTCTCAAATAATGTCAAGTTTGGTGCTAGTGAACATAATATATCTAGTCGGAAGTAAACTGTTCACCGAACGCTCACTTATTCTTCACCAAAGTCTCACCTTAGGTGTGCACCGATTCGTCACGCCAGGGCCATGCGAGCAGCCTTCCGGTGCGCATTTGGGTGGCGTAGGATGGCTCCGGGTGATAGGCAGACTTGTGGAGTGGCGGCTTGGGTGGTTGTGGTTTCTTGGGTGGTCGCAGTTCTCCGCGGGTCGCGAGGCTGGTGAGGTCGTCGAAGTTTATCTTGGGCGGTGTGGCTCCTTCGGGTACCATGACCAGGCGTGGATCGTTGAACGTGACGGTGACGGTGCCGGTCATGGGGTCTACCTCGACGTCGGTGATGGTGAGCGAGATGCCCAGCAGGGCGGCCAGTTGCGGGATAGTTATTTCGAGTGTTGCGGCGTGTGTCATTTTGGCTGGCGGTCCTCTATGAGTTGGGCGGCTCGGACCGCCTGCAGGAACGTGTCGCGTTCGACGATGATGGCTGCATCGAAGCGGATTTGCACTCGGGCGCGTCCGTGAATGCGTAGGAATGACACGGTGACCTGCCGGCGTTCGCACCATTCGGTTGCTTGTTCGTAGGTAAGTTGATCTACCATTCACCTTCCTCGTCTATCTTTCGTAGTACGTCTTGTGTCTCCACGACTGCTGATTGTCCCGTGCCCGGCCATGGTTGCTGGTCCAGCATTGCGGTCATCGCTGCGCTGATTAGGAGGTCGTCGTGTCCGTAAGCGATCAGGCCGTCGTAGGCGGGCGATTCCCAGACGCCCCACCTGATCATCTGGGTTTGTCCCTGCCTCACTTCGTACTGACAACTCGCGACCTCGTACCAGAATTGGCGTGTGTCCGGCTGCTCGTCGTCTACGTAGTCTCTGTAGCGCCCAGTTTCCACGACTGAGACGAAATCCCAGCCCAGTTTGCTCTTGAGGCTCTCAGAGAACGTGACCTTGACGAGTTTCTCGCCCAGGGCGCGCTCCAGGAAGCTCGCCAGGCCGGCCCCGACCCCGGTGTTGTCGGCCAGAATCCACACCGCATGCCAATGCCGTGCCAGTGCCAGGATCTGGTCGAATAGGCTCGTGTGCTTTACTCCCAGCCACAGCTTGCGGTCTACGCACCTGTACGTCGGCAGCCGTCCGAACTCGGTTTGGACCTCGACCACGGTCAGTGCGGTGGCGTCCCGTTTCGGATTCTCCATCATCATGCGGCTCATGGCATCGCCGGCGGTTTCGTCCTCGCCTGCTACGTCGATCAGCAGGGCGTAGCGGGCACCAGGTGACGGTTGGTGCTTTCGCTCGTGATCGCCCCGCATTAACGCCCTTCGCAGTTCCGGGAAAAGTCCGCCTTGGGCGTCGATCTCCTCCAGGTAGTATTGGGTTTTTATCAGGGGGTGATTACGTCCGAGGCGGGCGACCTCGCTCTTTACGTACACGTCGTAGCTGGGAACCTCCGCACCGACGACGTCGGCGTCGTACAGAAAGACGCGTTTCTGGCCGTCTCGGGCTTCCAGGTGGCGTAACTGCGCGATGCTCTGGGCCAGGAGTGTTTCGCTGGTCCACGCGGTGCCCCACAAAACCGTGGTCGCGTTCGTGCTGGCCGCCATGGGGCGGAAGTCCTTCTGCCACTTGTCGGCCCTGACGTCCTGGGCCTCGTCGCACTCGAGAAGCACGTCGGCCGTAGCGCCAACCACGTTTGAGTGTGGATCCGCGGAGAAGAACAGCGCGCGGGCCTTCTTGAGGTCGACCATGTAGCCCTCGCGACGGTGGGCTCTGCCGAAGCGGTGCTTCCACGTGGTGTCGAGGCGGTCGGCCAGGCGCATGATGGAGTTGGTGGTTTGCGGCTTGAAGGTGGGTGACGCTTTGACGATCTGGCCGCCTCGGCGTGAGAACAGGTGGAGCAGGTACGCCTCCACGTGGCTGGAGAGCTCGTTCTTGCCGGCCTGGCGGCTCATCATGATCGCGAACGTGAGGCCTTTCTGTCTGAGTACGCTGTCGATGATGGCCTGGGCCGGCTCCTCCTGGTACTTGCGCAGCTTGCGGCGGAGGATCACGTCGGAGAAAATTTCAATGTGCTTCAAGAACTGGATCGCCAGTTCAGGTGTGAATGGACGGTCGTCTATTGACGTCACTTACAGTGTTATCCCCCATTCGGCGCCCAGCCGGTCGAGGGCCTCGTTGATGGCTCGGGTGAAGTCGTCTTCCTCGCCCTGTTCGGCCCCGGTCTTGCGCAGGTCGCGCTCGATGCGCGCGATGCGCGAGGCGGTCTGGCCTTGCTGTGCTGTAATCCTGGTGATCTGATCGGGTTCGAGGTCGTCCCAGTTGTCATCGAGGTATCTCTCCAAGCGTGCCAGGCGTTTCTTTAGCCTGTCCAGGATCTCCTGCAGACTGTCGGGGCTGGGTTCGTTCGGGTCCGTCGAGTATAGGCCGTGTGTCTGAGCATTCTTGTTGTTCGCCGGTGCCCCCACCCGGCTCTTCCCCCCGCCGTGGGCCGCGCACAGTGGCGGGTCTGTCCCGCGGACCGCCCAGGCCGAACAGGGCCGGCCTCGTGCGGAGGTATGCTGGCATCGTACGCCTTTGCGCGCGCGTCGGTTTCGGGTGGCGCTCGATGGCGGTCCAGCGGGCGAGGGCGAAGGCGGCGCGGTAGATGACGCTCCGGATGGGGATGATGGTGGCATCGTAGAGTTTTCGGGTAAAGCGTTTGTAGGGGCTTTCATCCACGGCTTACGACTTCACCCACCCGGCAGCGCGCTTCACCAATTTGTAGTAGCCGGGGATCGCCAGGACGGCGGCCAGGGCGACGATGACGGACTTGATGATAAAGTCCCACGGCGCCGGGAAGAAACCGGAGGTGAAGAGTTGGGCCAGGACGATGAAAAAGGCGCCCAGCAGGATGGTGGTGAATTCGGCGACTCTTCCGGACAGCTTGAACCACGCCTTGAGCAGTTCGACGATGCCGGGGACCAAGAGGAGCAGTTGTACTCCGCCGATGACGAAATCTTCAGGGTTCACGTGTGCCTCCTTAGAATGTGA